>CADAKF010000078.1 GCA_902788415.1 uncultured bacterium
TGGGCCCTCAAGAAGGGTGCGACGCATTTCACGCATTGGTTCCAACCTCTGACCGGCGGCACGGCCGAGAAGCACGACGCCTTCTTGGAGCCGACGGGCCCCGCACAGGCGGTGCAGCGGTTCTCGGGCAAGAACCTAATCGGCGGCGAAACGGACGCGAGTTCGTTTCCGTCCGGCGGGCTCCGCTCCACCTTTGAGGCGCGTGGCTACACGGCGTGGGATCCGACCTCGCCGGCGTTTATCAAGCGGCACGCGAACGGCGCGACACTCTGCATTCCGACCGCGTTCTGTTCGTTTACCGGCGAGACGCTCGACATGAAGACCCCGCTTCTCCGGTCGATCCAGGCGGTCTCTCGCGCGACGGAGCGCCTCATGCGGAAGTTCGGCCAGCCGAAGGCGCACGTGGAGGTGACGCTCGGCGCGGAGCAGGAGTACTTCCTCATCGACAAGCGCTTCTATATGAAGCGTCCCGACCTCCTGCAGACGGGACGCACCGTCTTCGGCGCGGCGCCCGCGAAGCATCAGCAGCTCGAGGATCACTACTTCGGGGCGATCAAGCCGCGCGTCCTCAAATTCATGAGCGAGGTCGAGGACCGTCTCTGGCGGCTTGGCATTCCGGCGAAGACGCGGCACAACGAGGTCGCGCCTGCCCAGTTCGAGCTCGCGCCGATGTTCGAGGACCTGAACCTTGCCGTCGATCACAACATGCTCATCATGGAGGTCCTCCGGCAGACGGCGGAGAAGAATGATCTCGTCTGCCTTCTCCACGAGAAGCCGTTCGAGGGCGTGAACGGTAGCGGCAAGCACTGTAACTGGTCCATCGCCTACGGCGGACGGAACCTCCTCTCGCCCGGGACGAATCCGAGGGAGAACGCGATCTTCATCACGTTCCTTCTCGCGATCATCCGTGCGATCGAGATGCATGCGGACATCCTGCGCGAGACGACGGCGGGCGCGGGTAACGACCATCGCCTTGGCGCGAACGAGGCGCCGCCCGCGATTATCTCGGTGTTCCTCGGCGACGAGCTGAACGGTGTGCTCGATGCGATCGAGCATGAGGTGAAGGTAAAAGGTGAAGGTGAACAGCGGACGAAAAGTCGCATGCGGCTTGGGGTGGACTCGCTGCCGGCGCTGCCGAAGGACACCACCGACCGGAACCGCACTTCGCCATTTGCCTTCACGGGCAACAAGTTTGAGTTCCGCGCACCGGGTTCCTCGCAGAACTGCGCGAAGAGCCAGATGGTGCTCAACACCATCGTCGCAGAGTCCATCGACGCACTCTGCGACAAGCTGGACGCGATGAAGGGCGATTTCAACGTGAATCTGCAGAAGCTTCTGCAGATCCAGGTGAAGTCCCACAAGCGCGTCATCTTCTCTGGCGACGGCTATTCCGATGGCTGGATGAAGGAGGCGAAGCGCCGCGGGCTTCCCAACCTGCACAACACGATGGAGTCGCTCGCGCCCTTGAAGGATGAGCGGAACATTGCCCTCTTCGAGAAGTACGGGGTCCTCTCCCGCGGCGAGATGCTCTCGCGCTGGGAGATCGGCATGGAGGACTACCACCGCCGCATTCGCATCGAGGCGGGGATCGCCCTCGAGATAGCGCGCTCGATGATCCGTCCAGTGGTGGCGGATGAGTTCTCGCGTCTCGCGACGGCGCTTGGCCAGGCGAAGAGCGACGGTCTGAAGGTCGGCATCCGCGGTCTGACGGCGCTCTCCCTCAAGCTTGGCGCGGGTCTCGATGACCTGCATGTGAAGTGCGACAGGCTGGAGAAGGCGCTCGCGCACGGACTTCACGAGGAGCAGATCGAGACCATGAACGACCTCCGCAAGACGGTCGACAGGCTCGAGCAGCTTGTGGACGACTCACGCTGGCCGCTTCCAAAGTACCGCGAGATGCTGTTTATCTACTGAAACGGAAACCGCGGCCAAAGTGCCGCGGTTTTGCTATAATATGGAAATACTCCGTATTCTAAAGAGGGAATTCAAATGAATATCGTTGAGCTCAACACGACCGACATCGTCGCATTTTTGAAAAAGCCGCGCGATTTGTTTACGAAGGCCGACATCAAGCGCTTCGTGAAGGCGCAGCAGATCCGTCACGTCAACTTCATGTACGCGGGCGGCGACGGGCGCCTGAAGACACTGAACTTCATCCTGAACGACGAGGCGTACCTCGACGAGATCCTCACCTGCGGCGAGCGCGTGGACGGCAGCTCGCTCTTCAGCTACATCGAGGCGAGCTCCAGCGACCTCTACGTCATCCCGCGCTATTCGACGGCGTTCGTCGATCCGTTCGCGGAGCTGCCGACCCTCTGTCTCATCTGCTCGTTCTTCAACAAGGATGGCGAGCCGCTCGAGTCGTCGCCGGAGTACACGCTCAGGAAGGCGTGCGCGGCGTTCAGGAAGGAGACGGGTCTCGAGTTCCAGGCGATGGGCGAGCTCGAGTACTACGTGATCGCGCCGGAGGAAAAGCTGTTCCCGGCGAAGGACCAGAAGGGCTACCACGAGTCCGCGCCGTTCTCGAAGTTCGGCGAGTTCCGCCAGAAGTGCATGTTGGCGATCGCGCAGGCGGGCGGGCGCATCAAGTACGGCCACAGCGAGGTCGGCAACTTCACGCAGGACGGGCTCGTCTACGAGCAGAACGAGGTCGAGTTCCTGCCGTGCAACGCCGAGGACGCGGCGAACCAGCTCACGATCGCGAAGTGGATGATCCGCAACATGGGCGCGAAGTACGGCTATGACGTCACCTTCGCCCCGAAGATCACCGTCGGCAAGGCGGGCAGCGGGCTCCACATCCACATGCGCATCATGAAGAACGGCGCGAACCAGATGCTGAAAAACGGCGTCATCAGCGACACCGCGAAGCGTGCGATCGCCGGCATGATGAAGCTCGCGCCGTCCATCACGGCGTTCGGCAACATGAACCCGACCTCGTACCTGCGTCTTGTGCCGCACCAGGAGGCGCCGACGAACGTGTGCTGGGGCGACCGCAACCGCTCCGTGCTCGTGCGCGTCCCGCTCGGGTGGGCCGGCAAGACGGACATGTGCAAGCAGGCCAACCCGAAGGAGACGGCCTCGAAGTACGACACGCACCAGAAGCAGACGGTCGAGATGCGCTCGCCGGACGCCTCGGCGAACGTCTATCTCCTCATGGCCGCGCTGTGCGTTGCGTGCCGCTATGGCTTCTCGCTGAAGGACGGCGTCAAGGTCGCGAACGCGACGTACGTGAACGTCAACATCCACAAGGCCGAGAACGCGAAACTCCTCAAGACGCTCGCGACGCTGCCGGACAGCTGCGCGGCGTCCGCCGACCTGCTCCTGGAGCAGCGCGCGATCTACGAGGAGAAGGGCGTCTTCTCGAAGGCCATGATTGACGGCATCGCCGCCGAGCTGAAGGCGTTCAACGACCGCACACTCCGTGCGAAGGTCACGAAGAGTGCGAAGGCGATGGCCGAGCTCGTGAAGACCTACTTCCACTGCGGCTAAGGTAAGGTGCAACTGCGTCAATGTCATTGAAGTCACATCACGAAAAACAAGAAAGGGAAAATAGAACAATGAACCTGAAGAAACTCATGATGATCGGGGCGGGCCTTGTGCTCGCGGGGTGCTGCTGCAAGCCGCCGTGCTGTCCGAGCAAGGACACGGTCGTCGGCAACTGGGGGCTGAAGCTGCCCTATGACAGGATGTCCGCCGGACACATGATCGTCACGCGCAGCGAATGCGGCAAGTGCGATGCGCTGGTCCTCTGGCGCTGGGCGTCGCCGATTCCGATGACGAGCTGCGAGGTCCGCGGCAACAAGTTCTGCATCGTCCATCCGTGGGGCATGATTCTCGACGGCGAGGTCTGCGGCGACAAGCTGACGGGCACGATCACCTATCTGGCGAAGGACGGCACGCCTGACCAGGCGAAGCCGCAGGAGATTTTCACGGGCTGGCGCAATCCGCCGATCGAGCCGTCGCACACGGCGCTCGCGAAGCTCGGCGAGCCGATTGACCTCCTGAAGGACGGACTCGACGGCTGGGAGCCGATGGAGAAGGACGGCAAGTTCGGCTGGAAGTTCAAGGACGGCGTTCTCTCCAACGAGCTCGGGCTCAACGAGAAGGGCGAGTGGGTCGGCGGCGGCGTCAACCTGAAGACGAAGCGCGAGGACTTCTACGACTTCAACCTCGAGTATGACGTGCGCGTGCCGGCGAAGTCCAATTCGGGCGTGTATCTGCGCGGACGCTACGAGTGTCAGGTCCTTGACAGCTTCGGCAAGCCGGTGGACGAGCACCACATGGCGGCCTACTACGGGCGCGTCGTGCCGAGCGTGGCGGCCGAGAAGCCGGCGGGCGAGTGGCAGCACGTGAACGTCACGCTCTACAAGCGCCATCTCACGGTCGTCCTGAACGGCAAGACAATCATCGACAACGTGCCGGTCGTCGGCATCACGGGCGGAGCGATCGACGCGAACGAGTTCGTGCCGGGTCCGATCTACCTGCAGGGTGACCACTCCGACGCCGACTACAAGAACATGATCCTGAGGCCGGCGCTCTGATGTCGCGGGTCGAGAAGGCGGAGGCCCTCTTCCAGGAGGGCTGCAACTGTTCGCAGGCCGTGTTCGCGGCGTTTGCGGACGAGTTCGGGCTTGACGAGACGCTCGCGAAGCGACTCGCGTGCGGGCTCGGCGGCGGCGTCGGCCGCATGCGCGAGGTCTGCGGGGCGGTTTCAGCCGCGGCGATGGTGATCGGCATGCGGCTCGGGCCGGACAAGATGAAGGCGTATCCCGTCATTCAGGACTTCTGCGCGAAGTTCAAGTCCGAGACGGGTTCGATCGTCTGCCGCGACCTCCTGAAGGGAACAGGTGCGACGGCGGGCGGCGCGCCCGAGGCGCGCACGCCGCAGTATTACGCGAAACGTCCCTGCGTCGAACTCGTGAAGCTCGCCGCGAAACTGTTGGAAAAGGAGGATGAAAATGGAAGTTGTGTTTGAGGAGAATCCGTACGGAGGCAAGGGCCGCATGAAGATCGAGAAGGTCCTGTCGTCGGCCGAGCTGGCGGACAAGTGCGGGCTTTATGCGCGCGTGACGATTCCGGCGGGCGGGGCGCTCGGTTATCACGAGCACCATGGCAACGGCGAGAGCTACTTTGTTCTCTCCGGCGAGGCGATCTACGACGACAACGGCGTGAAGCGCACGATCGGTCCGGGCGACTCGACCTGGACGCCCGATGGCTCCGGCCACGGCGTCGACAACACCCAGGGCAAAGAGCCGTTCGTCTTCATGGCCCTGATCGTCAATAAGTGAAGCTGGCGTTCAGCCATTTCGGACGGCAGTTTTTCTTCATCACGCTTGTTGTCGCCGAGCGGCGAGAGGTTCTCTCGCGGGTGCTTGGCGAGAAACCGCGGCCCGAGCTGACGCGGCGGCGCGGCAAACTGAAGGTTGAGAAAGGCCAGTGCTTTGGCGAAAGGGTTGGCGGGGGCGTGGCAGCAGGGGGTTCGGGGGCGACTGCCCCCGTCCGTGCCGTGGTGTTCGCGCGCGATTGCTACATCGAGCTCTCCTTTGATTCGCGGCAGCTCAAGGCGGTTCGCCACTACATTAAGCTGAACCCGGCGAGACGGCTCTGGAAGCTTCATCACCCCGACCTCTTCGTCTGCCGCGGCGGCGCACGCATTTCGCCGCAATTGCCTTGAAATGAACGAGGTTGCCGCGGCGCTTTGCGGAGAGGGGCCGTCGAGCCGTTGAAGCGGCGCGTGGTGGCTTACGCGGTGTGAAAGACGGCGTTGCATAGATACGAAAGAAAGTATATACTATTTTGGGAACTGAAGAAGGAGTGGATGATATGTCGTATGCCAGTGTGTTTACAAATGGGGGGTCGCAAGCCGTGCGGATCCCTGCGGCGTTTCGGTTCGCGACTGACCGCGTATCCGTAGAGGCGGTTGACGGCGGAATCCTTTTGCGTCCGGTTGCGCCGAAGAAGAAGTCGTTCTTTGAGTTCCTTCGCAGTGCGCAGCTGGAGGAGGGTGAGCTTGACCTGACGCGAGACCGTGATGTCGGAAGGACTGTCGAGCTATGACGTATTTGCTTGACACCTGCGTGCTGAGCGAATTCATGAAGAAGTCGCCGGATCCGCGCCTGCTGTCATTTATGGCGTCATTGAACGAGAAGGACACGTATTTGTCGGCGGTTTCCATTGGTGAGATTCGCAAGGGAATCGCGCTTTTGGGGCGGACAAAGCGTGCGGCGTTTCTTCGGAACTGGTTGAAGGAGCTTCAACAGCGCTATCAGGGACGGATCAAGGCGTTCAACGTGACTGTGGCCGAGTTATGGGGCGTCAAGGTCGCTGCTGCTCAGAAGAAAGGTCTGCCGCGTCCAGTTCTTGACTCGCTTATTGCAGCCACGGCCGCAGTGGATGACATGACACTTGTCACTCGCAATGTTTCGGATATGCGGCACATGAGCGTTAAGTTGTTGAATCCGTTCGAGATTATCTGAGGTGCCGCGGAAAATGGTAAAATACGC
>CADAKF010000079.1 GCA_902788415.1 uncultured bacterium
AGGACGAACTCGTGTGCGCCGCGTCGAGCCGAAGCCACGGCGCTCGCCAGTTCCGGGAACGACGTCCCCGCCGCGACGATGGTCAGCCCGATCACAAGGTCGCTCACTCCGCAGAACTTGGCAAGATCGACCGCGCCCCAGACGAGGAGATGAGACGACCCAATCAGAAGTCCGAGCCCGCCCGCTACCTTGAGGAGCGACTTCCAGATGCGTACGGACGGCGTTCCCGTCTCCTCGCCTGCCGAAGAACCGCCCGCATTCCTCTTCTGGTCGTACCAGCAGTAGGGCAGCAGAATCGCAAGGAACACCCCAAGGAGCAGACACGCCTCGCCGCGCGAACAGCGGCCGTCGGAGAGGATCCAAAGCGAGAGAAGCGAGATCGCCGCAAGCCCTGGCCCGGCCACAAGTGACACGGCGGGCCTGACGGCCAGCGGAAACAGCAGGACGGCGATACCGAGGATCATCGCAATGTTGAAGATGTTGCTCCCGTAGGCGTTGCCGAGCAAGATGTTCGCATGGCCCGACAGACCCGACATCGTGGAGACGCAGAGCTCCGGTGCACTCGTGCCGAAGCCGATGACGACCATGCCGATGACGAACGGCGAGACGCCTATTGCCTTTGCGACAGCCGCCGCGCCGTCGACGAACACATCGCTTGACCATGCAAGGACGGCGAGCCCTCCCAGCATGAGAACAAGCGAAAGCCAAAACGGGATGTCCGGGTGCATTGTCAGAAAGCGGCGCCCGCGA
Organism: uncultured bacterium; assembly: GCA_902788415.1. Taxonomy (GTDB): domain Bacteria; phylum Verrucomicrobiota; class Kiritimatiellia; order RFP12; family UBA1067; genus UBA1067. The sequence goes on from CADAKF010000079.1 coordinate 751, forward strand.
GAAGGCCGGCAGCCGGCCCTGGCACGGGGCTATCCCACCACCGCGTCATTGCTCCTGGTCCTTGCCGTCCGCAAGTCTCCCAATGACGAACATGAGCATGACGGCGGCGATGCTGACGGCGATGATGACGACAATCTTGGTAGTCATTGTTCTTCCTTTGCTTGCTACGGGACATCAGCGGCAGGGCGTGCAGAATTCCGAGGCAGTCGCCGCAATGTCCCCTTCTATAAGAGACAATGCAGTTCGGCAAAAGAAGGTTCACGCAGGTTCTATTCTTCTTCTTCGCGCTTGCGGCTGCGCACGAGAAGAGATCGCATCCGCCTGCGGATGGCTTCTCGACAGAAACCGAGGAATGCCAGCGCGCTCAGCTGACAGTCTTGCGGCGACGTTGGATTTACTGCGCGAATTTCATCGCCATGGGCCGCGACGCGAGCCTGTCTGTCGGGGGTGTGGTCAAGAACACCAGGGACAAAGCCAAGGAGCAAGGTCATGGACGCTGCGACAAGGGCGATCCGAGCAAAACCAGACTTGAGCGACGTCTTCCTCTCCTCGCTCTCTTTGTTCTCGCGAATTCGTTTCACCAGCCGATCCGCGAAGCCTTCGGGCAGACGCGCGTCCGCACACTTCCGAAGCGCTTTCTCAATCCTGGTGTCTTCATCGGTCATGTTTCACCTCCGCAATCCCTGCTGGCGCATCCAGAAACGCCGTCCGAAACGCCGCCTTTGCATGATGAAGGCGCGACTTGACGGTGCCGACGGGAATTCCCAGGGTCTCGGCCATCTCCTCCATGCTCCAGCCCTCGAAAAACCGCAGCACCAGCACCTCGGCCAAATAGCAGGGGATCCGTCGTATCGCCCCTCGAATCGCTTCGGCATCGACCCCCGACAGCACATCCATGAACGATGTGTCCGCCACTTCGGGAAGAGACGCTGTCGTACCAACAGATACGACGTCCGGCTGATTTTTGCGCAAGTCCATCCGACGGAAGTTGAGCATGATGACATAGAGCCATCCGTAGAACCCTCCGCTCGGCTTGAACTGGTCGATTCGCGAGACCGCCCGCTCGAACGTGCGGAACACCAACTCTTCCGCATCCGCAGCGCCTGGACTCAAGAGAAGCGCGGCCGCATAGAGCCGGTCGCCGTATTCGGCGATCAGCCGCCGCGCGCCGCTTTCGCTGTCCGTCTTAATCTCTTCCCATATCTCGCGCATTGCCGCAATTATACCAACGGCCTCGTTCGCTTAGGCCCCCGCGAGAATCAGGAAGGCAAGACCAGCCATGAAGAGGACGAACATCGCGAGATTCAGAAGCCCCGCCGCCTTCGGCGCACCCTTGAACTCTTTCCAGATGAGAATGCCCCAGAGGGCCGAGACGAGCGTCGCGCCCTGCCCAAGCGCGTAGGAGATCGCCTTGCCCGCCGCACCGGCCGAGACGAAGGAAAGAAGCGTGCCGAGGCCCCAGATCGCACCGCCGAGAACACCCACGAGATGAATCGGGAAGCCACCCCTGAAATAGGCGCCATAGCCGACTGGCTCGCCTGAGACGGGCTTGCGCATTGCCAGCGTGTTCCAGAGGAAGTTCGAGACGAAGATGCCGACGGCGAAGAGGAAAAACGCGGCATACGGCGTCATCATGCCCGCGTTCGGAGCCGTCGCGGACTGCATGAAGCCCATGTCCACCACCTTGTTCACCAGCGGCGAGAACCACATCATGAGCAAGCCCGCGAATGCCGCGAGGACAAGCCCCTTCCGCGTCGCGGCGGCATCCCCCGCGCTACCGTCCGTCGCCTGCTTGACGCGGAACGCCGTCGCGTTGCAGAGGATCGAAACGACGATCAGCCCGAGGCCGAGCGCAATCAGCCCGAGCGAACCCTTTCCGTCCTGAAGGTAATTGAAGACCGTGCCGCCGACAAGGGCCAGTCCCACGCCGACCGGGAATGCGACGGACATGCCCGCGACCGAAATCGCCGCCGCCAGCAGGATGTTCGACGCGTTGAAGATAATGCCCGCCGCGAACGGCCACAGCCAATTCGTGCCGAAGCTGGTCTTCAGGTTCGCGACGAATCCCCAGGCCGGGTCCTTCCCCATCGAGCCGAGCGTAAAGCCCATCACAAGCGAGAAAACGAGAATGCCGATCACGTAGTCCCAATAGAACAGCTCGTACCGCCAGCTCTTGCCGGCGAGCTTCTGGGTATTGCCCCAGCTGCCCCAGCAGAACATGCAGACGACGCACAGGAGAACGGCAAACGTGTAGTCAGTGACGTAAAACATGGTTGGACCTCGTATCGGAATGAATGGTTAGTGAATCTCGCGACGGAAAGGGACGGAACTCTGCGCCCCCGGGCGCGTGACGGCGATTGCGCTCGCCTTCTGCGCGAAGTCGATCGCCTCCGCCACGGGGCGGCCCTCGGCCAACGCCACGACGAACGCCCCGTTGAACGTGTCGCCCGCCGCCACGCAATCGACGGCCTTGACCTTCCGGCAGGGAAAGAGCGTTCCGCACGCGCCGCAGAAACACCCGCGCGCGCCCATCGTGATCAGGACGTTCTTCACGCCGCGTCGCTTGAGAAGCGCGGCGGCCCGCGCCGCCGAATCCACATCCGTGACCTTGACGCCCGTCAGAAGCTCCGCCTCCGTCTCGTTCGGCGTAATCCAGTCCAGAAGCCCGTACAGTTCCTTCGGCAGCTTCGCCGCCGGCGCGGGATTGAGGACGACCGGCACGCCCTTCGCGTGCGCCCACCGCGCGGCGGCCAAGACCGTCTCGATCGGCGTCTCAAGCTGCATCAGGAGCGCGGCGGCACCTTCGATGTCGGGACGGAAGCGCGCAATGTCCTTGGGACTCAGCGTCCCGTTCGCGCCGAGTGCGCCAGAAATCACGTTCTGCCCTTTTGCGTCCACGAGGATGAGCGCCGTGCCCGACGGCTCGGTCTTGTCCACGATTAGCTTCGCGGCGATGCCGTCCTTCTTCAGCCGCGCCGCCGTCTCGCGCCCGAAGAGGTCGTCACCGACCTTGGCGATGAACGCGCACACGCCCTTCTTCGCCGCAAGGCGCGCGACGGCGACCGCTTGATTGGCGCCCTTGCCGCCCGGGTTCATAAGAAACCGCCCGTCGCAGACCGTCTCGCCCGGCACGGGAATGCGCTTCCCCGTGATGACCATGTCCGTGTTCGTCGATCCGAGAACGACAATCTTTCTCTGTTTCTTCAAAGTCAACCTCCATCGTTGGGGGCATTATACAAAATCAGGAGCCCCTTCGTCAAAAGGGCGAAAGGGTCCTAGACCCTCACCCACTCTGGAAGGCGGGCAGTTTGTTTCATTTCAACTCCACGAACTTTGACTGCGCCTTACCGTCCGCGCCCTTCCACGTGAGGCGATAGCGGCCGCGAAAACCGCGAAACGTCGCCTTGCCGTCCTTTGCAGTCACGTCAAGAACCGTACGCCAGTCGTGATTGATGAGCCGGTCAAGCGCGTGGTAGGCGGGTTTCTTCTGCATATCGACGGTATACAGACCTGACGCCAGCGGTTCTCCCGCGACACCTGCACCATCTACAGTGTTCCACCATGTGACGCCCATCGTCGCCGGATGAGAGAACCAAGCCCGGTAGATGTTGCGGACGAGAACCGCCTGCATCTCGCGACTTCTCTGATCTTCTCCCGGTGCGGCGATTGTAACTTCCGAAACATGAATCGGGCGCCCCGTCTTAGCCATCATGTCAAGTCGCTCACGGATTGTCTGCGGCGTGCCGACCCACCCCACATCTGTCGCGCCGTTGACGAGACGCATACAGTTGTTCGTATTGAATATGTGCATCTGGCAACCGACAAGATCAATACGCGCACCATCATCGCAAAGTTGCTTCGTCTGTTCCAGAAAGGCATCTTCTATCGTATAGTCGTTTATGGCAAGACGCACAGATGCCGGAAACGCCTCCTTCGCGTCAAGAAGCGCGTTGAGTGGATAGTCGCCGGGCATGAGTCCGTATGTGCTGAACCATACTGGCAGACCTGTCCGCGCCTTGCGGTAACGCATCCAGTCCGGGGCGCTTTCATTCACCACATCCCAGCTGTCCACAAATTCCCCGTACGCGTCTGCAACGTCGAACACCCGTTTGCGGAAAATTCGGCGCATGTTTGCGACGAATGTTGGAATTCTTGAAGAGAGGGATTTCTCATCCAGCCCCTCGGCAATCATACCGTCATAGGCATTGCGCCATGCCTTCATCCATTTCCCCATGTAGCCCATGTGCATATTCTGCCCGCAGGGCTCCCATCCGAGGTGCGCGGAACGGCGCGGAATACCGATCTCATCTATTACCCGTTTCTCATTTTCAGGACAATACCAGTCGTATATCCAGTACGGCTTCGCGTTGCCCCAGATGAGGATATGACCGTGGATGGCGACGTCCTTGGACTTGAGAAAGTCGATTACAGGTCCGGGTGCGGGACGCCGCCAGTAACGTTCGCGCAGAGCCTCTTCCCGCGTAAGCGAATTCCAATAGCGCTCCGTATCCATGTAGTCGCCGCCGAACCTGAACGCGCCCGGCGTCGGCTCATGGTCGATCCAGTAGAAAGAGACCGTCGCCTGATTGAAAAGCCCGCCCGCTCCATAACTCGATTTATATGCGTCGTTGTATTCCTTCTTTCCGAGCTGATTGAAGTTGAAGATATGCGCACCGAAGCGGAAGTCGTGTGTCAGCTGCTCGACACGGACAGCCTCGCCATCCGGTGCATCGATCTCGAACGCACCGTCAGCCTTTCGGTTCTTCTCGATATCAGAGTCGATCCGCGCCTGCTCGGCGTCGTTCCAGATTTTCCAATAGGCTTCACTCATCAGCGAACGATCCTGTCCGGCAAACGCCAGCGCAGGAAGAACAGCGGCTATCGTCAGCAGTTTCATCATTTACACTCCTTTGGGGGCTACGAACGGTTGGTACATGCAGAGGCGTCCGCCGTACACTCGGCTACTCCCCGTTCCCGTCAGTCGTGGCAGAGATAGACGCGGTAGCGCGGATCGGAGTAGGTCTCGACAAAGGCGCGGCTTTCGTCGGCATTGACGGTGGTTGGCGTGGGCAGACGCTGCTCCAGATTGCGCCGCGAATAGACTGCGTCGCCGGCGATCACCGCCGTGCGGCCGTCGTCCATGCCCGGCACGAGCACGATTGAATGCCCCGCCGTATGGCCGCCGGAGCGCACCATCTTGAGCCGCCCGCCGTACAGTTCGAGCTCCGACTTGAAAGTCGTCACCGCCCGTCCCGCCAGCCTGTTGCCGGCCGACAGGGCCTCCTTCTCTTGAATGTAGACATGCGCGCCCGGGAACGACGCGATCGCGTCAAGATGGTCGCTGTGGAAATGCGAAATCAAACAGGCCTCGATGGTCTCCGGGGCGACGCCCAGCCGGCGAAGCGCCTCGGCGGGACGAATGAAATTTCGCGCCTGCCGGCCTTCCATCTCGAAATGGTCGCAGCCTACGTCCACCAACACACGCCGTCCATCGAACTCCAGCAGATGGAAGCCAAGGACGATAGGGCAGCGCTTCTGCGGCGATCCGCCCGGCACGACCCAGCT
>CADAKF010000080.1 GCA_902788415.1 uncultured bacterium
ATAGCAAAACCGACATTGGCCTTGTTCGGCGGGAAGTCTATCAAACGAACCTTACAAGTACCTTACAACTACCTTACAAAATTGTAAGGTTTGCCGGAGCGGGCGAAGGAGAAAACGCAAAAAACAATCGAATAATGCAACAAAAGGCAATTTAAGGCGCCTGAAAAGAAATTTCAACACAACCTAAAAAAACATCAAAATCAGGTTGACGGGCCGCCAAACCTTACAGAACTGTAATCTACTTGTAAGGAGATTGTAAGGTTGATTTGATAACCTCCCGAAATGTCCCGACGGAAGCGGTGCCGAAATTTCCTGTGGCGCGACGAGGATTCGGCTTATCGGGCCGAACGCGACAACGACCGCGTCGTCTTCAGGAAAATCAGGAAAATGACCCTCCGAGGGCTTTCCGCAGACAGGGCCGTCGCCGCCCTTTTCAGGTCCGACTTCTGGCAAGACCGGTTGCGCGGCAAGACCCGCGCGAGCTGGAAGCGCTGCTACTACCGGTGGCGGGCGAAATGCACCGCGTCTCCCCCGGTTTTTGGTGACAGTGTGCAAGCGGAAAAATCTTCATTCAAGGCCTGCAAACACGGCGCGAAACGCGAACGCGAAAAGTCTTATCGTGAACCGTTTCTATCTTATCCCCCGCCGACGGCAATGGTGCCTTCGGCGGAAAGGAAAGTTATCAACATGCAAAAAGAGAAAAAGAGGGAAATGAGAGAAAGCCCCCCTCCACCCCCTAAAGAGAGTAAAGGCAGAAACAAGAGAACGTCAGACGGAGACGGTGTATCTTGTGATACGTTTCTCAGACCACGCGCATGCGCGTGCAGGCGCGCGCGTGCGGAGCGGAAGCGCGAGGCCTCGGCCAAGTTTCTCGCGTGGCTCGAACGGCTGGACGCCGAAGGGTTTCAGGACCCCGTGCCGCCAACGGTCGACGAAGCGGTGCGCGTCACCGGTGGAACGGACGACGACCGGCTCATGTGGCTCAAGATCGCCAACCGAGGGCTCAACACCTTCCTCCTCGCGCTAATGGACTTCGAGTACGACCTCGAAAAGCACACGGACCATCCGCTCCGCAATCCGGCCGCCGCGTTTCAGGCGCGGCTCAACCGGGTACTACCGAAGGTTTAAGTGAATGCCAAAGGAGAAGAAAGGAAATCGAAAATGAGTTATCGCAGCGAACGATTCAACAAGAGCATGAAGTCACTTGAGGCCATGCTGTCGGGGTATTCCGATCCGTCGAAGACGAAGGTCCTTTGCGACGACGGGAAGGCGCTCGAACGGCTTATGGACGCGCTCGACTATTCGCCGGAGCGCGAACGGGCGGAGGAGAAACGGCTTGTCGCCGAACGGCTGGCGCGGCAGAAGGTCCGGCTGCAGCGGCTCTCGACCGCCATCACTCGGCTGGTCACCGCGGGCAAGGCGCATCTCGTGCCGACATTGCTACTGATCGTCCGGAACGGCGCGAATCGCGACAAGTCCACACGACTCATGTCCGAGCGGAGCTATCGCCGTCATCGCGGGGAGCTTTGCAGCTTCTTCGGGGTCGGGCTCTGAAAAAAATTCCTGTGGCCGACAGGCGCACATGGATATTTAGGGGGCGGTGCGATTGCGGAGAGGTTCCGCAGCGAGAGCCGCCCCCGATCTCAATGAAGCGGAAGGGATTCCGCTTCTCCACTGAAAGGAAAACCCAAATGGCAGCGAAAACGAAGGCAATCGAGGTGAAGGTCGACGAACGGCTCGCCGAGGCGATCAGCGACAAGGCCGTAAAGGCCTGGCACGCGACGAACTACTCCAACGGCAGGAAGCGGGTGTATGTCACCTTCGAGGAGGTGAAGACCGTCGGGGCGGGCGCCTGACGGCCCGCGGGGGTCGCGGACGGCAAGGGCGGGGGTTGCGGACGGGAGAGGCCCGTATCGCGGACGGCAAGGTCGGGTATCGCAGAGGGCAAAGTCCCGTATCGATTCCGAAAATCCCCAACTCAATTCGGCCGAAGTCCCGATTCCCGTTTCAAAAGTCCCGTATCGCAAATCTCCCCTTCCGCGGGTGCGGCGGGGGCTGTTCAAACAACAAGGGAAAGGAATACCACAGATGGCATTCAAGTTCAAGACGGCCAGGGGCAGCGCGTCGCTGTCCGAGACGCCGTTCTGCACCGGCAGGATCCAGAACGAGCGGATCATGCCGAAGAAGGAGACCTACGCCTTCCTCGTCGACGAGGTCGGCGGCAAGAAGGCCGACCACGCGGCGGCGTGGAAGGGCCTCGCCAGGGCGATCATGCTCAACTCGGAGATGGGCAACGCCGCGCGGGTCGACGGGCTCGGGACCTTCCGGAACACCTGCAGGGGCGCCTTCGAGGGCTCTTCGGGCCCGTGGGTCAAGGGCAGGAACCTCATCCTCGTCGCGTGCAGCGAGCTCAACGAGTTCAAGAACGCGCTCCGGGACGTCGTTCCGGTCAACAACACGCAGGGGGACCGTCCGTCGATCTCGAGCATCCTCAACCTCGCGCTCGACGAGTACGATCAGGTCCGCGTCGGGGACGGGATGTCGATGGCGGGCACGAACCTCGCGCCGGACACGGAGAAGCCGGACGAGTTCGTGGCGCTCTACAAGGGCGACTCGCTCGTCGTCAAGGCGACCGTCACCAAGTCGGAACTCAACACGGTCGAGTTCAAGTTCGAGGGCGTCGCGCTCGAGGCCGGCGACTACAAGGTCATCGTCTACACCCGCTGCGGCGAGGCGGGCGACGACGTGGCCGTGAAGTCCGCGTCGAGGAACGTCAAGGTCGTCGCCGCTGCGTAAGGGAAAGGAGGAAGAAATGGCAAAGCATGAGATCAAGATCCACGAGAACACCAGTCCGACCAGGGAGGCCGCCCAGTACCTCGGCAGCTACATCACGAAGACCACGGTCTCGCTCGCGCAGCTCTGCAAGAGCGCGGCGGAGCTCTCCGGCGTCCCCGAGCTGAAGCTGCAGACGCTGGTCGAGAACGACATCGACGCGTTCATCGAGCTGGAGCGCCAGGGTGCGTGCCGCATCCACGTGGACGGCGGCTACGTCGAGCTCAGGATCCTCGGGACGTTCCCGGCGGCGGACTCGCCGTGGGATCCGGCGAAGAACTCGCTCGTCGTGGCGTTCACGCCGGACGACGAGATCCGGAACCACCTCGTCAACGTGGTGCCGAAGATCGTGACGGACGAGACCTCGACGAAGGTGCGCGTCACGAACGTGTTCGACGTCGCGGAGCCAAAGCCGACCGAGCTCATCCACGGGCAGAACGAGTACCAGATGCAGGGCTACAACCTCTGCATGGACGACGTCGGCGCGAAGGTCGAGCTGGTGAACGCGCTCGGCGTGAGGTTCGAGTGCACGGTCGTCAGGGTCATCAACCGCCAGAACATCGTCTGCCGGTCGAACGCCCTGCTGGAGCCGGGCGACTACAAGGCGGTCGCCTACTCGCGCGGCGGCGATCCCGAGGGGCAGCTGCTGAACGACTGGCGCAAGGTGAAGTACCTGAAGGTCGAGCCGGAGCCGCTCGTCAAGAGCTCGGACGGGTTCGTCAAGGTGAAGTCCATCGACGAGAACCCGATTCCCACGCTGGAGCACTTCACGATCCGCGGCGAGAACGTCGGCTACAAGTCGAGAGATCCCGACCAGGGCCTCCCCGACCACGGCCTGATGGGCGCGCTCGCGACCGTCGCGGGCCAGCCGCTCAGCTGGCACTGCACCGCGTTCGACGACGAGCACGCGCCGGAGGCCACGTTCCAGAGCGACGGCGGCGCGGAAGAGCTGGAGCCCGGCGAGTACACCGCGGCGCTGACGCTCAACTACGCGGTTGACGACGGCACGGGAGTCTCGCACCTCGAGCCGCTCGTGATCGAGAACGTGAAGTTCAAGGTCGGCGAGTAAGCGGATTAGGGGAGAAGCGGAATCCTTTCCGCTTCAGGGCGGGGGGAAGCGGAGGTCTCTTTTGCGCTTCGCTTACAAGCGGAAAGGATTCCGCTTCCCCCCTTTTCAATTCAAGTGAAAGGAGAATGTTATGAAAGTCAAAGTCAATTGGAGGAAACTCTGCCAGCAGTTGTGGGAGGCGGCGAAGCCCGTCCTTCTCGCGGCGGTTGGCGGGGGAATTGTGACAATCGCAGCGGGTTGCTCGTCGCTGAGCCAGACGCCGCGGGGCCAGACGACGGAAATCGTCGTGGATCAGCCACACGGCGCAAGACGCCGATCATTCCGGAAGCGACACCAACGGAGCGAATCAGGCGAATTCGCCTATCGTACCCGTAAGCGTCGATCTCGGAAAATAGGTCGAACACCGTCGCGACAAGCTCGCAAGAGAATCGACCCTGAAATTGGTTTTTTTTGGGGGGGGCAAGGGTCCCCGAACCGGCAACGGGAGATGTCGCCCGGTTTTGGTATAATACGCGGGTTCAACGAAAGGGAGACAAAATGAAGCAGATCGTTTTGGCGCTGATGGCGACGGCCGCGGCGGCGGGGATGAAGGCGGAGGACCTGCAGGCGAATCCGGTGCCGGCGATTGGGCAGAATGCGCAGAACCAGACGGTGTTCGACGCGACGAAAAAGGGGCCGCGCGTCCTCTTCGTGGGCAATTCGATCACGCTGCACGGCCCCCGTCCGCAGATCGGCTGGACCAACAACTGGGGCATGGCGGCGAGTGCGCGCGACAGGGACTACGTGCATCTGCTCCAGAAGAAGATCGTCTCGGTGCAGCCCGACGCCCAGTGCTGCCTCCTGCAGGTGGCCGGCACGGTCGAGCGGGCTTTCCACCTGCCGGACTGGGCGTGCGAGAAGCACTTCGCGTGGGCGCGCGAATTCAAGCCGGACGTGATCGTGCTCTTCTTCGGGGCCAACGTCCCCCAGGCCTACGATGCGGGCAAGCTGCCGACGGCGCGTTCGTTCGGCGACGCCGTGGACGCCTTGCGCACGTATCTCGACCCCGAGGGAAAGGCGTTGGTGCTGGTGTCGCAGGGGTTCTACAAGCGTCCGAGGCTCGACGCCGAGAAGGAGGCTGTGGCGAAGCGCCACGGCGACGTCTTCGTGCGCATGGAGGATCTGTGGGACATGAAGGAGGCCCATGGGCGGTACAATCATCCGGGCGATCTTGGCATGCAGCTGATCGCCGATCGCTTCTGGTCCAAGATGGCCGACCGCATCCGCGCCTTCAAGCGATAGGGAAGTGATTGGGGTTATGGTACAATATGGGGCGTTATGAATGCTTCTAATGACTGGAACGAACTGAACGGGGCAGAGACGACGGGTGGACGGGGCGAAGATGTCCTGATTGTGCGGATACGGCGCGCGCTCGCCATCGGGCTGGCGATGTTGGCCCTGCCGGCCTCGTCCGCGTCTGCGCTGGCGGTGCGGGCCGATATCGCGCGCTCGAACGAATGTTTCACCGTTGCGTGGAACTCGGCGAACGGCGCGCTTGCCTCGCTGGTCGTCAACGGCGATGCGGACCGGATGAACTGGATCAGCGGACTCGAGAGCTGGGGCGAGATACGGACGAACGTGAAGAAGATCGGCGGACACGACGGCTGGACCGGCGCGGCGTTCCGCGACTCGGAGAAGCTTCCGTTCAGGGGGATGCGCGAGGAGGGCGACAAGGTCGTCTCCGTCTATGACAACGGCATCCTCCGCGCCGAGGTGTTCCGGGAGCTGACGCACGATGCGCTGAAGGAGCGGTATGTCTTCACTAACGTCTCGAAGGCGCCGCTTTACTTCGGGCGCGGCGACCTCGGCATCCTTGCGACCTTCAATGACGACTATGCGGGCGCGGACGAATGCATCCGCCGGCGCTGTTCGGCCCATGTCTGGTGCGGCGGCGGCAACTCGTGGGTGCGGGCGGTGAAGATGGGATCGTTCCCGACGGAGCTTGCGCTGGTGCTGAACGAGGGCTCGCTCGACTGGTACTCCGTCCGCCGCATCGCCGCCGAAGGCTCGAACGACCGCGGCGACATAGTCCTCCACCCCGATCCGCTGGTTCTTCAGCCGGGTGAGACCGCGGCCGTCGCCTGGACGCTTGCGGCATACGACGCAAAGGGCGGCTTCAACGCCGCGCTGCTCCGGCATGGCGGAGCGGTGGTGGAGTTCGACGAGGAGACAATCTTCCCGGACGAGCTGTTCCAGATTTCGATAGCCGAGCCGGACGGGAAGGTTCGCCGCGAGACGCGTGCTCCCGAGAAGGGCGTCGGCGAATACGCCTTTGAGTTCCGTCTTGCCGACGGGCGCATTGCCCGCGCCACGGGATTCTGTTCGCCGGCGTTCGACGATCTCGTTCGCGCCCGCGTCAGGTTCATTGTCGAAAAACAGCAGTGCCTTGACGAGAATAGTCCGCTTTATGGCGCCTTCCTCCCTTACGACAACGAGGACGAACGGCAGTACTTTTCGGCGGAATGGCGCGACATGAACGCCTGTCGCGAACGGACGGCCATGCCGATCATGATCGCAAAATATCTGCAGCGGCACGGCGAGGACGCGGCGGCAAGAAAAGCGCTCGACCTCTGGGAGCGGTTTGCCCTGCGCGAGTTCTTCGACACTGACACTTGCGCCGTCTACGACGGCATCGGCAAGGACCCGCGCTTCAAGCGGCTCTACAACGGTCCGCAGGTGATCGGTCTCTGGAAAGAGATGTACAAGCTGAAAAAGGACCCGAAGTACCTCGACTGGATAGAGCGGACGATTGTCAACTTCTACGAAAACGGCGGCACGAACTTCTATCCCAACGGCTGCAGCTTCTCCGAGGAGTTTGTCCTGCTCAGGGATGCGGGGCGTGACGTCTCGCGCATCGGACGGCATCTGCGGGAGCACATCGGGAACATCGTCCGCAACGGCGTCCGCCCGCCCGCGCACGAGGTGAAGTACGAGCAAACGATTGTCGCGCCGGCGGTGACAATACTCTCGGCCTATTCCGCGCTGGTGGAGCGGGACAGACGAGTCGACGCCGTCCTTCCAGACCTTGTGGATATGCTTTCGCGTTTCAACGGCAACCAGCCCGACCACCGGCTCAACGAGATCGCGATTCGCCACTGGGACGGCTACTGGTTTGGCAAGCGCCACACCTACGGCGACACATTGCACCAGCACAGCGCGCTTTCGGCGCGGGCGTTCATGTGGTACGCCCTTTACGGCGGCGACGCGGCATGGCGCCGCCGCGCCAAGCACACCTACCGCAACGTCCTCGCCATGTTTACGCCTGACGGACGCGCCACGGCGGCCTATATGCTGCCGCTCACGGTTACGATGGTGAACCGCGACGGCTCCGCCGCCGAGCCGACGCGCCGAGTGATAGGTCCGGATCCGCTTGCCAACGACCAGGACTCCGCGCTTTACAACGCGATGGCATCCGGTCTTTTTGGAGACTGAGTCAACAGTGTTGGGCTGGGCAGAGAAGAGTCTGAAAATGAGGTAATACCGGTCGTCGATATCCTCAATGGATGCCCCGGGGTCGGCCGAGCCGTCATCCGCGGGTGATCGCGTCCGCAAGCTGGTCGGCGCCAAGGCCGCAGCGCCGCAGCAGGTCCTTCGGGTTAAAGCGATCCTCGAACTTCTTCGGGGCGCCCTTCACGAACACCTTGATTCCGTGCGCCGCCGCGACGCGGGCCACCTTCTCGCCGAAACCGCCGGCAACGACGCCGTCTTCGAGCGTGACGATAAGTTCGTGATCCTTCGCGAGATCCGCGACAAGCGCCTCGTCGAATTCTCAGTTTCCTGCACGCAGTTCCCGCACCCACGCGCGGATGGCCGACTCGTCCAAATGCGTCAGATTCTTCGGCTGCCCGAAAGTCGCCTTCGGCGCGGACGGCTTCAGGTAGTCGAGCGTCCTGCCCGCACCGCTCCCGCCGCTCGTGAAGAACGGAACGACGCGCTTGCCTGCGAGATCGTGCGCTTCGAGGAACGTGTTGACGATCGTCGGGGCGACGTACCACCAGATCGGGAAGCCGACGAAGACCGTATCGTAGTCCGCCATATTGGCAACCGTTCCCGCGATCGCGGGACGGGACGCCTTGTCCGCCATCTCGACCGACGAGCGGCTCTTCTTGTCGTGCCAGTCGAGGTCGGCCGCCGTATAGCGCTCGGCCGGAACGATCTCCTTCAGGTCCGCGCCCAGCACCTTCGCCAGGATCTCGGCCTTGCCCTTCGTCGTGCCCGTTGCGGAAAAATAAACAACCAGCGGCTTTTTCATCTCAACTTTCTCCTTTGTCTTCTTGGCCTCCTCGGCAATGCCGTCCTTCGTACAACCGACAAAGGCGACGGACAATGCGCCCAAGACGAATTCATATCTTTTCATGTTCATATCACGAGCTCCTTTCAAATCGTCTTCAAGACTTTCGCCGGGACGCCACCGACGACCGTGCGCGGCGGCACGTTCTTCGTCACGACCGCACCTGCGCCGACAATCGCACCGTCGCCGATCGTGACACCCGGCAAGATCGTCACGTGGGCGCCGATCCACACCTTGTCGCCAATCCGAACCGGCTTCGCCCACATGGAGGCGCGGTCGTCGGGATCCTGTTCGTGGTTTAGGGTCGCGATGACGGTCTGCGGACCGATGAGCACATCATCCCCGATCCAAATGCCGCCCTGGTCCTGAAACTGGCAGCCGGCGTTGATAAAGACACGAGATCCCACGTGCGTATTCTTGCCCGAGTCCGTAAAAAACGGCGGCCAGACGACGACCGAATCATCCAGTTCGCACTCCCAGAGCCGCCCGAGAACGGCCCGGACCTCGTCCGCCGCATGATACCCCGTGTTGATCTCGGACAGAAGGCGCTGAGCCTCCCGCGCGTGTCGATGGAAGACCTCGTGAAGAGACGAACCTCCGATAATCTTTTCGTCAGAGGCCATCCGCGTTCTATATGCTGCCGTCGTCATTTCGATGTGCCTTTCTTGAAGAAGCCGCGGCGACCTCCACCGCAAACGGGGGATAGCTTTCGATGTATTCAGGATGAACCGCCACTTCGGGAATGCGAAAGACCGTGGCAAACAGAATTCCAATCATTTCGCGGCTCCTTGAAATATTTACGCCTTTGCACCCAAACACGAGAATTAACGCGAGAACACAAACTACATTTATAAAACGCATCTTCATTACTTCTTCATCATTGCCGAGTGCATTATCTCATATTACCATGTGAATTACCAATATCAATATCTTATCCATTCTATAATTGACACTTATACAACGGTATGCTACAATCCGTGCCATGGAAATTCGCATACTCCGCTATTTTCTCGCCGTCGCCGAGGAGCAGAGCTTCTCGCGGGCAGCGGCACGTCTCCATCTCTCCCAACCCGCGCTCTCCCAGCAGCTTGGCGCCTATGAAGACGAAATCGGCGCGAGGCTGTTCGTGCGCTCGCCAAAACGGATCGAGCTGACGGACAAGGGGCGCATGCTTCTGCGTCGCGCGCGGGACATCGTCGAGCTCGCGGCACGCACCGAAGAGAGCCTCAAGGCGGATGGCGACAGAGATCTTTCCGGCTCCGTTGTCATCGGCGCGGGAGAGGTGGCGGCCTTCGGGCGTCTGGCAAGGGCGATGAAGACGCTGCGCGCGGCGCATCCGAAGCTGAACTTCCGGATCATCTCGGGAAACGGCGAGGACCTGGCGGGCGGGATTGCCAACGGAACGATCGACCTGGCGCTCTTCGTCGGCCCTGGACGCTACGAGGAATTCGACTATCAGGACCTCCCCGACACACATCGCTGGGGACTTCTCCTCAAAGCCGACGATCCGCTCGCCCGCAAGAAGGCGATTACGCCGAAGGATCTGCCGAAGACGCCCGTCATCGCCTCCCGCCAGCGGATGGTCATGAACTTTCTCGCGGGCTGGCTCGGGCAGCCCTTCTCGCAGCTGAACATCGCCGCGACCTACAACCTCCTCTACAACGCGGCGCATCTTGTGAGCGAAGGACTCGGCGCGGCAATCTGTCTTGACGGACTCCTCCCCGCGGTCTTCTCCAAGAAACTCGTCTTCCGACCCTTCTCGCCCGTCCTCACTTCGGATGCCTATCTCGCCTGGAAGCGCGGTACGACGCCAAGCCCCGCCGCCCAGGCCTTGATTCACCTTCTGGCCATCACTTCCCCTGATAGAACATCAAGAGCGTGTAGCCGACGAAGGTCACAATCCATATCACCGCCTCCTTGCGCCGGATCGCTCCGGGCCGTCCGGGGTGCTTCCAGTTGACCCCGAAGAAGAGGATCGAGAGCGACAGCGCCGTCATGAGCGGAATGTCCCGTGTCAG
>CADAKF010000081.1 GCA_902788415.1 uncultured bacterium
GCTACGGGGCGATGCGCCTGCCGACGGTGGACGGCGGGCACGCGAACGGCTGGGTCAAGGACGGCTACTCGACGTCGAACATCGACCAGGAGCTCCTGAACCGTCAGGTCAAGATGCTCCTCGACGGCGGCGTGACCTACTTCGACACCTCGCCCGCCTACTGCCGCGGCGAGTCGGAGGCCGCGCTCGGCAAGGCCCTGAAGGCGAGCGGCTACGCGCGCAAGGACTACATCGTCGCGACGAAGCTCTCGAACTTCGCGCCCCAGCAGTATCCGCTCGCGGCCTGCAAGGCGATGTTCGAGAACTCGCTCAAGGCCCTCCAGGTGGACTACATCGACAACTACCTCCTCCACTCCATTGGCAACGGCGACTTCAAGACGTTCTCCAGGCGTTACCTCGAAAACGGCGCTCTGGACTGGTGCGTTGAGCTGCGCGCGAAGGGCCGCATCCGCCACCTCGGCTTCTCCTACCACGGCGACCCCAAGGCGTTCGAATGGTGCATCGAGCGCCACGGCACGTACAAGTGGGACTTCGTGCAGATCCAGATGAACTACGTCGACTGGCGTCACGCGAAGGAGGTGAACGCGCGCAACCTCGACGCCAAGTACCTCTACGAGACGCTCGGGAAGCTCGACATCCCCGTCGTCATTATGGAGCCGCTGCTCGGCGGACGCCTCGCGCGCTACAACTACGCGCTCGCGCAGGAACTCACCCCCCTCGACCCGGAGGCGACGCTCGCGCAGTGGGCGTTCCGCTTCTGCGGCACGTTCCCGAAGGTGATGACCGTCCTCTCCGGCATGACGCGCACCGAGCACATCGAGGAGAACCTCGTCACCTTCTCGCCGCTCAAGCCCTGCCGCGCGAACGAGCTGGCCGCCCTTGAGCGCGCGGCGCAGCGGATGCTCGCGCTCAACACGATCCCGTGCAACAGCTGCAACTACTGCATGCCGTGCCCGTACGGGTTGGACATCGTCTCGATCCTCCAGTTCCGCAACAGCATCCTCACGGCGAAGACGATGCCGTCCGCAAAGGAGGTGCTGAAAGCCTACGCGAAGGCCGTGCCAGAGGAGCTGCGCCGCGCCGACCACTGCACGGGGTGCGGACGCTGCACGCCGCACTGCCCGCAGTCGATCGACATCCCGCGCGAAATCGCCGCGATCGACGAGTGGATCGACGCGCTCAAGGACCAGGAGGTCGTGAAGAGATGGACGTTTTAACGCAAAGAGCGCAGAGGGGAACGCAAAGAGCACGCATTGGAACCAAGGAGATGAACTCATGAAAGCACACGTCAAGTCAAAGCTCAGAACGGCTACGCTGCGCCTGCTGGCGCTGCTCTCGCTCGCCGCCGTCTGCGGCGCGTTCTACGGGGTGCCAACGGCGAAGGCCCTGCGCATCCAGCCGACGCCGACGTTCCTTTTCCTCGCCGTCCTCCTGCTGGCGCCGCTCGTCGGACGCTTCTTCTGCGCGTGGCTCTGTCCGCTCGGCGTGCTTCAGAGCGTCGTCCACTTCCTCACGCATCCGAGATCACACGTCCGCCGCGTCTGCACGCGCCTCCCCGAGACGCGCGTCCAGCGGATCGTCCGCTGGATCGTCTTTGCGCTTGCGGCGGGACTCGTCGCGGCGGGATTCGGCGCGCTCGGCTGGGCCCTCACGCCCTATTCGATCGTCGGCAAGGCCCTGATCGGCTTTGCGCCGGGACTCGTCCTCGCGGGCGGCGTGCTGGTCCTCGCGGCCGTCGGTTCGGGACGCGCCTGGTGCAACTGGGTCTGTCCAATGGGGACGCTCTTCAACCTGCTCGCGCAGAAGGCGCGTTATCCGCACACGATTGACCTGAAGGAGGGGTGCGGCGCCTGCCGCAGGTGCTTCGCCGCGCCACCACCCGCCAAGGCGAAGGCCGGCGACGCCCCGGGCGGCATGACGCGGCGCGAGACGCTTTCGGGCATCGGCCTCCTCGCGGCGGCGGAGGTCGTGGAGAAGACGACGGACGGCGGCTACGCGCCGGTCTCCCTGCCTGGCGTGCCGGCGCGTCCCGCCGAGGTCCTGCCGCCCGGCGCGGTTGACCGAGCTCTCTTCAATCGGCTGTGCGTCGGCTGCGGCGCCTGCATCGCGGCGTGCCCGGAGAAGTGCCTCGTCCCCTCGACGGTGCTCAAGACGTTCGGCCAGCCGAAGATGGACTTCCGGCGGAGCCACTGCCGCCTTGCCTGCCCGCAGAAGTGCGCGGCGGCGTGCCCGGCGGGCGCGCTCCGGCTTCTCGACCACGTTACGCGGCGCGACCTCCACATGGGCCACGCGATCTGGAAGAAGGACCGCTGCCTGCGCACGACGGAGGACGTCCCTTGCACGGCGTGCCAGCGCAAGTGCCCCGTCAAGGCAATCGTTCTCGTCAAGGGCGTGCCAGTCGTCGACAAGGGCGCATGCATTGGCTGCGGCGCGTGCGAACACGTCTGCCCCGTGCGGCCGCTGCCGGCGATCTTCGTCAAGGGCTTCGAGCGACAACGCATCGTCCGCCCCTTTAACGAGGGCGACCTCGTCGCGGAGATGAAGGGTCTCCTCACGCGCGGCGAGGCGGCGTCCGTCGCCGCCGTGGACGGCGTGATCGTCGCCCGCGAGCAGGGGCGCGGCGTCCAGCCGCTCCTGAAGCTGCTGGACGACGGCCATCTGCGCCACGCGCTCGTCGTGGACAAGGTCGTTGGGCGCGCGGCGGCAGCCGTCTGTCTCGTCGGCCGCGCGCGGCGCGTCCACGGCCTTCTGATGAGCGAAGAGGCGAAGAGCCTTCTTGCGGCGCACAACGTGCCCGCGACGGCGGACCGCCTCGTGCCGAAGATCCTGAACCGCGACCAGAGCGCCTCGTGCCCCCTTGAGGCGCGCGTGGCCCAGGAGGCCGATCCGCAGAAGATGGTCGCGGCCTTGAGGGCCTTTTTGGGCGCAAACGTCCCGAGATCGGGCAAGGAATGAAGGTGCGACATGACGAACTGCCGAAACCTGCTGGGGGTCAGCCTCACCAACCCGGTGGTGGTCGGCATGTCGGTTGCCTAGATTTTGGCGAAAGGGATCCGTTCGACGAGGGTTTCGATCGGGACGTGTAGCGCGGTGGCAATCGGGAGAAGAGTGTCGATCTGGGCTTTGTTGATGTCCTTGCGGCCTTGCTCGAGCTCTTGAATTGTTCGGATGGAGATGTTGGCGAAGTTCGCGAGTTCGCTTTGGCTGAGACCGGCCTGTATGCGCAGCCGTTTGAGATTGCTTTCGGCGTGCGTTTTACGATACAGACGGTCCAGTTCGTCGTCGAACTGCGAGATGTCCATCTCATGATAGGGCTTGTACATCCCGATTACATCGTCAATCGGGGCAAAGGATTCGATGTCGGAAAAAGTGAGTCCGCGTAGCCATTGGTATTGCGCAAGGGCCCATGCCGCCCAGTATTCCGGGGATTTCTCGTCCGAGCAGAGGTGTTCTGCGGGGCGCTTGTACTTCTTGTCGCACCGATCAAGGACTTCATAGGCAAGTTCGATGCCGCTCATTCCGGCAATTAGACGGGATTCGCCATTGCCGAAAGCCGCGGCAACGCCACTTTTAAGGAAGTGTGTCCAGAAATCCTTGGCGGAGTAGGACAATTCGTGGCAGGCGAAGTCCAGCATCCGTCCGAGCGTCTTTTGTGCGCGCGGCAAGTAGGACTTATCGTAGGCGTTTGTCATCGGGTGTGATTTCCTCGTCGATGATCCGGTCGATGCGCAGATCGCCGGGGAAGCGTTTTTTGCGAAGTTCGTTTAGGTATTCGGCGCGAGCCAGACGGTCTCGGTTTTCTTTGCGGGACAGCCAGTCCGTCCGCATCGCGGGGGTTGCTGAGACGTGCGAGAGCGCGGCAAATGCGGCCTTGCTTTTGAGGACGTACTGGTTGCCGAGCTTTCCAAGACGCATTGCAGCGGTGAGTTGGGTATAGGAGATCGCGCCGGAGATGAAGTCCTGTGCAAATGAGAAGTAGCTGTCATCCGCTCGATAGCCAACCACGACATCAGCGGACCTGTAGGGGACGGAGAAGTGCTTTGTCAGGTAAGCTTTTGCCTCAGAAGGGAGTCCGTATTCGGTTTCGAACTGACGATTCTCCAACAGGACGGCGAGCCAGTGGAGGATGCAATATTGCGGATCGTTGAGGTTGAGGATGGTGAGGTTCTTTTCGTTGATCTTGTAACGGTTAGCCCATCCGTCGTGATCCTTTGCGACAGCCCACTCCTTTGCCAGTTCCTCGCTTTCGGTGCAATAAAATCCAAGACCATAGTCATTGTTCTGGCGTCCGAAACCGAACTTCGGCGTCTTGATAATGTCCTTTGATCCGTGATAAAGGGTTCTTACCATGCCTGATTTCTCCTTGATGTAGAGTATTATACGCCTACGGGCGTATGGAGTCAACGGGGAAAAGTATGGGAGGCTTCGAGGGACCCTCACCCACCGCAGCTTCGTTTGGTGGCGATTGAATAAGGCAGTTTCTTTTTGCGCTTCGCTTACAAGCGGAAAGGATTCCGCTTCCCCACTGGTTTAGCGGTCGACCGAGTCGCTTTTTTGACAAGCGGAAAGGATTCCGCTTCTCCATTGTTTAGCGGTCAACTGAAGGACCGGCGGCGCGACAGCTTCGTGTAGTTGCAGGGGAGTCAACCATAAATTTTGATTTTCCACTGCGCGTCAGCGCAGGAAGAAGATAGCAAAGAGAAAAAGGGGTGAGGGGGAAAGGAGAGAGGGAGGAGGAAACCACCTCAAAACAGCGAATCCCTCGGCAAACAAGAAGAATGCTGAAAACCGTTCGAGTGCAAGGCCTGGCGACACCACGGAGACGTGGTGTTGATCAGGTTCGCTTTGACCGAGGACGCTTACTCCGTCTTGCGAGGCCGTCCGCGACCGCGCTTGGGAAGCGCCGCACGAGCAACGTCCTTAGGGTCCTGGGCGGGAATGAAGTCGGGGTACTTCGCGATGTTGTTCAGCAGAATGGCGATACGCCGCGCGATGGCCGTGAGTGCGACCTTGCGTGGCTTGCCCTTGGCGACAAGGCGCTGGTAGATCGGGCGGAGGATGTGGTTGCTCCGGCTTGCGGAAACCGCCGCCATGTACATGGCCTTCCTGAGATCGGTTCTGCCGCGCTTCGGCTTGGCCTTCTTCTTGATCGTGCAGCTCTCGTAGTCGATCGGAGCGTCGCCGCACATCTTGGCGATGCCACCGTCCGAGAACTCGCCGATGTCCGGACAATAGGCGAGCACGACGCGCGTGAGACACGGGCCGACACCCTTGACCGTCTGGAACCGCGAGGCAAGCTCGCGCATGCGGTCATCCGAGGCAATCGCCGCGTCGCATTCTCCCTCGATCCGGGCGATCTCCTTGTCGAGCTTGGCGAGCGTCTGGTCAAGGCACTTGCGCATCTCGGCGTCAGGAAGGTTCTCGTATTGGTTGTAGATGATGGCTCTCGCCTTCATCAGGTTCTTGCGCGTGGAAACGGCCCGCTTCAGCGTTTTGTGGGCTTGGGATCTTGGCTTGATGAAGTGCAGCTTCGATTCGCTGAGGGACATCGCGTAGTCGCGGATCATCTCGCAGTCGATGGCGTCGGTCTTCTCGATGCGCCCCTGCGATTCCGCGTACTTCCTCGTTCCCCAGGCGTCCAGGCGCACGGCCCTGACGCCTCTGGCGAGGCATTCGTCGGCAAGCGCCTCCTCGTATGGGCCGGTGGCCTCGAAGCTGATGATGGCTCCGAGCTTGAGCGCCTTCTTGATCAGTTTGGTTCTGCAGGACTTGATGTTCCTGGCTTTCTCCTTGGTTCCGTCGGGGTAGCAGATGTCGAGCGAATCTTTGCCGACATCGACGCCGATGTGAATTCTGACCGGATTCATGATATACTTTCCTTGTCTTCGAGCTATAGGGACT
>CADAKF010000082.1 GCA_902788415.1 uncultured bacterium
TCTCCGATGCCGACCGTGAAGATCGGAATGCCGCGCTTCTTCGCGAGCTCGGCATTCTGCAGGGCCTCGCCCCGGAGGTCGCCGCCGTCGGAAATCATGATGATCGCGTTATGGTCGTCCGCCGCCGGATCAAGCGCGTCCAGGGCCGCGCGAATGGCGCTGCCGAGGTCCGTCTCGCCACGCGCCGCAGACTCGGGCGTCAGCTGCTCAAGGGCGCTGCGGAGATAGCCATGGTCCGTCGTGAGCGGACAGATGACGACGCCCGTCCGCCGGAACGCGACAAGCGCACAGCGGTCGCCCTCAAGGGAATCGATGAGGTCCGCGACGTCCGCCTTCGCGCGCTCGAGCCGGTTCGGCCGCACGTCCTCGGCGAGCATCGAACGGCTCACGTCGATCGCGATGACCACGTTGCGGCTGCGCTCGACCATCTTCTCGGTCGTCTTGCCCCACTGAGGACGCGCCGCGGCGAAAAGCGAAAGCGCAAGTCCGACGATGACAAGCCCCATCTGCACGCCCGAAACGGACGACTTCGGCACCGCGAGCGTGATCTTCTTCAGCGCTTTCTCACGCCGCGCCCGCAGGAATGCCCACCACAGCCCCGCCACCGGCACAAGGGCCGTCAGAATCAGGAAAATCGGATTGACAAACCTCATTTACCCTCGTCTCCACTTAAAGCCGACTCTTCAAGACACCATTTCCAGGCGGGGACAATCCGAACGCCGTCCGACTCACCCTCGCTGTCCCATGTAACGACCGTGCAATCCGAGGCCCTGATCTCGTCGCGCGCATCCTTGATCGCCGACAGCTCGCGGTCCTCCGTCGTCTTTCGGGAAAGCTCCCAGGCGACCTGGACAAGACGACGTTTCTTCGTCACCTTGTCTGTCACCAGGAAATCGACCTCGTCGCCCTTCTTCGTATTGTAATACTCGATCTTGTTGTCGCCCCGGCGAAGCGCCAGATAGACCAGGTTCTCCAAGAGCCATCCGTTCGATCCGTCGCTCTTGGGCGACACGGCGCGCGCAAGGCCTGTGTCGACCAAATAGAACTTGTCCGGATTCATGCGACGGACGGACAGCGAATCCGTCCTGAGCGGAACGCGGTAGATGAGATAGGCCTGCGCCAGCCAGTCGAGGTAGTTCGAAATGCACTCGCGGTTGTCCGAGACGCCCAGGGACTTCAGCACGCCCGCGATCGCACGCGTCGAGATCTTGTGCGCGAAGTTGTGCTTGATGTAGTCCAGCGTGTAGCCAAGCGCCTGAACACTCGAGACTTCGTGCCGCTCGATGACATCGCGGTAAAGGACAGCGTCGACATATCCCTGAAGCATCTTGACGCGGACGCGATAATCCGTTCCCTGGACATCCGGGAACCCACCCTCTTCGAAATACCGCGTCATCGCATGCCGCAAGGATCCGGCCGTCCGCGAAGTGAAAGGCGGCTTCGGAACGTCCGTCACCAGACCGTTGAACCGCAGGAACTCTGCAAAGGACAGCGGAAAGACCTCGATGTCGAGCGACCGTCCGCGCATTTCGGTCGCAATCTCGCCCGAAAGGAGCTTGGACGACGAACCCGTCAGCGACAGCTGCACGAGTCGAGAGTCGAGAAGCCGTCTGGCATAGCGCTCCCACTCGTCGACATCCTGCAGCTCGTCAAGGAAATACCAGCACTTCTCCCGCGCCGCCTGCGGATAAAGCTCCGCATGAATGTCGCCGATCAGCCGGAGATGCTCGAGCTTCATCCCCTTCAGCCGATCATCGTCGAAATTCACATGCACGATGCGCTCGAACGGCACGCCAGAAGCAACCAGTTCCCTCATCCGCTGATAGGTGACGTACGTCTTCCCCGTCCGCCGCATGCCCGAAACGACCGTCGCCGAATGCTCCTTCTCCAGATAAGCGACATCACGCGACTTCACGTCCTCGGGAATCCCGAGTTCGTAGAATTCACGCATCACCTCTGCCAACGCCGCCTTCATACCGCCCATTGTACCAAAACCCGCGTTCGCCTGTCAATATCGTGGCATATTTTTTGAGCCACAATTAAAATGTTGTGGCTTATTCATTCATCCACAAGACAAAGTAGTTTCCAACTGCGAAATCCTCACCTATTTTGCATTTTGCAATTTAGGTGAGGATCAGTGGTCGTGCTTCCCTTCGCCGTGCCAGGGGATGAATTCGGGGACGGTATCAATGCCGGCGGCAATGCGCTGGCGGACCGCCTCGTAGACGAGAATCGTCGCCGCGGCGGAAACGTTAAGCGAGTCGGCGAGCCCGAGCATCGGAATGCGAACGCGCAACTCCGCGCCGTCCATCCACTTCGCCGTAAGCCCGTACTGCTCGGCACCGAGCGCAATCGCCACGTTGCCCGTGAGGTCAACTTCGAAATGCAGCTTCTCCGCATGCGGCGTCGCCGCGAGGATCTTGAAGTGATGTTCCTTGAGAAACGCAAGCGCCTCGTCCGAGGTCGCCTCAACAATCGGCACCGAGAACATCGTCCCCGTTGACGCCCGCACCACGTTCGGATTGTGGATGTCCGTCGTTCGGTCGCAGACAATAACCGCCGCGACCTTCGCCGCGTCTGCCGAGCGGAGAATCGTGCCGAGGTTCCCCGGCTTCTCAATCGCCTCCGTGACGATCACGAGCGCATTCTCGGGAAGCTTGAGGTCCGCAAGCTTGATCGAAACGTGCGGACCGACCATCAGGAGGCCGTCCGGACGCTCCTTGTAGGCGATCTTCTCAAAGCAGACCTTCGAACACGTGTAAACCTCGGCGCCCGCCTTCTGGGCGTCCGCGACCAGCGCGGGCTCGTTCTCGCTCTTGAGGTAAAGGTCGGGACAGTGGAAGATCGCCCGCGGATGATACCCGAGGTCCAGCGCACGCCGGCACTCGCGGTAGCCCTCGACGATCATCTCGCCGGACTCCTCGCGCGTCGAGCAGCTGCGCAGCTTCACGACATACTTGAGCTTCGGATTGCTGGGGGATGTAATATCCACTGTTCGCCTTCGCCTCTGGCCTTCACCTTGTCATCACCCGTGGTGATGACAGCAGCAGTCCTCCCCCTTGCCGTGCAGATGGCGTCCGCAGCACTCGCGGTACTCGATCTTGGCGTTCGCCTTCAGTTCCGCGACGAACGCGTCCATCGCGCGTCCGCGCGCCTCGTGACGAAGGAGGTCCTTGATCTGGTCATGGACGTCGACAAGCGTCTGCTCGCCGCCGCCCTTCTCGTCCGCCTTGTAGATGATGTGGTAGCCGAACTGCGTCGAGACAACGCCGGAGAC
The DNA here is from genome assembly GCA_902788415.1 of uncultured bacterium. Lineage (GTDB taxonomy): Bacteria > Verrucomicrobiota > Kiritimatiellia > RFP12 > UBA1067 > UBA1067. The sequence goes on from CADAKF010000082.1 coordinate 3,278, forward strand.
CTCGCCCTTCTTCATCTCGAAGGCGGCCTTGTCAAACTCCGGCACCATCATGCCGCGGCCAAACCAGCCGAGCGAGCCGCCCTCCTGTCCCGACGGACAGTCGGAGTGCTCCTTCGCCTCCGCTGCGAAATCGCTCTTGCCACTCACGATGCGCTCGCGGATCTCCTTGATCTTGTCGAGCGCCGCATCACCCGAACCCTTGACGAGGATGTGCTGGCAGAGCACCTGATGCGGGACGACGAACTCGGCCTTGTGCGCCTCGTAGAACTTCGCGACCTCGTCCTCGGTCGGATCGGCGACGCCAGAGCACGCCTGCTCGACGAGCTTGTTGACCTTCGCGCCCTTCTCGAGCTCCTTGCGGAAAGCGACCTCGGTGATGCCCTGCGCGTCCAGCGCCTTCTTGTAGTTCTCGGGCCCGCCCACCTGCGTGACGACTCGCGAGACCTCGGCATCGACATCCGCCGCCGAAAGCGGAATGTCCAGTTCCTCGGAACGGTCGAGGAGTAGCTTTGCGCCGATCGCCTGGTCGAGCGCCTTCTCCTCGAGCTTGGGGAGATTCTTCTTCACCTCGTCCATCGTCATCCCGTGGCTCATGTAGAACCTGACGAGCCGGTCCAGTTCGAACTGCACAGCCTCGCCCGAAATTTCGACTCCATTGACAATTGCGTGTTTCATAGTTGTTAAATGGTTAATTGTTGAACTGTTGTATATCTGCCTACTGTCTTCCGTCTATCGTCCTCTCGCGTCTTCCGTCCTTAGAAAAGACGCGTAACCTCTTGGTCAATCTTGTCAACGTCACAGACCCGCGTCTGCGCGATCGGCAGTTTCTCGAGGTCGCGGAAGCTCGGCGGCGGATCGGTGAGCACGTCCGCGCCGAACGCGCGAAGGCACGTCTCGGGGAACTTGTACGGCGTCGCCGTGGCCGCGACGACGCACGGGACGCCGTCCTTCGGATACCCGAGCTTCTTCGCAACGCAGGTGGCGACCGCCGTGTGCGGATCGAGAAGGTAGCCGCACGCCTCGCGCATGCGACGCATCTCCGCCTCGGTCTCCTCCGGCGTCGCGACACCGCCTTCGAAGTCCGCCCGGAGCTTCGCCTTCGCCTTGTCATTGAGCTCGTAACGTCCCTTCGTGTCGAGGTCGTTCATGAGTCGCGCGACCTCGCCCGAGTCTCCGTCGTTCAGGATCCACAGGAGGCGCTCGACATTGGACGACTTGCGGATGTCCATCGACGGCGAGTTCGTGACGGTAAACTTCTCACCCGGATCATACACGCCCGTCGCGACGAATCGCGCGAGGACGTCGTTCACGTTCGACGCGACGACGAGCTTGCGAATCGGCGAACCCAAGAGCTTCGCATAATACGCCGCGAGAATGTTGCCGAAGTTTCCGCTCGGCACCACGACGTCAAACTCCCTGCCGAGCTTCGCGCCCGCCAGAACGTAATACGCGATCTGCGGCACCAGCCGCCCCGTGTTGATCGAGTTGGCGCTCGACAGCGTGATGCCGTGCGCCGCGGCTTCGGCGTTGATCTTCGGATCGGCAAAGATGCGCTTCACGGCGGCCTGCGCATCGTCAAAGTTGCCCCTGATGCCGACAGCGTGCACGTTCCTGTCCGCCGGTGTCGTCATCTGCAGGCGCTGAATCTTCGAGGTGCCGGTCGCGGGATAGAACACGATGATCTCCGTGCCGTCCACTCCGGCGAAGCCCTGCATCGCGGCACTTCCCGTGTCGCCGCTTGTCGCGGTGAGGATGAGGACGCGCTTGCCGTTCGCCGCATGCTTCATGAAGACAGGCAGCATCGACAGCGCCACGTCCTTGAAGGCGCCCGTCTTGCCGTGGAAGAGCTCGAGGATGTGGAGCCCGTCCTTCTTGACGAGCGGAACCGGGTCGTCCTTCGGAAAGCGCTCGCACAGCCGGTCCGCCGCGGCGCTTCTCACCTCCGCCGGCAGATCGTCAAAGAGCGCCTCCATCACAAATTCCTCAGCGTCACGGAGCGTCGCGATCGACTGCAACCGACCGCTGTCAATGGCTTTCGATCCCAACTGCGGTACGTAAAGCCCCCCGTCCGGCGCCAGCCCTTGAAACACCGTCTCGGCGCTCGTCGCCTCAAACCCTTTTCTCGTACTGATATACTTCATCTCAATCTCAAGTTCTTAATTTCTTAACCGCTCACCCGCACAACCTCTTAACCCTCGATCTCTTCTTCGCCCAGCGTCGTATACCCGGCCGCCTTCAGCGCGTTCTCAGCCTTGGCGTTGTCGTCAAAGCGGAAGACGAGCACCGCCTTCTCGCCCTGATGGAACGCAAAGGCGTAGCTGTACTCGATGTTGGCGCCGGCGGCATCGATGACCTGCATCACCTCGGCCATCCCACCCGGACGGTCGGGCACGCACACGGCGATCACCTCGCGCACGTTGACGACATGAGCCCTGTCCGTCAGGACGGACGTGGCCGTCTCGTGATCGTCGACGATCATGCGGACGATGCCGAAGTCGGCCGTGTCGGCGAGCGACAGCGTCACGATGTTGACGTCTGCATCCGCCAGCGCACGGCAAATCGCCGAGAGCTGCCCCGGCTTGTTCTCCAGAAAAATCGATATCTGACGTATTCTCATGATGA
>CADAKF010000083.1 GCA_902788415.1 uncultured bacterium
TGGAAACGCCGATGAACGACCTCGGGGGTTGGCTGGCATGACGAAGGTCATACAGCCGGGGCGGCGGTGCGGCACGGTGACCGTGCCGTCCTCGAAGTCGATCGCACACCGCGAGCTCATCGCGGCGGCGCTGTCGGGCGCGGAGCCGCCACTGATCCGCGGCGAATCGAAGGATACGCTTGCGACGCGCAATTGCCTGAAGGCGATGATGGCGGGGGATTCCATCTGGCCGTGCGGGGAGAGTGGGACGACCCTGCGGCTTCTGGAGCCGATCGCTGGTGTGATGGGCTGGAAGGGTGCTTTCAAGTGCGAGGGACGGCTCGGAGAGCGTCCGCGCATGCCCTTTGAGAAGAAGTCCCGCTATGTGATTCCCGGCAATATCTCCTCGCAGTTCATTAGCGGACTGCTGATGGCTTTGCCGCTTGCCGACTGGGACAGCGAGATCGTGATCGACGCTTTGCCGCTTGCCGACTGGGACAGCGAGATCGTGATCGACGGCCCGCTTCAAAGCGAGGCGTATGTTCGTCTCACCGAAGATACGCTTCGGGCATCGGGCATTGTTTTTGACAAAGTCGGTCAGACCTACTTTGTCAAAGGCGGACAGCACTATCGTTTTGCGAGTGGGGGCGAAGTCGAGGGCGATTGGTCACAGGCCGCATTCTTCCTTGCGATGGGTGTCGAGGTGAAGGGACTCAAGGCCGATTCGCATCAGGGCGATAAGGCTGTCGTTGAGTTGCTGGGGAGCATTCGCAAGGGAGAGGGGATGATTGACGTTGCGCAGACACCGGATCTCTATCCGGTTCTTGCGGCGACTGCCGCGGCGATGGGGCGTGACGTGTCGTTCACGGGAACAGAGCGGCTGCGGCTCAAGGAGAGTGATCGGATTGCCTCGACGGCTGCGCTCATCGAGGCGGTGAAGAACGGCCAGCCGGTCAATGCATTTGGTGATCATCGCATTGCGATGTCCGCCGCGGTGATGGCGTGTTATTCCAAGGTTCCGGTGATGGTGGACGGCGCGGAGTGCGTCGCGAAGTCGTATCCCGGGTTCTGGGATGACTTCGAGTCGTTGGCGGTGCTCGAGTAAGGCGGAGAAGCTCCTGAAGTCCAAGAAGGGACGTAAGGGCAGCTAAGTTGACATTTTGGGCCGTGTCGCGGAACGACAGCTGGATCAACGTCGGCGGTTCCAAGATCGACATTTACGGAGTTCGCTATCGCAAAGTCAAATAGGAGGGGGCATGAGCAAGATGAACGTGCTGATGATGGGTGTGCTCGCGGCGGCGACGGTTGTTGCCGATGACGGCAAGGACTACCGAATCTGCGGGCTGGACGACGGCGGACGGCTGATGTTGGTTGAGTCGCGCAAGCGAGAGGTGCGCCCGGTCGTTGCCCTGCCGGTCGAGGAGGCACCGCTTGCGACGGCGGTCTTCAATCCTGGGGAGAAACTGGACGACTTCGATTGCGAGGCGCTGGAACATCACCTCGGCGCGGTGCGCATTGATGCGGGCGAGGACGGCGCGGCGAGCGAGGTGTACTTGAGCGGGCTCAAGTTCGGGGACTTTCTCGCACGGGAACGCAAGTTCCGTCCGCCGGCGGCGAAGTGCGGCTGGAACGGCTGGGGCGGTGCGGCGAGCTTGTCCAACCACTTGCAGAAGGCCGATGATGTCCGTTCGTTCGAGAGGTTCAAGAACATTGTGGTACGTCCGTTTGTGGCCGAAGGACTGCTGGGAACGTTCCTGCAGAGCGAAGATGCGCAGAATCCGAAGGCGGGCGAGTTCTGCGCGGTCGTCACCAACAACGTCCTTGACAAGCTGTTTGCGCCCAAGCCGGGCACGCAGAGCGAGATTCGGCTCGACCAGCTGAACTACAGGTCGTGGATGCTGCGGCGGTCGTACGGCAAGGTGACGAGCCCGATTTTGCGGATGTTGAACGTCTATCAGCATGTGAAGATCAAGCCCGAGCTGAACGGACCGATCTATGAAAAGATGGACAATCTGGCGGCGGAGCTGGACCGGCAGCCGGGGCTGGAATTCGACAAGTTGTTGCTCGCGCTCATCCAGGTTGACGCGCATCGGCACGGCACGCAGGATTCGGCGATTCATCCGCCCGAGGCGACGAACCTCGTGAAACGGCTGGTCGCGCTGGCCGAACGCGAAACGGAGCGTCCCGAGAACCTGCGCGCGCTCTTCCTGGTCGTCCGCGACCTCGTAGCCCGTCCGGCGAACGCGAACACGACGCTCTACGGCATGACGCCGGCCGACCGCCGGCATCTGGTGAGCAGTCTGCGCGCGGCAAAGGTCGATCCGTGGATGGCGGACGTCTTCGAGGGATTGCTCGAACTGGATCTTGCGTGGTATGGCAAGGGCGACATGTTCTCCTATTGTCCGAAGGCGAATTGGACGACCAAGGTCCGTCCGCATCTTCTTGCGGCGCGCGAGCTCTTCCACCGCGCATGGACGCGGCATCCAGAGTTCCCCGAAGGCGCGTTCGGCGTGATGGCGTGCGAGTGGGAGCTGTACCATGCGCAGAACGCGGCGCGCTGGCTCGGCCAGATCTGGGATGCGGAGCTCGACACGCCGTGGATCTACGAGCTGATCCGTCATCGTATGCTGACGTGGTTCAAGAAGGAGGCGAAGCAGTTCGACGAGGCGTACAAGGCGATTGCGGCGGTGACGAAGCGGGATCTCGAGTCTCCGTATCGCGCCGCATATGCGCAGCCGTCGGTTCCGCCGTCGTTCATCGCGTTTCCGCTCACGAACGAGTGGCGGCAGGCGTCGTTTGACGACAACGACAAGGCGCCGGGCGTCACGCCGTTCAAGGACGCGGGCAAGCTGCAGAATCTGCGGTTCGATCCCGAGCGCCGCGCGGCCGTCTGGCCCGTCATGTGGAATGACTGTCGGATGCCAGTCGATCACGAGGGCGAGATTGACGTCGAGTTTCTTCCGACGGCTGGATCCACCAATCGCGTCGCATTCGGCGTCAAGCCCGACGGGTCGACTCTGGCGTTGTTTACGCAGGTGACCTGGCGCGACGGTGCCTATCGCTTCTGCTGCTGGCGTTCGAATGTCGGGTCTGATGCGCGGTGCTACCCGTATGCGCTCGGCGAGAAGGCCGGTAATTGTCTGCTTGCGCCCGAGACGCGCCGGTTCACCTTGCGCTATCGTCTGAAGGACCGCACGATTGTCACGTGGATTGACGGTAAACTGCAGCAGAAGCTTTGGTTTACCGAGGTCAAGGGCGTTTGGTCGGAGCTTCCCAGGTATTATCAGCCGGCGTTTTTCGGCACTGGCGTCAAGGTCCACGCGATTCGCTATCGACAGATTCCGCTCAACGTCGGCTTGGAAGAGTACACACCGTAACCAATGAAAACAGGCGTTGATTTTTCGATTGTACTGGTTCGTCCCGAGATTCCGCACAACACCGGGGCGATCGGGCGGCTGTGCGTGGGGCTGGGGGTGAAGCTGCACCTCATCCGTCCGCTTGGCTTTCATCTCGACGACCAGTCCGTCGCACGGGCTGGGCTCGACTACTGGCCGTATCTCGATTTGCAGGTCCACGACACGTGGGAAGAGTATCTCGCCGCGGCGAAGCCGAAGCGGATGTTGTTCCTTTCGACGCATGGCGAGACCTCGCTTTACGAGTGTCGGTTCGAGGCCGGAGATGCGCTCGTCTTCGGCAATGAGAGCTCGGGGCTTCCGAAGGACTTCTACGAGCGCTATCGCGAACGGCTTTTCAAGATCCCGATGCCGGGCGAACACGCCCGCAGCATCAATCTCGCGAATGCCGTCTCCATTGCCGCGTACGAGTGCTACCGACAGGTGTCAAACTGTCGGTAGCGTGGCGAGACCGGCGGCGAGATCGGCGTCCGTCGGAATGTAGTCGCCCATCTGTCCGTCGTTGAATTTGCCGTAGCCGACCATGTCGAAGTAGCCCGTGCCGGTAAGGCCGAAGACGATTGTCTCGGATTTGCCTTCTTTTTTGCAGCGGAGCGCCTCGTCAATTGCCACACGGATTGCGTGCGAGCTCTCGGGGGCGGGAAGGGTGCCTTCGGTGCGGGCGAAGAGGGTCGCCGCCTCGAAGACCTCGGTCTGCTTGACGGACCGCGCCTCCATCAGCTTCTGGTCGTAGAGCTCCGAAAGCATTGAGCTCATGCCATGGTAGCGGAGCCCGCCCGCGTGCGAGGCCGAGGGGATGAAGGAGCTCCCGAGCGTATACATCTTCTGGAGGGGACAGACCCGGCCCGTGTCGCAGTAGTCGTAGGCGTAGACGCCGCGCGTCAGGGACGGACAGCTCGCCGGCTCGACGGCGATGAAGCGGTAGTCGGCTTCGCCGCGGAGCTTCTCGCCCATGAAGGGTGCGATGAGGCCCGCGAGGTTTGATCCGCCGCCTGCGCAGCCGATGATGACGTCCGGCTTCACGCCGAGCTTCTTCAGGGCGGCCTGCGTCTCGAGTCCGATGATCGACTGGTGGAGGCAGACCTGGCTGAGGACGCTCCCGAGGAGATAGCGGGCGTTCGGCAGCTTGGACTGCGCTTCGACCGCTTCGGAGATCGCGCAGCCGAGCGAGCCGGTCGTGCCGGGATGCTCCGCGTTGATCTTCTTTCCGATCTCGGTCGTCAGCGAGGGCGAGGGGGTGACGTCCGCCCCGTAGGTGCGCATCACCTCGCGACGGAAGGGTTTCTGCTCGTAGGAGCACTTCACCATATAGACGTGGCAGTTGAGGCCAAAGAACGCGCTCGCCATCGAAAGCGCCGTGCCCCACTGTCCTGCGCCCGTCTCGGTTGTGACGTCCGTAAGCCCCTGCTCCTTCGCGTAGTAGGCCTGGGCGATCGCGCTATTGAGCTTGTGCGAGCCGGAGGTGTTGTTGCCTTCGAACTTGTAGTAGATCTTTGCCGGAGTGCCGAGCGACTTCTCGAGGAAGTACGCGCGGATGAGCGGCGAGGGACGGTACATCTTGTAGAAGTCAAGGACCGGCTGCGGAATCGGGATGTACGGCGTCGTGTCGTCCAGTTCCTGCTTCACGCACTCGCGGCAGAAGACCTGTTCGAGCTCCGCTGCGGTGACGGGCTTCTTCGTCGCCGGATTGAGAAGCGGCGCGGGTTTCTTCTTCATGTCCGCCCGGAGGTTGTACCAGGCGGCGGGTAGCTCGTTTTCGCTTAAGTAGGTCTTGTAGGGAGCTTCGGGGTTGCAGGGTTTCGGGGCTTCAGGGTTCATCGTTTTGTTCCTCTCTTTGTTTGAAATTGAAAAGGCCTCGCTTCGTTCGAAGCGGGGCCTTTGCCTTGTGTCTGTTCAGAACAGCAGGAAGTGCTACCTCGCTTCGTGAGCGCGGCGCCACCACCAGTTGTTGTTCTTGACGAAGTTCATTGTGTCTTTTTCTCCAACGGCGCAAATGATAGCAAAAGTCGCCGCGTTGCGTCAATGGGGATTTTGGTATAATCTTCACATGCCCTACGACGATCCGACAAGGGCGGACATTGGGAGGTGAAATGAGACAGCTGATGCTTTTGCTTGTTTTGCTGGCGCCCGTTGCGCTGGTCGTTGGCGGCGGATGGGTTGTCTCTGAGGCGCGGCGTCGCTTTTGGGTTGGATTGGCGGCGCTATCATTTGCCGTGGGTGTTGGCTTGGCCGTTTGGTTCGTTCAGGATTTTCGTCATGCTGATTTCAAGATGAAGCAGGGAATGGTCATCCGAATGGCGGTCGAGCAGTTGTCTGACCAGTATGCGGCATTGAAAAAGCACGGTGATGAGAAATTGATAAACGAATACGTGGAGGGTTTTACCTCTAACGGCTGCACGATTCTCAACTATGAGACGAATATGCGCTATCGGCCGACTTTCTTCCGTGGCTGGGACGAGCGAATCGAAAAACTGAAGGACTATAAGGTGATAAGTCGTTAATAGAGGTATTGGGTTAGGTGATATGTCTGCATGGCGAGCAATATGTCTCGGCGCAAGGCCTCCAAACGGACGAAATGATATAATAGGACCATGAAAGACGAGTTCGGCAAGTATTACGAGGCAAAGGAGCCGGGGCGGCGCGAGCGGGCGTATGCCTGGGCGACGGCCATTGGCTTGCAGGATGTCGACGGACTGAAGCCGTCCAAGTACCTGATCAAGACGGCGAAGCGGAATATCGAGGGCGAGATCACGGCGG
>CADAKF010000084.1 GCA_902788415.1 uncultured bacterium
CCCTTGCCCGAAGCGTCGGCGGCCTCGTCGCCGTCCGCTTCCGTGAACCGCCACCAGCCCTCCAGTTCCGCCGCGCCGGACGCGAGGGCCGGAAGCGCAACGGCTGCCATCATCTTGACGAGTGTTTTCATTTTCGTTTTCTCCTTACTTTTCATTTGGTTTTAGATGGGGGATCAAGTCCTGCGCCTCCTTCGGAAGCGAGGCGCCGGCGCGGACGAGGTTGTTGGTTTCGCCGGGATCTGCGACGAGGTCGTAGGCCTCGACGGGCTTCGTGAAGTCGTCGATGGCGATCACCTTCCAGCGGTCAGTGCGGACGGCCCGCTGCCAGAGCTTGTCGCGGACGCGCGTTTCGGTGACGACGGGACGGCCGTCGGAAGTGCCGCGCTCCATCGTGGACACAAGCGAGCGCCCCTTCCACGATGGCGGAACCGGCACGCCCGCGAGGTCCAGGAGGGTCGGCGCGAGGTCGATGCCGCCGACCTGCCCCTTCACGACACCACCGGGCTTCAGTCCGCGGCCCTTCGGCACGCGGATCATCAGCGGCACCTTCAGCTCCTCGTCGTAGAGGTGGTTGCCGTGGCTTGCGAACCCCCGTTCCCAGAAGCTCTCGCCGTGGTCGCCCGCGATGACGACGATCGTGTCGTTTCCACGCGGCGTCGCGGCGACGGACGCGAGCAGGTTCGAAATCGCATTGTCACAGTAGGCGATCTCACCGTCGTAGGCGTCGAGCGTTCGCTGGCGGATCTCCGGCGTCACCTTGTCGGCGGTCATCGCCCAGGCGTTGCGGATCGGCCCCTTGCCCGTCGAAGCAAACTTCATATCATAGGGCGGCGGCGGATAGAAGTCCCAATGCGGGTCCATGTAGAAGAGAAAGAGGAAGAGGGGCTTCGCCGGGTCGCGGCGCTTCAGGCGGCTCGCCCCCATCCGGGAAATCAGCAGGCCCTTCGGGTAGTCCGAGGCGATCTTCATCATCCCCGCCTCCGGCGAGAGGGCCGCCGAATAGTCGTCCCACACGTCGAAGCCCTTCCCGTAGCCGAAGCGCCGGCTGGCCATCGGGTTGGCGGTGATGCCGACGGTGGCATAGCCCGCGCCGCGCAGCGCCTCGGCGAGCGTGACGGCCCTGTCGTCGTGCGGCAAATCCGGCATCACGCGCCTGTGCTCGTCGGCAGTGAGCGCGGTGAAGAGCGTCATCACGGCGGGAACCGTCCACGAGCCGCCGGGTATGACCGTCTCGAAGCGGACGCACTCCTCCCTCGCGAACCGGTCGATGTTGGGCGTCGTGTTCCGCCCGTAGCCGTAGCAGCCGAGATGCGACGCCTTGATGCTGTCGATGAGAATGAAAAGAATATCGGGGTGTGTGAGTGTCGGTTTCTCCTCGCCCGTCGTCACCGCCGATGTGAGAAGCGCCGCGCCCAGCAGAATCGTCCTTGCATTCATTGCCTGACCTCCTTCTTCGCGTTGCCGATCCAAATGAGACGGTGCGAGCCGAGTTCGGGAACCGTCACCTTGAAAACGCCGTTCGTCGCTGTGCCCTCCAGTCGCTCGCCCGAGAGCGCGTCAACTGCCGCGTCCGGCGTCAGCCACTTCGGGAGGCGGTATGAAAGCGCGTAGTCTCGGATCGGGGAAACGGCGAACGGACGGATGCGCCGCTTCGTCTCAAGGTCGATGCCGGTATCGTAGCGCAGGTTCCGGACGAGGAGGAGGACGCCGTCGTCGCCACTCCAGCCCTCGAGGACGGCGACGCGCGCGGCGCGGTCCTCGCTCTCGCCCGCCGGGACCAGCCGCTCGAGACGCGGACGGAGGCGGCCGAAGTCGGCGTTGAAGCCCTTCACCGCGTCCGCGAGCCCGGGATTGTCCGCGAACGGGTTCTTCGGGTCGTTGAGCCAGTGGTGAACGCGTACGCCGCGGACGCCGCGCAGCATCGCGCACCACGCGAGGACGGAATACTCCGCGCCATCCAGCTCGCGCAATTTGCGGTAGCGTTCGGGGACCCAGAGGACGGGACGCGGCGCGACGTCGCGGATGACCTGTCCAAGAAAAGCGTCCTCCTCGTCGAGAAAGCGAGAGAGATTGACGCCCCAGTGGAGCTTGTAGGGCTTGGCGATGACGGCGTCCGCCATCTGCGAGTAGATGTTCCAGACGGACGGATAGAGGGCGGTGCAGAAGTCGACGCCGCAGAGTCCGTCCGGAAACTTCGCCAGCCGCTCCTGACGCGCCGCGACGACGGCGCGGGCGTTCGCGCCGTGGCTGTGGGCGCGGGTATCGTCGCAAGCGACATCATAGGGAAGGCGGTAGACGCGCATCGTCTCGTCGAAGCCGTACGCCTCGCGCTCCGCAGACGGAAGCGGAGTGAAGTCGCCGTCCCATCCGGACGGCGCAACGGTGCAGACGCCGAGCATCGCACGGGCGAAGGCGAAGTGCCGCGCACCGTTCGGAAAGCCAAGCTCGACGAGGACCGGCCCGCCCTCGCGGACGGGCGCGGGCAGGTCGGCGACCACCGCACCGGGACGCGCTGCGGAGGCAGCCCCGAGGACGCGGAAGTCCGCCGCGCGTCCGTTGACGGACAGGCGGTTTGGCGGTACGCCCTTCGAATGGCGCAGGAGAAGCGTGCGCCCGTCGCCGGAGAACGCCAGGAACTCGATCCGGCGGCGCGGCGGCGCGTAGCGCGGCACCCTGGCGGAGAGGACCCGTCCGTCCTTCGCCGTCAGCTTCAGCTCGCAGGGGCGGGACCGCTCCGCGAAGTTCAGCTGGAAGACGGCCGCGCCGCCCGCGTCTGCGCGCGGCGAGGGGTAGAACTGCCACCAGCGCGCGCCGGCAACGGGACTCTGCGCCGACATCCGACTCTTCGCCTTGCTGCCGACGCCCTCGAAGGAAAACGCCTTCAGGGCCTTGGCGGCGGACGAGGCCGTCCGGGGGAGTTCGGTTCCGTCCAATTCGGCGCGGACGAACTCGACGGGTGAGTCCGTGCCGTTCCTGACGAGCACCTCAACGGTCTCGTCCCCGGCGTTCCCCGAGGAGGCGCAGTACTGGACCTCGGCGGAAAGCGTTCCTCCGCCGTCCAAAGGTCCGACGTGCGCCGTCCGGCAGGCCGTGAGCGCGGAGAGGGCGCAGAGCGCCGCCAGCTTGAACTTGGGTTTCATCATTCGTGTGCCTCCTCTGAAATGGATTCAAGAATTTGCCGCGCCTTGCGGGCGGTCGCCCCGTCGGGGCTTTCGGCGACAATGACCGCGAGGTTCCGCCGCGCCAGATCGACATCGCCTTCCTGCAGGAAGATCCAGGCCTCAATGTAAAGGAGCTCGAGGCGCTCCCCCGGCGGAAGGTCGCATTCCGCCCGGGCGCGGGCGATCTCGTCCTTCGCCTTCTCCGGATCGCCCGCCGTCGCATAGGCGAGCGCCGACAGGCGACGGGCGCGGACGGAATAGTCCGGGCGGGCGCGTTCCATGCGGCCGGCGGCATCGGCCGTCATCGCCGCGTCCCCGAGGTTGAGCCAGTAGCGCGTCTCGGCGCGATAGACGTCAGCCGCCTCGTGCGAAGGCAGGTTCGCGTCCGCCCATTTCGCGAGCGCACGGATCCTCGTCCGCTCGTCGTTGCCGCCGAAACCGCGCAGCAGAAGTCCGTAGACGCCGTCGAAGTCCGTGCCCGGCGTTGCGTCGACGAGCATCCGCACGAGCGGCATCCGCCATTCGCGCGCCCGAGGATTCACAGTGCCGTCCGTCAGCGCGGCGTAGATCATTCGGGCCGTTGCCATATCCAGCACGTTCGATGGCAGGGCGCATGGTTCGGGGATGACGACGGGGGGCAGACGCGGCACGGCTTCCCGGACGGGAGAAATGACATATGAGAAGGCAAGCTGGCGTTCCGCATCAGGAGGACAGCCGACCGTCGGCATGACGTCCGCCGCATCCGCATCAGCCGTCTGACATGGCATCAGCCCAACCGTTAGCGCACAGGCGATCTCCGAACCGCAGGACAACACCACCGGTTCGGCCCCCGCATCGAACAACTCGGACCGCAAGAGCGCAATGCTCACGTCGTTTCCCGGGACGAAGACGTGTTGCGTCAGTGCGGACCGACAGCGTTCGACCATCGGCACGACCGCAAGGGATGTCGCAACTATCGGCGCCAGCAACATCGGTCAGTTCCCATGACCGAGCTTCAAAACGGGCTCTAGGTTCTCGAACGGTGACGACAGATCGTCCTGCGTCCCCTTCGCGCCGTCGGGACCATTCGGTCCGTACATCAGGTAATCGACGATCCCCTTCGCCGAATCCGGATTGCGCGTCACCGTCAGAATGGGTTGCATTATGGCATCCGCGCAAATCTGTAGGGACTTGTTGTCAAACGGAGCGAGACCAAACGCACGCATGGCCTCACGGACGGCCGCGACGGGATCGTCCAGCCAGATGAGCTGTGCGGAAACGGCAAGGCTCTCGCCCCACACCTCGCTCTTGCCGACCGGCAGGGACTTCCGTGCCTCGGCGCGGACACCGTCCGAAAGCTGCGGGGCGTCAAGAAGAATGTTCCGCTCCTTCGGCACAAAGCCTTTCTTCTGGAAATTCATGAAGGCAGTCGCGCGGCCGAGATTCCCGTCGGCGCGCTTCAGTGAAGCGGCGGTCAGGTTGACGGCGGCCTGATAGGACCTCGGCGACGACAACAGTACCAGAACGCGGCACTCCGCGAGCGCCTCGTCGCAGCGGCCCAGACGGTTCAGGAGCTCGATGATTTCCGGCTGAACCTTCTCGACGGCGGTCCTGAACGCCGTCGCGTCGCCCAGCGGCATTCCGGCAAGACGAGTCCGCAACAAGGTGACGGCGGCATCCAGCGTCGCCTCGTCGACATTCGCATCCAAGAGGCGCTTGGCGATTCCCATGGGGACGGGATCCACCTTGCGAATCACATCAAGGAGCAGCTCCCCCGCCGCTTGCGCGTTTTTGCGCCTGACGGCAATGTCGGCGAGCGCATAGCATCTCGCCCTGAAGATTTCAGACCAATGCGCGGCAGAAAGCGCATCCGGCGTGTTCAGAAGACGCTCGACCCTGGAGACCAGGTTGGACGGAGCCGTCGCCAGTGTCGGCGACTGCAGCAGGGCCGTCGCACAGACGAATCGGACCGATTCGTTGTCCGACGCCATGCCTGCAAAGCAGATCTCGTCAAACTCGGCACCGCGCTTCAACGCCTCCGCCATTGTCTTCAGCACCTGAAGAACCGTTCTGGCGTTCTGTCCGTTCATCGTCCTCGATTTCTCGAGGACATATTGGTAGGCCCGCTCCTGCGCGGCGACGGTATTTGTCGAGAATCCGACCAGCGCCTTTTCGACGGACGGGAACTCCTCCGCTCCTGTGGCCGTCAAGAGAGACAGCGAAGCGGAAACGACTAATGTACAAACGTGTTTTGCGTTCATCGGCACACTCCCTCCTTTTGTTGTTCGGCGGGAAGTCTAACAAACGAACCTTACAACTACCTTACAAGTACCTTACAAAATTGTAAGGTTTGCCGGGAAGGTCAGAAACGGCAAAAGTGCGTCGCAGGCCCGTAAAATGGGCATGAAACGAAGATTTCAGTCGTCAAAAAGTGCTTGCGGAGGGGGTCAGAAAAATTTTTAAAAATCTGTAAAAATCAGGTTGACGGGCATCGAAGTCTCGCGTCAGTTGCAATAATACGCACAAAAAACGCCCGCAACCGTTCCATCGTTTTAGACTGCGTCGTCTACCCTCTTGCTATCACTTTCATATTCACTTGACCCTCGAAAGCCCCTCGAAACCGGGGAAGAAGCTTCATCCGTGCCCTCCCAGCCCCAGCACACATTCGCGCGTAAAGCCGGGCGGCACGTCCCCGGGACGGTGCGCCACGCAGATCGCGGCGCAGGCGGGGTGCGCCTTGAGCCAGGCATCGACCCGGGTGCGCACGCGCGCGGCCGACGGCGCATCCAGGTTGAGGCAGAATTCGTCGAGGAGCAGCAGGTCGGGCTTCCGCCGCAGCGCCGCCTCCAGAAGCTCCTCCGCGCCCAGCCCCGTGTAGGCCTGCAGTTCGGACGAGACCATGCCGATACGGCGGCGGATCTCCGCAAGCGCGACGCCCGCGCCCCGCCTGTGGCCGAACACCGCGACGTCGTTCGCGTAGGCGAGGGGACTGTCCCCAGTGATGAGCGCGAGCAGCGTCGTCTTGCCGCTGCCGTTCGGTCCGCGCAGCACCCACCGCTCGCCCGCCCGCACAGTCCAGGAGAAACCGTCGAAGAGCGTCCGCCGTCCGAAGGCAATGTGGAGGTCGCGCAGTTCCACGACGGGCGCGGCCTGCGCGTCCGGCTTTGCGCTCTCCTGTGCCACCCACGTTACCGGGGTTTCCGCCTGTACCGTCCGAGAAGGTCCGGCACGATGCGGCGAACGTGTCACCCGCCCTTCTTCGACCGTCAGCACGTCGGTCACGCAGGACGGGATTTCGTCGGCGTGGCGGACGGAGACGAGGAGCGAAAGCCCCCGCGCAACAAGCGCGTCGCAGATCTTCTTCACCTGTTCGCGGCGTTCTGGATCAAGCCCCGCACAGGGGTCGTCGAGAATGAGGAGACGCGGATGCGCAAGAAGCGCCCGCGCAAGCAACACGCGCCGCGTCTCGCCGTTCGAAAGCGCGAGGAAGTCGCGATCCAGCAGTTCGGAGAGGTTCAGGAGGCGCGTCACACGGCGCAACGCAGGCGCATAGGCGCGGCGTTCCTTCGCCAAGGGGCGTCCCACCTCGAAGGGATTGACGTCGAAGATGCGGTTGAAGGACAACACCTCCGCCACCGTGTCGCCGGGCCCCGCCTCGTCGACGAGAGAATGGTAGCGGGCCTGCAGGAATCCCCCCTTCTGCGCGGCGGCGCGCTGCTGTGCGAAGGAGACGATCTCCACGTGGTCCTCCAGCCCCTCGGCGAATACGACGGAAACACCGTGCGGCGGCGGCACAAGCCCGCCCACCCATGCACACAACCGCGCCTTCACCGCACTGGCCGAGCCCATGAGCGCCCACTGCTGTCCTGCGGCGAACGACCAGCCAAACTGGGGGAACCCCTTCGCGGTACCCTTTACCTGAACCAGAACCTGATCTTCAGAAGACATCTTAAACCACCCGCCTTCCAGTATTGGCGTACCTATTTTTCCGCTGTTTTCCTCATTTCGCGCATAGACATCCCGAAGTGACGGCGAAAGGCGTTTTTGAGGACATTGGGATTTTTCCAGCCGCAGGCTGTCGCGATTGAGGTAAAAGTGGCAGTCGAGCGCATCAAACGCTTTCTGACTTCCTGAAGGCGTGCTTCAAGTATTGACTTGGCTAGTGATTTGCCGTGAAATTGGCGGAAGCGGAGTTCAACCAGCGAACGGGAAACGCGAAGATACGCGACGACATCGCTGACATTGATATTTTCCGCCGCATGCGTTTTTACAAACTCCAATGCACGATTGATTAGCGCCGCTGCAGGGGTTGCCGAGGAGGTCGATTCGCGCATAACTACGATTTTCTTGGTGCAATGAACCGTTCTTGGTGCGGAGCGGTGTCTGGCGAGTAGCTTTGCAAGCGCTATGGCAGCAAGCCGCCCCTCTTCAATGTGGTTGGGTGCAATGCTCGAAAGCGTAGGAGAAAGCGTCTCGCAAAGAAGCACATCATTGTCCACGCCGATGACGGAAACCTGCCTGGGAACGTCTACGTTCCGGCTTTTACAGGCATCAAGCAAGTCGACGGCGTATAAATCACACGCAGTCATGATTGCGGCTGGCTTGGGGAGCGCCTCGACCCAAATCCCAAGACGTTTCTCGTATCCTTCCGTGCCACGTTTGAATGGGCAGCGGAAAATTGACATGGGCATTTGATCGCCGTTTCGCGTACGCGCAAATCCTTGCTGCCTGAGTTCCGACCAATACGGATTGCCTTCAGCGGGAAGGAAAGCCCAGCAGTTGAATTTTCTCAATTTTTCCAGCTCGGTGCGAGCTGATTTCCCGATGGACAAATCATCGTGGTGGACAAGCGTAATGTTTACGGCACGTTTGGCGAGCGCCGACGCCTGATTACCAACCAACACCAAGGGAATGTCTGACGAGTTGAGCGCTTGAGCAGAGGCATCACTGATGTTTCCGGCGACGATGCCTTTGATACCTTTGTCCCGCAGTTCTTCAACTCGTTCGGGGGTGAATTCCAAGGGATCGACAATGCGCAAATTCCATTCTCGTCGCGAGCGACTAGATTCAAGAAAACCAGCAAGGAAGTCTCGCCAGCCGCCGTGTGCGAGACCTATGCAAAGCAGAATGCATTTGTTTTCTGGCCTTTTATGACATCCCATATGAAAAGAGTATATCATAGATTGTGAAAATAGTGTCGGAATTATTGTGAAAATAAGTATGTGTCCTGCTTGTTTGGTAGAAGATGGTTATGGTAAAATCCTTGCAAAGGAGACTGTAAGATGGCGAAAAATCAGGATGGGTTGGCTGGTGTCGTAATGGCTGGAATCGCCTTTGCGTTGGCGGCGGGGGTGGTTGGGCATAGTGTGGCTGCGGAGCCAGTGGCACCTGTCGGGCGGGCGAAGATCGACTCTGTCGATCGGACGTGGAAGGTTATTTACGGAACGACGGAGGGGCCGGAAGGCCGAGCGTTGGAACTGCTGACGTCCGAGGTCGGCTCTTTTTACGTACGCGATCCTGGCGTCTACACGCTACATGTGCTACCGTGCGAACAGGCGGGAACCTTGACGGTGCCGACGATGACGAACGCCTTCGTGATTGGCACACTCCAGTCTAATGCCGAACTTGCGAGGCTGTTGAAGCCCTGCGATGTGCCGAAGGGCGGCTATCTCGTGCGGACGATGAAGACGACCGCAGGTCAGCGTGTCATCATCGCCGGCGACACATCGGCCGCCGTTATCTGGGCGGTAAGCGATTTCGTGGATGACGGACTCAATGCGCTGGCGATCAGAAACTGGGATGGCATCCGCTCGCGTGCAGCGATTTTCCAGAAGCCTGAGATAGGAACGTACGAGAGCCGGCGGGCTCCGAAGACGCGCACTCGCAGCGTCTTTACCTGGGCGCATGTAATAGATGACTACCGCGCCTACTTCCGCAATCTGGCGCGACTCAGGTTCAACGAGGTCATTCTTTGGAATAACCGACCGCCCATCAACGCCCGCGAGGTGTCCGCGTATGCGCGCAGCTGGGGCATTTCCGTCCTTTGGGGCTATGCTTGGGGCTGGTCGACGAACTGCAACTGCGTTGATTTTGAGCATCTTGATCGGCTGGAGGACGACATCGTGCGCGAATGGCGCGAGGTATGGCGTCCGCTCGGCGGGGATGGCATCTACTTTCAGTCCTTTACGGAACTGGCGAAGGAGGAGATTAACGGACATCCCATCGCCGAATCGGTGGTCGGGCTCGTCAATCGCGTGACGAAGCGCATCCGCGCCGAGTCGCCGTCGGAGCGTATTGTCTTCGGCCTGCATGCGATGAGCGTTGAGAAGCGGCTTGACGTCATCGACAAGACGGATCCGTCTGTCGAAATTCTCTGGGAGGACTGCGGCGGATTTCCGTTCAACGTCGGCAGGAAGTTCGATCCGGCGGCGCACCTCAAGCTGACTGACCGCATCCTCGCCCAGAACCGCGAGATCGGGCTGGTGCTGAAGGGGATGCTCACGCAGGATTGGACGCGGTTTGCCTATCAGTCGGGACCGTATATTCTTGGCTGTGCGTCGCAGGCGACGCGGGAGGAGGATGCGCGCATTGTCGAAGAACTGTGGAAGCCGTATGGCGAAGACTGGGAAACGCGCGGGAAAGTCGCCTATGACTTGGTCCGGCATATCCAAGCTGCACGTCCGAACCGTCCGGCGGCGCTCAATGCAGCGCTCAACGCGAACGGAGACGTGCGCTTTCCGTTTGCGCTCGTCGCGGAAATGTTCTGGAGCGCCGACGAACCCTACGAGACGCTGACGCGGCGTGTCCGGGCCCGCCGTTGGGTTCGGTAACATCTTCTGCTTTCAACCAAATCTAATACGAATCGAAAAAGAAGATCAATTAAATGAATGCCAAATTCAAGGGTTTGCTACTCGCGGCGATAGCGGTGATGGGTTTTGTCGTGTATGCGGCGGATTTGCCCGATGGTTGTCGGCGCGTTTGGTATTTGCAAGGCGATGGCCAGGCTTACATCGAACTTGATTTTCCGCTCACGCACGAGCAAACCGTGATGTGCGAATTCTCCTGCTTGAATTTGAATGAAGCACAAGGCATCTTCGGCGCACGTGAGAGTCCATCCGCCAACAACTGCGGCGTTTTTGTGAATGATCAAATGATTCAGATGCAATATGGCGACTATAACCAGAATTTTGATTACGGCAAGTTTCAGTCTCGAACGCGCTACCGTCTGACGGTCGGCGCGAATCTGCGCGAAGCGCTAAATCTCGAAACTGGCGTTGCCCTATTCAGCAAATCCACGCACAGCGATCTGACTTTTACAACGCCAACCAATTGTGCGATTTATCGCTACTACGGCTCGTCATTCGAAGACAAGCCGATGTTCACCGGACGGTTGATAGGGAAGGGATTGGCTATCTGTACGATCTCGTCACAGGAAAGTTTTATGGAAACGTCTCGCCGACGGGGAAGTTCTTTGTGCTGGACGTCCCGGAGGGGGATTTTGATGAGACAAACACCACATCGGATACAGTTGGCTCGCCGCGCTTTCGTTCGGTCGTGACCGTACATTATTCGGGCACTGAAA
>CADAKF010000085.1 GCA_902788415.1 uncultured bacterium
GACTTCGAGGACGGCACGGTCACCGTGCCGCACCGCCGCCCCGGCTGTATGACCTTCGTCATGCCAGCCAACCCCCGAGGTCGTTCATCGGCGTTTCCACAAGCTCACATTCGCCGACCTTCCGCGGCACGACCAGCGTAATCGTGTCGCCCGACCGCTTCTTGTCGCCCCGAATCGCCTCAAGAATCTTTTCGCGGTCCATTTCCAGTGGGGAAGCGGAATCCTTTCCGCTTGTCAGAAAAAGGCTCCGTGGGCCATATTCCACCCGCGAGAACCCATACGCATCGAGAATCTTGCCGATTTCCGGCACATCCTTCCCGACAATGCGCATGCCAATCGCCACGGCCTCGCCATGCGGAATCGCGAAGTCGGACTCCTTTTCGATCGCATGGCCGAAGGTATGCCCGAGGTTCAGGAGCTTGCGCTTTCCGCCCTCCTTGAAGTCCTCGTCGACGATCTTCTGCTTCCACGTCGCGCAGCGCTCAACCCATTTTTTCAATTCTTCCTTGCGCCCTCCTTGTGCCCCCTTTGCGGCTAATTCACGAAGTGCCGCGAACATCTCGGCGTCGAACAGCACGGCCGTCTTGATCATCTCGGCGAGGCCGTTCTTCAGCTCCTTCTCGGGCAAAGTCTCAAGGAACTTCACATCCCTGATGATTCGCTTCGGAAGATGAAACGACCCGACCAGGTTTTTGCCCTCGGGGATGTCCACGCCCGTCTTGCCGCCGATGGACGAATCGACCATCGCAAGGAGCGTCGTCGGGATCTGCACGAACCCGATGCCGCGCATGTAGGTCGCTGCGGCGAATCCCGTGAGGTCGCCGACCACGCCGCCGCCGAGAGCGATTGCGAAATCCGTGCGCGTCAGCTCCAGCGCGGCGAATCCACGCACGAGCTCCGCATAGGTCTCGAGCGTCTTCGACTTCTCGCCCGCCGAAAAGACGATGCGCTCGACCTGCAGCCCCGTGTCCTCGATCTGGCGGACAATCGCGTCGCCGTACAGCCGGTCGACATTCGAGTCGGTGACCAGCACCGCCTTGCGTGCCTTGGGGAAATCGGACGTCCAGTCAATTTTGATCCCAACACTCATTTCGAGGCCTCCTTGGCGGCGCGTCCCTCGGCCAACAGCTTCCGCAGCGTCGCAGCGTCCTCGCCGCGGATCGCGTCACGATACTCCCCGAGTCGCTCGATGAGCCGCGAGAGGACTGCGTCCAGCGGGCCCTTGTTGGACAGGAAAAGGTCCGTCCAGATGTCGGGATCGACCGTCGCGACGCGCGTCATGTCCTGGAAGCTGCCCGCCGAGAACCCGAGGTGCGTCGCCGCGAGCGGATCGCGCACATACGCCGATGAGACCACGTGCGCGAGCTGGCTCGTGTAGGCGATCATCTCGTCGTGATGCGCCGGATCGGTGACAACGAACCGCACAAAGCCGATCTCGGCGAAGATCGCCTTCAGTCTCTCGACCGCTGAGGACGGCGTTCCGCCGAACGGCGTGAAGATCATCGACGCGCCGCGATAGAGATCGGCGTCGGAATTCGCGTAGCCGCTCCGCTCCTTGCCCGCCATCGGATGTCCGCCGACGTAGATCCACTTCGCCGCCTTCGCGACCGGCTCAATCTGCGGACAGACCACGCCCTTCACGCCCGCCGCGTCCGTGATGAGCGCATCTGCGGCAAAGTCGTCCTTGTGCTCGACGACCCACGGCGCGACCAGGAGCGGCGGCAGGCAGACGATGACGAGATTGCAGCGCCCGATCTCCGCGGACGACGCATCCTTCAGGTTCATCACCTCGTGTCCGGCCTTGCGGAACGCCTTCTCGAACGATCCGCCGATGAGCCCCATCCCCCGAATGCCGACTGTCATCGCCTTACCTCTGGACGCGTCCCGTGCCGTTGCCGGCCGCAAGCGTCTCGACCTCGGCGACGTTCGCTTCGCCGCCGCCATAGGACGCCTCGAACTTCTCCGCCTGCACGAACCGCAGATAGCCCTCTGGATTGAGGCGCATCATGATTTCACCGAACGTGACGATTCTCGTCTTCATGTTCGCATCCTTGTTTTCAAAACCCTCAATGCTCGGCATAGCCGCCGAGAAAGACAAAGCGCTCGACCGACGGGTCGGCGGACAGCCCTGCCAGCAGCTCCGCAACGGACGGGTCGCGCGGCGAGGCCTCCAGGTCAAAGACAAAGCGGAATTCGAAGTCGGTGCCGAGAACGGGACGGGACTCGAGCTTCGTAAGGTTGACGCCGGCGGCGGCGAAGCACATCAGCATGTCCGCCAGCGCGCCCGGCCGATGCGGCAGGCTCAGCATCAGGGACACCTTGGAGGCGTCGGGATAAATCTCGCACTTCCGCGAGATGAGGATAAAACGCGTGTAGTTGCTGGTCGTATCCGAGACGTCTTCCTTGAGGACGTCCAGGCCGTACAGGGCGGCACACTCGCGCGAGGCGATGACGGCGGCGTCCGTGCGATCCGACTTCGCCAGCGCCATCGCCGCCGCGGCCGTATTGGACGCCGGCACGGCTCGCGCATTCGGATGTGCCTGCAGAAACTCAGAACATTGCGCCAGCGCATGCGGATGGCTGGAGATCTCGCGGAGGTCCTCGATTCGCACGCCCTTCCGGGCCAGCAGGACATGGCGGATGCGGAGCTTCTTCGCCTGCACGATCTTAAAGTCGTGCTTCGCCATCAGATCGTAGACCTGCGTCACGCTGCCGACAGCCGAATTTTCGACTGGCAGGACGCCATAGTCGCACATCCCCTTCTCGACGGCCGAGAAGACGGCATTGAAGTCCTTGAAGTAGAGAATGGACGGCGTCTGGACCAGCGCCGTCGCCGCCTGCTGGGAGTAACCGCCCTCAACGCCCGGACAGGCGACCGTCGCCCGAGTCGGAAAGCGCGCAGGCGTTTCGGCAATCGCCTTTTCAATCATCTGGAAGAAATCTCCGCCTGACGCGAGAAGCCGACGCTGGCGTCCGCGCGACAGGGACATCAAGGTCGCAAACAGCAACCGGCCCTCGCTCTCGAAGTCCGGTCCGACCGCCGCCGCGGCCCATGCCAGGACCTCGCGCTCGCGCGCCGGATCGAGAACGGCCTTTCCGGTTACGCGCTTCGCCTCGGCCACGGCGGCGGACGCCTTCATCCGGCGGACGAAGAGTCGCGCGATCTCTCTGTCGATCGCGTCAATTTCTTTGCGGATGTCAGGAAGTTTCATAGGAATGTGAGGACTTTAGACGTGAGACGGAGACGTTAGACACGCTGCCAGGCGTAGGGCCGGATCGCCGCGATTTTCCTCATCGTGTCGGCGAACATCTCCGGCGTCTGCGACTGCGCGCCGTCGCAAAGCGCGCACGGCGGGTTGTTGTGGACCTCGATGATGAGGCCGTCCGCCCCCATCGCCGTCGCGCCCATCGCGAGCGGCTCGACAAGCTTGGCAGATCCCGTCGAATGGCTCGGGTCGATGATGACCGGCAGGTGCGAGAGGCGCTTCAGGACCGGAATCACCGTGAGGTCGATCGTGTTGCGCGTCGCCGTCTCGAAGGTGCGGATGCCGCGCTCGCAGAGCATGACGTTCGGATTGCCGCTCGCCATGATGTACTCCGCGCTCATGAGGAGCTCCTGCAGGGTGGCGCTCATGCCGCGCTTCAGGAGGATCGGCTTCTGCGTCTGGGCGCCGACTTCCCGGAGGAGGTCGAAGTTCTGCATGTTACGCGCGCCGATCTGGATGACGTCCACGTCGTTGAAGAGCGGCAGATGCTCGATCGCCATCAGTTCCGTGACGATCGGCAGCCCCGTCGCTCTCTTCGCCTCAAGCAGAAGGTCGAGGCCCTTCTTGCCGAGACCCTGGAAGGCATACGGCGAGGTGCGCGGCTTGAACGCGCCGCCGCGGAGCAAGGTCGCGCCGGCCTGCTTCACCGCCTTGGCGATGCCGACCATCTGCTCTTCGCTCTCGACGCTGCACGGGCCCGCGATGACCTGGAAGTTCCCTCCGCCGATCTTCTGTCCCGAACAGTCGACGACCGTGTCCTCGGGATGGAACTTGCGGTTCGCGGCCTTGTAGGGCTCCTGGATGCGCTGGACGGTCTCGACGGCGCTCAGCTGCTGCACAAGGCCAACGTCGATCTTGGCGACGTCGCCGATGCATCCGATCAGCGTCTCCTGCGCGCCCTCGGACACGTGCGGCGTGATGTTCCGCGCTTCGAGCCATTTCTTGAGGCTCTCGATCTGGCTTCTGTCCGCATCCTTCTTCAGTATGATAATCATCTCATCGCTCCTTGGCCAAAACCGCGACGGCCCCGCTTCCCATTGAGCGAGGCCGCCGTCCTGTCCGCTGTCCGCGATTATATCACTTTTTGGACAAAACCGTCAAACGCCAGAGTCCAGGAGATCTAATGAGAGGCATGATTTCGCGGACGGCTAATGAAAGCTGACGGAGAAGCCTGGGACGGGACGACGCGGACGCGCTGGATCGAGAACAGCCGCGCGAAATGGCGACCAAGGCGAATCGCGTCCGTTCGCGTCAAACGACCGGACCGACCACACCCATTCGCCGGGCACAAGGTCCTTCAGCATCCGCCTCGTCGTCTTCGCCCCGATGCTCGAGAAGTCGTTCGTCGCCACCGAACCCGGTACATAGTCGGACAGAATCGCAAAACGCTCGACGCGCACCCGTCCGTTCTGATCGGTCAGGGCGATGCCGTTGGTCGCCGACGAGAGGATGACGCTCTCCGCTCCAATGCCCGCCAGGATAGGGAAACGATACTCCGCGCGCTCATTCGTCAACTCGACCGTCGCAAGGTCGTTCGTCACCCCGTCCGCAACAAGATAGAGCGGCATCGTCGGCTTGCCTTTCGCCGGATACTTCCAGGCGCAGAGACTGCCTGTCAAAGGTTCCGCGTTCCACGAGACCTTCGGCAGCTGCAGGACAAGGCGGCCCAGCTCTTCGCCCATTCCAATCTGGAGGTGTCCGCTCTCGTATTTCTGCATGCAGACGTTTTCGCCCGAGAGGTCGTCCAGCAGCCCGGGGTTCGCGTCCTTCAGCTGGTCCAGGGTACGCGTGCTGCCGTAGGTGTTGGTCAGCGACGAGAAATCCCACGCCGCCACCGTCTTGAACCGCGGCGGAACCCGTGTCACGGAGGCGAAGCGAATCTCGTAGCGGACGGCCTCCGGTGCGGCGTCCCAACCCGCGACAAACACATCGCGATAAAGAACCTCCTCCCGCAAGCCCGTCGGCGGCTCGATCCTGTCCGTGTAGACCGCCAGCGACGCAATTCCCCATCCGGCGTTTCCCGATCCAGTCTCGTTTTGCAAACGGAATTGCCGCACGGCCTCGCCTTGCGTCCAGGAGAACGTCTCGTTCGTCAGACTCGAGCTTGCCGCCGCGACCTGCTGCCGGGCCCCAGACGATACACCCGCCGGTATGAGCGTCAGAAAGCGCGTCATAGTCGCGCCGGAACTCCTCACGCGCAGGACGACCTGCGTCACGTTGTCGGCAAATTCTGGCGAAAAGGCAAAGTCGTCCTTCGTGTCGAGCCGTGTCAGCCCGTCGCTGTAGCGATCTATTCCGC
>CADAKF010000086.1 GCA_902788415.1 uncultured bacterium
TCCTTGTTCTGAAGCGGAAGGGATTCCGCTTCTCCACTCTCTGTCCAACTTATTTTTGCGCGTCCCCTAACGGCCGATGGCCAAAGCCCCGCCCTTCAGGCCGAAGACCTTCACCAGCATCTCCATGTCCCTACTTCACCATCAACAGGAGACCGTTGACGACCGTCTCGAACGCGCCCATGTCCGGCACGCCGCCGACAACGCGCGGGTTGGAATCGCAGTCGAGGTCGTCCGCCGTCCAGGACCCCTTGATGCCCGCATTGACGCAGGGCGAGGAGCCGCGGAGGCAATACGGCGAGGCGCCGTTCTTGGACTTCATCCGGAACCGCGGATCCGCATCGAGATTCCCCTCGCCCTCGAAGCCGCCCGTGACGTCGGAATGGCTCACCACCGTCGTGCCGCCCGCGATGTCGAAGCTGACGCCCGTCTCGGATACGTTGTCCCAGAAAATCGAGTTGACGACCGAAAGCGTACCGCCCTTCTGCAGCACCGGCTCGCGGTCGCCGCCGACGACCGTCACGTTCGTGATCGCCATCGTCCCGCCCGCGACCTCGAACGCATTCGAGTGCATGCCCGTGACGAGGCAGTTCACGACCGCCGCCGTGCCCGCGGCAATGCAAATGGAACCGTTGTCGTTCTTGACATAGTTCTCCGTCGGCGAGCCGCCCCACCGCCCGCCGCGCAGGATCTTGCAGCGCTCGATCGTCGCAACGCCCGCCGCGCCCGCGAGATAGATCGTGCCGCCCGAGTAGTCACGGTGGTCGACGCGTTTGTCATCAGTGCGGAAGTTGTTCGCGTAGTTGCCGTCAAAGATCGAGTCGACGACCGTCGCGGACGGCACCGCGTCGAAGTAGATCGCGCCGCCATTCGCGGGACGGCTCATCTGCGCATTATAACCGCGGTCGTGCATCACGTAGTTGCCGTTGAAGACGCAGTTCGTGATCAGCGCCGAACCGCCGTTCGCATAAATCGCGCCGCCCCACGAGCCATAGTGCTGCACATGAACGTAGTTCGTCGCGAAAAGGCAGCCCGTCGCCTCAAGCGCCACGTTCTTGACCCAGACGCCCGCACCACACTGTCCGCCGTTGCTGTTGTAAATGACAACATTCTTCGTGAATGCGCAGTCGTTGAGCTTGAGCGAGCCGCCGTTCGCCGCGAGGCCGCCGCCGTAATGCCCGTTGCCCGTGCCGGACACGACGCCGTTGTTGTCGAACATGCAGCGGTTGAAGACCAGCGCCGAATTCTCGCCATAGACGCCGTGTCCGTAGGAGCCGCCGCTGTTGAGCCGTCCGCCGCGGAACGTGATGTCATTGAAGGTCGCCGTCGAGCCCTTCACGTGCAGGAGGCGCTTCTGGTCGACGCCGAGTGTGAAGACCGTGCCGCCCGCCGGGTCGCCGTTCACCGTAAGGCCCTTCACGCCGGAGACGACGACGTAGGAGAGATCCTCCGGAACCTTCGTCTGGCAAACCGTGTAATCGCCCGCCGTCAGATAAACGACGTCGCCCGGTTCCGTCGCGGCGTTCGCCGCGTCCTGGAGTGAGCCGAACGCGCTCGACTCGCTCGCGCCGTCCTTGTCGCCCGCACCCGTCGGCGAGACGTAGTAGGTGCGCGCGTCCGTCGTGTGGGTCGTCTTGACGACGTTCGTCGTCGTCGTGCCGGACGAGTTGACCGCCTTGAAGAGGAAGTTGTACTCGACACCCGCCGTAAGGCCCGCCACCGAAACGGTATACTCCTTACCGACTTCGGCGACAAAGCCGTCGTTGAAGTCAAGGACCTGCGCGTCCGCCTCCGCCCCGGCAGACGGATAGACGAGAAGCAAGATCTTCGTGTCGGCGCCGCCGTTGTCCGAAATCGCCGTTTTCGCGTAGGCCGTCGTGCGCTGGACGCGGATCACGTCCGCCGCCGCGAAGGTCGGCCTCGCGGCGGACGCGAACTCTATCGCCGGATCGCTGAACGCCACGCCCTTCTCGTTCTCGACGACAAGGCGGCAGTAGGCCTTGCCCGCGATATTCGTCATCTCGGCCGCGAACAGCTCCCACGGCGCGAACGTGCCAATCTCGGTGCAATACACCCAGTCGCCCTTCGCCGATGTGCCGCCGTCCGCCGGACCCCACACGACGGAAACGGTCGGATTCGCGCCTTTGCCCGTGGAGGCGACTTCGCCGCGAATCATGCCGACGCCGTCGCCCGGCGACACGTCGTAGGCGAACACCTTGAGCTCGTCGTCCCGCACAACCGGCGCGGATCCGAGCTTCGACATTGAGGCGACCTCCGTCCCGGCGTAGCCGCCGAGGTTAGGCAGGTGCTTGTTGGGCTGCGGCTCAAGTCCGAGATCGCCGCCCGCGCTGCCCTTGTCGATCATCGGCGAGGTCGCCGCCGCAACCGTCCAGACGCCGCCCGTGAAGCCGGCCGTGTAGTAGCCCGCCTCGGACTGGAGGTGTCCCCAGCCACCCTCGGCGAAAAGCGGATCCTCCGCCATGTTGCCGACGCCCTCCGTCGCGTCCTGCGTATCGGTATAGGTGACCTCCGCAAGACCCGCGCCCTCGAGCTTCACGCCGCCGAGGGCGTTGCCCCAGATGATGGAGTCCCTGACCGTCGCCTTGCCGCCGAGGACGCGAATGCCGTACCCCTCCGCCGTGCCCGCGAACGTGCAGCGGTAGAAGTCGACGGTTCCTGCTCCGACTTTAACTGCGTCCTGATGCGCCGTCCCGACGAACGTGCAGTTCGTCACGCCGAAATGCTTGCCGGCCGCCGTGCCACTGAAGTAGACGTCGCCGCGGTCCATCGTGCTTCCGGTCCCCGCCATCGGATCGTCCGTCGGACGAAGCCCATTGTCCCTGAAGACGCACCGCGTAAGCGACGCCTCGCCGCTGGTCGAGATGCAAAGACAGCCGCCGAGCGCGCCCGTGTCGTTCAGCCAGTTCCGCTCGAAGAGCGAGTCCGTAATCTCGAGCCGGTAGGACGCTCCGTCGCCGTAGAAGATCGCCCCTCCGAAGGCATCGCCGTGGGCGTAGTTCTCGGCCCGTCGACCGTAGTTCCCCTTGAACGTGCAGTTCGAGACCTGAAGCCCCCCGCCGGTGACGTAGACGCCGAGACCCTGATTCTGCATGTACATGACGTGCGTCCTATTCCTGTCCACCGTGCAGTTCCGGAGCGTGACCAGCGACACTCCGGTCGCGAAGATGCCGACGCCATAGACCGCCGAGCCGTAGATGTACGTGTCAAAGACGTTGTCGGAGATGTCGCAGTTCGTCGCAGCGAACGAACCGCCGGACAGGTAAATCGTGCCCCGATACGTGCCCCACACGAGCGAACCTCCGTTCTCGCGGACGGCGCAGTTCTTCATCGTCGTCGTGCACTTGGTGAGGTGCAGCGCAAAGCCGTCCGCGCTCGCCGTCGCGAAGCAGCCGTTCGTGAAGGCCAGGTTCTCGAACGTGAGATACGAGTTTTCGGCGCGGAAAAGTCGCATATCCCCCTCACTTGCGCGATAGAAGACCGAGCGGTTCACGTCAATCTCGTCGTTGACGCCCGTGTAGCCGCCGCGGATGACCACCTGCTCGGCAAGTCCGTCGATGAACACCTCCGCCGCGAGCGGATAGTCGCCCGCCAGCACCTTGAGCGTCGCGGGCACGCCGGCGGCCTTCGCCGCCGTCAGGGCGCTCTGCAGTCCCGCGAAGGCATTCTCCCAGCTCGAGCCGTCCTTCTGTCCCGCGCCGTGCGGCGTCACGTAGAGCGCAAGGGTCTCGCCGACGGAAATCTGAAGGCCGGGAGAGACCCGAATCGTGAGACTCGTGCCGCGCTCCGGCTGGATGACGCCGTCGACCGTCCACATCGGATGGTCCGTGCCCGTCACGGTGAAGGTCACGTCCTGGTCCGCGGCAATCCAGAGCTCACTCGGCGAGATGCTCAGACCATCCCCTGTGACGGCGGGCGCGATGCGGAAGGTCGGCGCCCAGTACCAGATGAGACGGACGGGCTTTTCGTAGGTGAACGCACAGCGCGTCTTGTTCTCGTCCGTCGACTCGTTAACAAGCTCGCCCGTCACGCGGTCAAAGAGCTTCCAGCCCAGGCACGCCGCATGCTCGTCGTCTGAGACGGCGATCGAATCAGGCGCCGTGTAGACAAGCTCGGCTCCGGCCGTCTGCATCGTAAAGCCGTAGGCCGGCACGTTGTCCGCGGCATATTCCTTCGGAGAGCCCTTCACATCAACGCCGTCGGTATAGTCGCTCACGCACACCCACGCCTTGCGCTTCCCGTCCGCGTCAACGAAGACGCCGAGGCAGTTCCCGGGAAGGCCCGCGGCGATTTCGGCCGCCGTCGGCTCGGCGATGAGGTTCGCCCAGCCCGCCTTCGTGGGGTCGACCCACACGGTCGCCTTGTGCGCGCCGTCGACGTTCGCCTGCGCCGAGAGGATCGCCGTCAGGACCGCCGCGTCCGGCGCACCCGAGAGGAAGACGAAGTCCGTGACATTCACCGTGAAGGAGGACGTCGCGACGGACGTAAGGGCTTCCGCGCCGAGCGTCACCTTCGTCAGCTTCGAGCAGCCCAAAAACGCGTTGCCGCCGATTGTCGTCAGGTACGGCGACGGGCAGTACAGCTCCGTCAGACCCGAACAGCCCTGGAACGTGCCTCCGGCTATGCTCCTGACGCAATCCAGCGCGAGAAGGCCCTTCAGTCCGCTCTTGTTCTGGAAGGCGCGTGCGGTGCCGAAGTCGACGGCGTTCCGGCTGACGAAGTTGGTCGCCGGTCCGTTCAGTTGCGCAGGACCGTAAAAGAACGAATACCAACCGTAAGAGGGCGCCTTGAGCTCGGCCGTGCCGATGAGATTTGTGATGACGAACCCGCTGCCGTCCGTGATCGTCGCCCCGAAAGTCGTGAAGTTCGGCGAGAGGGCAATCTGGCAGATGTGGGTGTTGCCGAACGCGGGACGCCCGGTGAAGGACTTGATCGTGTAGTTCTTGTTGTCGATCCTCACACGCTCGACGGCGTCGAACGTCAGGACGTTCTCCGTCACGCCGACGCGATTGCTATTGCCGCCGCCCGTGGTGACGGAACGCGTGGCGTCCGTCTTGGAGAACGTCATGGAGAGGATCGCGTCCTCGATAACGGACGAGGTGACCGGCGTCCAGCAGTAGCCCTTCACATCGATGTTCGGCGTGATCGTGATGTCGCCCTCCGGCGTGAAGGTCGTCGGGTTCTCGGTCGTCTGCCCTTCCGGCACACCCTCCCAGTAGTCGAAGGCGAGCTCGCGGTCGGTCTGCGTCTCCGGCGCGAAGCGGAAGTAGTAGTCGTTCCGGAAGTCCTTCAGTTCGATCGTGACCGAGCCGCTGACCTCGACCGATTCGCCGTCCGCGACTGCGACATTGTTGACATAGACCGTTGCGAGGTCATCGTCAAAGTTCTCGACCGTAATCTTCGCCGCCTGCGTCACCGCGCACAGCGACCCCATCGCAACCGCCATCATGAGTTTTTTCATGAGCTGATCCTTTGTTTGGTTGAATGTAAAATCATCTCTTGAAGCGGAAAGGATTCCGCTTC
>CADAKF010000087.1 GCA_902788415.1 uncultured bacterium
TACCGAGTGGGGAAGCGGAATCCCTTCCGCTTCGAGAAAAAACGGCTCCGTGGACCATATTCAAACGAAGTTGCGTTTGAGAGTGGTATGAAGTGGTCCACGGAGCCGTCATAGCGCTTCGCTTAGGAAGCGGAAAGGATTCCGCTTCCCCACTCTCCGCGCCAGCCCGAAGCGGAAAGGATTCCGCTTCCCCACTGATCCCTCTTTTCTGTTCATATCCTCTTCACAACCCTCTTGACACCCTCTTGTTTTCCTTTTCACAAACTGTTGATTACGCTTGCCTTTCACCCTAGTATTTTGGTATTATTCATTATGCTTGACTAGGGGAAGTGTCCCCTAGTCGGGTAACTTGTTAATTATGATGACACATAGATTTGAGAAATACGTGTCTTTCGCGCTGTGCGTGATGGGCGTGGTTGTGTTGTTTTTCGCGGGCTGCGACAAGCGGTCGGACGAGGCCGCTGTGCCTTCGTCTTCGCCCGAGTCGTACATGAACGACAAGGCGTTCAGGAGCAAGCTTGACTCGATGCGCAAGGAGCGCGAGGGTCTCGCGCAGGTGCGTGTGAAGCTCATCAAGGAGCTGAAGGCGAAGGTCGACGCGGTGCGCGTGAAGAACCCGAAGGCCGACGACGCGGCCCTCAAGGCGTTGCTCGCGAAGGACGCCGAATACGTTTCGCTTGAGAAGCGCGTCGCCGACCTTGGAACGGCGATCGAGGAGAACCGTTTGCAGGCGACGAAGATTGTGGGAAGGCGGATTGCGCCAGCACGAAGCGGAAAGGATTCCGCTTCCCCACTGCGAAGCGGAAAGGATTCCGGTAGGGCTGCGCCTATTGCTGACGCAATCGCCCCACTGGCTAAGGAAATTTCAAAATGAGTGAGAGGAAGACTATGAAGAAGAACCTGATGAAGTTCGCGGCGCTTGCTTTTGCCGCGGCGGGTCTCAACCTGACGGCATTCGGCGTCGGCGACACGGGCGACATCTGCTCGCTGCAGGCGGTGCCCGTGGCGACCTACGGGACGGAGGGCAACGTCCTGTCGCCGCTCGGCGTCGGCGAGAAGTTCTACGTCCGCGTCCGGCTTCTCAACGAGGACTGGATCCTGGCGAAGACGCATGGAAAGACCTATCAGTGGACATTCGAGCGCAACGACACGGTGATACCGTCCGACCTGAAGGACGTGCTCTTCCGTCCGGGCCTGCGCCTTGCGATCGGCGCGAAGAAGGTGACCGCGCTTTTGGACGACGCGGGTCCGGAGGGTGAGCCGAACGGGCTTAACCCCCAGAATCACTTCTACACCGACTACTACTTCTCCTACACGGTGAAGGAGGGCGAGCTCGGCCAGCCGGTGCGCCTCGTGAACGCGAAGGACGAGATCATCGACACGGCCGAGGGCGTTGGCGCGTCCGGCTTCTACCTTGTGAACGTGACGACGGCGGGCAATGCGGGCGGCTACTGGGACCTGACGAACGACTGCGCGGGCGAGGGCGAGGAGCGGCACCTGGCGAACTTCAAGTACTCGGGGGCGCTGGGGACGATGTCGCCGAGCCCGACGGGCCAGGGCGCGGATTGGTCGTATCCGAGCGACGACATCGCCGAGCGCCAGAGCGTCGACAAGGTCTATCCCGGCATCTTCGTGAAGACGATTGACTTCGACACCGAGTACGAGGTCGACCCGACGCCGGGGGACGAGGGCGTGTGGCGCTACGTCTACCAGGGGCTGGACGACAACGTGGGCAAGGCGCCGCAGATCACGGGCGTCGGTCCGACGACGGTCTACATCTGGTCCGACGACGAGTCGGTCGTGACGCCGGTCGGCGAAGTCGACACGACGGTCACCGATCGCAAGGTCGTGAAGGTGACGCTGAAGGCGGACGGCAGCCCCGTTTCGTTCAAGCTGAAGGGCGGCGACGCGGCGGCGGTCGGCGCGACGGCGCACATCTGCCTCTGCTCGCAGAACCGTCCGGCGAAGGACGGCAGCGGCACGGTCCTCCCCGGCTCCTACCTGCAGGTGCCGGTGAAGATCACGACGGCGCCCGATCCGTTCATGTCGATTACCGACGCGGACGGCGCGCAGGGTTGCGAGACGATGGCGACGACGCTGAACCAGCCGCTGCAGATGAAGGTCTCGTTCTCGAAGGCGTTCGACGGCGCCGACGTCGAGGTGAAGCTCAACCCGATCGTCCCCGACTCGGCGGTCGACGCGATCGGCGGCAAGTACGTCGTGATCCTGAAGGACGAGAGCGACGCGCCGATGGACCTGACGAGCATCACGTCGGTGACGGTGCCGAAGGGCCAGAAGGACGTCTACTTCTACCTCTACGCGCTCGGCTCCTGCAAGGACCTTGCGAGCAAGAAGCTGACGCTGGTGCCGTCCGTCGATTCCTCGTCGCCGGCGTACGAGTTCTTCCGTCCGAGCACGGAGGCGGGGCTGCACCGCTCGGCGTTCGTGAAGGTGACGGACCAGAAGCCGGTGGCGGCGGTGACGGCGCCGTCGAGCGCCTACCAGGGCGACGAGATCGCCGTGGACGTGATTGTGAGCGACAACTGGCGCGACCTCGACGAGGTCAACACGAACGGCTACAAGGTGACGGTCGCCTTCGACGGCAAGACGCTCCTCACGACGAACGGCTGCTCGTTCGCGAACGACACGAACGCGAACACCTTCCCGGTGACGGTGCCGGACGACGCCGACCCGCTCGCGACGCACAAGATTCTGGTGACGGTGTGGGACGCGACGCACACGGGCCCGAACGACGGGTATGCCGTCGAGAAGGCGATCGAGATCAACAAGAAGCCCGAGTACAACGCGTATCCGAGGTTCTACGTGAGCGACCGCTCCGACGCGGCGGTCGACACGCGCAGCGTGTTCTGCGAAGGCGACGAGCCGTTCCTGCGCTTCATGGTGACGAACGCGGCGCTGACGAAGATGTACGCGAAGCTCGTGCCCGCGAACGCGATGAGCACGGGCCTCGTCGAGGCGGCGGCGCTGGAGCGGAAGTTCGCGATCGAGCGCGGCGCGACGCTCTCCGAGGGCATTCCGCTGCGGCTCC
Source organism: uncultured bacterium (assembly GCA_902788415.1). GTDB lineage: Bacteria > Verrucomicrobiota > Kiritimatiellia > RFP12 > UBA1067 > UBA1067. The sequence continues at coordinate 3,050 of CADAKF010000087.1, forward strand.
TGGACGGTGACGCGAAGAAGATCCACGAGACGGTCGGCACCTTCTCGCTCGCGCTCTTCGACGCGGCGACGGACGCGAAGATCGACACCTACCGGCTGCACGACCTCACCTTCACGGTGACGAACGCGGCGCCGACGGTGGTCGGCGTCCGCAAGGGCGACTGGAACGAGTTCGACGGCAAGGTCGTGAAGGGCGAGGACGGCAAGTGGGTCTACGAGGCCAGCCGCGTGCCGTCGGGCGTGCCGATCGTCTTCACGGTGAAGCTCGCCGACCTCGGCCTCATCGACGCGACGAGCGGGACGGCGCGCGTCTACTACGAGTGGACGGACGGCCCCGAGGGCGACAAGTGGAGCGACCACGACGTCGCAGTCGCCAACACGAACGGCGTCGCGACGCTGAACATCTACGGGTTCAGCGAGCCGGAGAGCGAGCAGACGGTCTCGATCTACGTGATGGACCGCGACCAGCGTGCGGCGTCGTCCGATCCGAACGACTTCGGCGATGTGCCGGACCTGACCTTCACGCTGAGGCTCGCGCAGATGCCGAACGTCTACCTCTTCTTCCCGAAGGGCGACGACTTCCACGAGACGACGGACTACTCGAAGACCACCGTGCCGGCGTTCTACGTGAAGCTGACGGAGTTCCCGAAGGGCTCCGACGCGTACACCGACCCGGTGACGGGCGTGACGGATCCGCGCATCACGCAGATGAATCCGATCGTGGTGCGCCTGACGGTCGAAAGCTTCGATGACGGCGGCCGGGTGAACCTGGTCACGAACTACGTCTACTTCAAGCAGTCGAGGGACATCAACAACGGCATGCCGGTCTGCTTCGACAAGTTCACGCAGAACGGCGGCGATTTGCCGTCGACGACGTTCATCCACGCCGAGGTGATGAACGGCAACACGGACGCGGGCTATCCGGAGTGCCGCAACAAGGCCGGCGATCCCTGGTGCTCCTACTTCCAGTCCACCGACACGCCGATCAAGATGTGGGACGACGCGCCGGTGAAGATGTCGCTTGCGGCGGAAGGCGGAAAGGACTTCACCGCGAACGGCACGAACACGTGGACGGCGGGCGAGACGGTGACGCTCAAGTGGACGACGACCGACACGGCCTACGACCTCACGAACGGGAACTTCCGCGTCGAGTGGTCGGGCGTCCGCGACCTCAACAACAAGAGCTACGTGACGCTGACGAACGGCTGGCCGATCACGCTGGCGTCGGGCTCGCCGCTCAAGGCGACGGCGGAGGGCACGTTCAGCTTCAAGGTTCCGACCACGTCGACGGAAGTGACCGTGACGGCGAATGACAACGAGGGTGGCACGCTCGAGACGAAGTTCTGGATCCGGATCGTCCCGTCGAAGAAGATCGCGGTCTCAACCTACGGCCCTGCGCCGACGACGCAGACGAAGTACGATGCGGCGAGCGGTCTCGGCCGCGGCCACGTCTACGTCGAGGGCTCGACGGGCAGCTACATCGTCAGGCAGTTCATCCAGACGTGGGACTACGCCGAGGCCGAGCAGCAGGCCGACCTCTGGGCGCTCGGCTACGCGGCCTCCAAGACGCCGGTCCTTGACAACGGCGAGCTCGGCAAGAGCAACGGGTACTCCGGCGCGGCGCTGTCGCCGGACGGCTTCAAGGGCGACGCGTCGACCGGCTACTATGACGGCGGCTCGAGCGACTACGACAACTTTTTCTACCGCTGGGCGCAGGTGGCGGGCGAGGACGGAGCCAACGTGACCTACGGCACCATCAGTCCGGCGAAGAAGCCGGGAGAGATGAACAACAGGAAGTTCGACCTCGACAACGAGAAGAAGACGGGCAGCGACACCTACAAGACGGTTTCGGTCGAGGCGATCTTCGCGCGCGAGAAGTACCCGTCCGACAACATGGGCGACATCGACGGTGACGGCATCCCGGACCTCTACGCGAAGAAGTACGGGTACATCGGCACCGAGGAGACCGAGGGCGCCGACCTGAATCCGCAGGACGCCCGCAACGACGATGATGGCGAAGGGGACTTCCTGCCGCTCGATTCGCTGACGAGCTACGGCGCGGTCCTTCCGGGCACTCCGGCGACCTGGTCGACGCTGGGCCTGCCGTTCGACGCGGTGACGGAGATCCGCGGCTACCACTGGGGCCTCAACAGCGCGCCGGAGGACGACAACCTCGGCGTGAAGGCCGACCGCGTCTACGAGGTGGAGCTCGAGGACGGCACGATGGGCTACGATCCCAAGAAGTGCACGATTTCCGAGCTCGAGTACATGGCGTGGAAGGACTCGGGGCTGCCGGCGGCGGAGTGGTCGCCGGAGTGCCCGAGCGACCCGACGAAGATCGACACGGACGGCGACGGCTATCCCGACGGCTACGAGTACTTCTTCTGGTACAAGGCGCACGTCGGCTACCTTGACGGCAACGGCCGGCACCGCT
>CADAKF010000088.1 GCA_902788415.1 uncultured bacterium
AGTAGAGTAGAGCAGAGCGCCCCTCGTCGGGTGCGCCCGCCCCCTCGTCAAACCGTACGTGCAGTTTTCCCGCATACGGCTTTCCATGTGAAACTGGCGTTGTCACGGTCGCCTCTTCCTCATTTCGTACAGCCCCATCGCCTTCCATTCATAGTAGTACGTCTGCGCATACTTGAGCTTGTACCCCCGCTGGCTTGTGTGCTTCGCAAGGATGATGAGCCGCTTTCTCACGTAGCCGTTCACTCGTGAATAGCGGGGATTGGGATAGCCGCCGCTGAAGTAGTTGGACCATCCTTTGAGTATGAGGTTGAGTTTCTGAATCGTATCCTTTATCGGGATTTTGTTCATTCTTCCCAACGTCAGTCCCTTGATCTTGGCGCAGACCTTCTTGACCGACTTCATGGATGGTCCAAACCAGAGCCACTTGTCCTCCGTGCCGTACCATGTGGTGTGGATGCCCCGAACGTACCTGAACTCGTAGCCGAGGAACTCCAATGAAGCGCCCTCCGCTCGCATGTCCAAGACCTTCGTCTTGTCCCTGTTGATGGTCAGCCCGAATCGTCCTTCCAGTTCGCTTTCGACCTTCCGCACGAAGTCATCCTTGAGCTTTCTTGCGAGAATCACGAAGTCGTCCGCGTAGCGCACGATCGACATGACCTGACCGGTTGCCTTGGCGGTCAGCATGGCGCATGTCTCGAACCAATGCAGATAGACGTTCGACAGAAGCGGTGATATCACGCCTCCCTGCGGCGTCCCCTTTCCCCTCGGGTTCTTCTTCACCCCGTTCGGCTCGACAACCGTGGCCTTCAGCCATTGGCGGATAAGCGCCAAGACGCTTCCGTCCGTGACCCGCCTGCGCAGGGCGAGGAAGAGCTTGTCGTGCGGGATCGTGTCGAAGTAGCTCGACAGGTCGGCGTCGTAGACTTGCGTCTCGCCGCCTTTCACCCGCTTGGCGATTCGCTCGACCGCCTGTTGCGCATTCCGATTCGGCCTGAAGCCGAACGAGCAGTCGTGGAAGTCCGCCTCGAATATCGGCTCGATGACGAGCTTGACCGCCGCTTGGATCGTCCTGTCCTTGACAGTCGGGATTCCAAGCGGCCTGAGCTTGCCGTTCGCCTTTTCGATGTAGACCCGCTTGACCGGACTTGCGCGGTAGGTCTTCGCCTTGAGCTCCTGCTGGATGCTGGCTAGAAACCCGTCCACTCCGCCCTTGTCTCGCTCGATGTCCCCGAACGTCATTCCGTCCACGCCTGGGGCGCCCTTGTTCGCGCGCACTTGCTCGTACGCGCACCTGAGCACGTCCATGCGCAGCAGTTGTCCATAAAGGCAATAGAACCGAAAGTTCGGCTCGGCCTTCGCTTTCCGTGACAGTTTCTCCCTGTAGAGCGCGAGTTTCGGATATCGCGGCAGTCCATGCTTGCGCACGATCTCCGCAATTTCCTCTTCCGTATAGGATTTTTCAATCAATTCAGCTCTCGCTCTTCCGTTTGAAACGTTTCCTTTTGCATGCAGAGGCCCTTCGCTCCACGGGCATTGCCCCGCTTCCCCGCTACTACGACCTCATCCGACTACTGCGTTCGCTTTCGCTAGTTGCAGTTCTCCCAAGTTCCTTTGCAGAACTTTCGGGAAGTGCCGCCCCCTTTGCCCCGCCGCGTCCACCTTGCCCGAATCGAGTCAGCAAGGCGATGTTGGCTTCACGTCCACAGAGACGCTGACCACGCGGAAACATTTAACGAGGCTTTACGTAGGAAGTTCACTTGCGTTGCGGCCCATCCCTTTGTCGGGCAAGACTCCCGCACATCGGTCGCCCTTTGCACGGCTTGCCGTCCTAATCGTATGTCGATTTCTTTACGATATAGCTCCTTCCGCTATTAGTTCTGCCGAGCTTTGCTTGGCGTACCTGTGGGTACCTGTGGTAATTTACTGTGGTAACCATGTCTGACCCTGTAGCCTTCGACTCCATGAACACCTGGAGCCGCGCGCCCCATTCGCGGCGAAACTGCCCTGGCCTGCTCTTCGGCAAGGCGCACTTGACGAGAAGGTAGTTGTAACCCTTCGTCACCTTGTGCCGGAACCACTCCGGCGCCATCAGCATGCCTTCCGTCCAAGGGAGGCCGCGATAGACCTCCTTGCCTCCGATGAACGCCTGGAGACGCGATGCACCTCCAAGCGCGAAAACCGCCTCGCCCGCCTCGTCGCTCCAGAAGCGGAACATCAGATACGCGAGCCGCCCGCGCTCGCTGCCGTAGACGTCGCGCAAGTCGAAGAACACTTCCGGCGTCCGCTGCGGAACTTTGTAGAGGTTGCGGTACTTCAAGTCGTCCCACCCTTCCGGCCCGAAGACCTGCTCCTCAATCGGCTTTGTCTCGTCGTAGGGATACGCCTCGCCGGACGTGTAGGCGGCGACGACAGGCAGTTCGACGCGCTTGACCGTATCGGGGAAGCACGTAATGCGCCCAAGCGTCGTCGCATACGGTACCAGTTCGATTGTCGTTCTCCTTCCCGTCGGATGCACAAAGAGCGGCGGGTCGGGCATGAAGCGGTTGAAGTCCGCGACTCTCCACTCCTCGATTTCGCATACCGGGACCTTGAGCACCATCGCCGGGGACTCGAACGGATAAGAGCTCTTCCTGAACTCGACCTTTAAATCTGCTTTCTTGAGCTCGTTCGTGTCGAAGGCATAGTTCCAGGGGCCGTTAGGCACAATCCTGAGCGCGCCAAACGCGTCGCCGGGCTCTTCTTCGACAACTTCGCTCGGCACGGCGTATGCGAAGGTAATCGGTCCGCGCTCAAACCAATGCCAGTTGCGTTCGCTCTTCAAGGCGACCTTCGTGGGAAGCGGAACGACGAACGTGTCGCCGTCCTTCCATACGCGTTTTTCGACAAGGACCTTTCCCGCATCGGGCCGGTCGCAACACGACGGAACGCGGTACTTGAGCGGCATCTCGACGGTTCCGCCGCGATAGACTATCCTCGCTTCGTCTCCAAAGGGATAGCCGCCGTCCAGCTCCTCCAGCGTGTACTTTACGCCGCGATATTCGCCGGAGAGCGTGGACGGACCGTAGACCATCTTGACCGGCGCGCCCGTCTCAGCGTCCTTGAGCCAAAGACGCGCAACGTATGCGGGCATGGCGCGACCGATGTTGCCGGTGCAGCACTGCGGAAAGTGCGCCTTGCGGTACTGCCGCCAGGTGGATTCCGCATAGTTGAAGTGGGCGCTTTGCGAAAACGGCGTGCAAAACGCCTGGTTTACGGACGAGAGATACTGGTGGCGCTTGAAGTCTTTGGTGCAGCTTCCCGGAAGCGCATTGTAGACGATCCGCTCCATGCGGTCAGCCGCCGCGACGCTCCCCTCCGCCATCAGGTAGTAGCCAAGCGCCCACGTCATGTCGGCCGCGAGACATGTTTCGTGTCCCTGCCTCGGATCGCGTCCGGAAAGATACTCGTTGCCCGAAATCTGTCCATCCGCCTGTTCATTGACGGCAAAGACATCCTCCATAGCGCACCGCCCTTGTTCAAGAAGCGCCTTGTCGCCGGTATAGAGGTAGAGCAGCGCGGGGATTTTAAGCGATTCGCAAAAGGAAACGCCGTGGTCGTGAATGCGCCGCTCGTTTCCAAACTCGCGGCAGTAGCGCGTCCCCCTGTAAGAAGCGAGCGCATCCGCGAGAAGAGACTTGTCGCCCGTCCGCTCGTAAATCTTGCACATTCCCTCGGCGGCGAGCATATCGCGTCTGTCCCACTTCGCGCGATCGGCCTTGTGCGCGGCAAAATGCCGCGCAAACGCTTTTGTCACCTCGGCCTCGCGCCCTGTAGCCTCTCCCCACGCCCAAATCGCGCGGAAAAACACGACGAGCGGCCATTGCGTCCCCGAGTTTGAAAGCGGCGTGAAGATGTCGCCGTCCTTCGCAGGATGGGCAAGCATCCACTCGAAGGACCTGGCCGCATCCTCCATCAGCGCAGGAGCGTCTGCAAGCGCGGCGACGCGCGCCATGCCGTCCAGCAGGTATGCGCTCTGCTCGAAAGGCCACCACGAACCGCTCGCCCAGAAATCCTCCTTCGTGCCTTCCTTTTTCTGGTCGCTGCCGTTGTAGACGCCCTCGGTGAAGTATATTTCCTCCATCCGTCCTTCCCAAAGGGATCCGTCGAACGGATAGCCAAGCTTCTCGCGGTGGCCGGTCAAGCCCTCCGCCTGACGGCGCAAAAACTCCAGCAAATACCCGGTTGGCTTCACTTCGCCGGTCTTTGCCTCGCGGCACACGCCGTAGTAAGACACATCGGCTGCGGCCGCTTCAAGGCAGCAGATCGCGTACAGCGCCGCAAGGCTTGCTATGCACATAGTTCTCATTTTTCCCCTTCTGTCAGGAAGTATGCAAGCATGACGCGGCCGATGATCTGCTTGCCGAGCTCGCCGGAATGGACGAAGTCGCGGCTGTAGTATTGGTTGGGCAGCCCCGAACCGTAAAGCCACGTGTAGCACGGCAGGAACTCGTCCCACCACTGCATCCTGTTCGCCGCGCAGAGTTTCTTCAGCGCTCCGTATTCCGTCTCCATCTCGCGCACCCTGAACTGCGACGGACCGAACGGCATCTTCGGAACCGGCGCGGCGGGATTCGCCTCGTCGTACGGACGCGTATCGACGGAAAGCGGCGAATTGACGAGCAGAACTTCGCAACCGAGACGTTCGCGGGCGACCTTCGCCACGCGCACCATCGCGTCCGCGCCGGTCGGACCAACGTCCTTCCCGCCTTTCTCGTCGTGTTTCCTGTTGTTGGAGATGCCGCCGATTATCAGGAGGTCTGGCTTGTGGTCTACAACGTAAGGATAAAAGTTCTCGGCGAGAATGTAGTGCCAGCAGCCCGTTCCGCCGCGCATGGAAAGTATCCACTCCACGTTCGACGCGGGGAACTCGCGCTTGACGAGCGCGTGGAACTGCGAGTGGAACGTATCCTGTATGATCGAGTCGCCGAGCATCACGACGCGCCACGGCTTGCCGGTCTTGAGCGCGTCCATCGTGCGCGGCAGAAGAGCCGTCCAGTCGCCTTCGGGCGCGAAGTCGAGCGGCGCTTTCGCCGCGATCTCGCCGTAGATGCGGTCTGCATACTCCGCCGCGTCCTCCCACGTCGCAGTTTCGATCTTGACGTTGGAGACTTCGAGCGAACACCTGTCGCCCTTCTTCTCGTTCATCTTCCAGGGTTTCTGGAAAAAGAGCTCGAAGGAATCCACCTCGTCCCAGGCATACAGCACCCGCTCGTAGTGCAGCGGCGCATCGGACGCTGGATACATCGTGTCGTAGCAGTCGGGCAGAACCTTTCCGTTCTTGTCGTAGAAGAACACGCCCTGGTTGCACCGCTGCGGCTTGCCGTCCGCCTTGCCGGGCGTGAACTCGTACTTTGCATCGAACGAGAACTTGAAGTAAGCGCCCTTCCCCTCGGCCTTGTGAAGAAGCCGCAGCCGCTTCGTCGTAAGCCGACCCTTCGCGGAGTCTCCCATCGGCACCGACTCGAACTTCGCGCAGACGCGGTCGTTGTCCGTGAACGTCACGTTCCCGAACCTGAAGCCGGGCGTCTTGTCCGTGACAAGCCCCTTTGCCTCGAATATCGTCTCGGCGTTCGCCGCAGCCGCGACGGTCACCGCCGCAAGAATTGTTCCGCACAGTATTCTCATTTCGTCTCTCCTTTTCGGTCTTTCAAAAACACTTCGATTACGGGGATTTCGACGTCTGGCTTGACGACCGGAAGCGCGAACTCCCAGGCGTCGTCGGCCACTCTGGCCTTGTGCCCGCCGCCGATGTTGAGCTCTCCGGAACGCTTGCGCACCTCGATCTCGGAGGCGTCGTGCAGCAGCTGGGCGTATTCCACGCGGTCGCCGAAATCGAAGCGCAACTTCCCCATCGGCCACTCTGTCAGCACGACATAGAGCCGCCGCGCCGCAGGATTCCACGTGAGAACGCTCCCCGCCGGCGCCTTGAACTCCGCAGGAGCCTCGCGGCATCCGTAGATCGCCCGGGCGTTCAAGTCCATCCATTCGCCGATGGCGCAAAGCGCCTTCTTCGCCCGCGCGTCGAATGCGCCGCGTCCCGTCGGCCCGACGTTGAGGATGAGATTCCCGCCGCAGGCCACCGTGTCGGCGAGAAGCGAAACGAGCTGCGCCGGACTCTTCCATGTCGCCTCGTCGCGATAGTAGCCCCAGCTTCCCGAAAACGTCTGGCACGTCTCCCACGGCACGGCGCGTCCGCCGACCAAGGGGCGCTTCTCCAGCCTGTACTGCTCCGGCGTGATGAAATCCCATCCGCCCGGATCGTCCTGGAGATCGAGCCGGTTGTCGATTATTATACCGGGCTGGAGCCGCCTTGCAAGCGCGACGATCCCTTTCGAATCCCAGTCGTCGCGCCCCTTGCCGAACGCGCCCGGATACGAATAGTCGAACCATGCGATGTCGATCTTGCCGTATCCTGTCAGAAGCTCCTCTATCTGCCGTTTCATATAGTCGCGGTAGCGCGCCATGTCGCGTCCTTCGTTGAGCTTGACGATCCGGGGATCCTTCTCGCCGCCGCCCTCCTTCCACTTTATGTCCTCCGGACAGAGCGGATGCATCCTGTCCACCGTGAAGTCAGGATGGTGCCAGTCGATGAGCGAATAGTAGAAGCCGACCTTGAGCCCCTCGGCGCGGAACGCATCGACAAACTCGCGCACGATGTCGCGTCCGAAAGGCGTGTTGACGACCGTGTAGTCCGTCGCCTTGGAATCCCACAGGCAGAAGCCCTCGTGGTGCTTCGTCGTGAGGACGGCGTATCTCATGCCCGCCGCCTTCGCCGCCCGCGCCCATTCGCGCGCGTCGAACTTGTCGGGATCGAAATGTCTGAAGTAAAGGTCGTACCGCTCCTCCGGAACGCTCTCGCGCGTCTTGACCCATTCGTGGCGCGCCGGCAATGCGTACAGCCCGAAGTGTATGAACATGCCGAAACGGTCGTGCGTCCACCACGCCATGCGCGCGGCCTTCTCCGCCGCGGGCTCGTCAACCCTGCGGTTGTACGCCTCGAGCGCATCGTCGGGGAAAGGCGCGATTTCGGCGGCGCTCAGCATCGTGTGCGCGGCAATCGCCGCGGCAAGCGCCGTGATCACAATTCGACCCATTTCAGCATTCTCCTTTCGATCATACCAAATCTTCACCCTGTCGTGCTACGTTCCGGCGTCACTTCGGGTGGACTGCGCGGGTGGCGCATTCCCATGCGAACACCTGGATGTTTTCATTTCCCGCCGGAACCCCGGAATCGTTTCGCGATTTTCTCTC
>CADAKF010000089.1 GCA_902788415.1 uncultured bacterium
GGACGCTCGGCGACGTAGTGCTCGAACGCATAGTCGAAGAGCTGGCGGACGGGCGTGTGGTCGCGCCCCATCGCCTGCTCCATCCCACAGACGGCGCCGATCATGTGCGACTTGTTGATCATGTCCGCGCCGCCGATGCCGACGAAGATGTTCTTCGCGTGGTTCGCCATGCCGATCACCTCGTGCGGCACGACCTGCCCGGGCGAGACGATGAGGTCGTACTTCTCGTCCATGAGCCGCCGGTTCACCTCGACCGCGACGGGCTCGGTCCAGAGTCCGTCCGAAAGCCTCTTCACCTCATCGGCCGGCACCTCGCCGAGCTTCACGACGTCCGTCCGCCAGTTGTGGACGAGCATCTTCTCGTACGGGATGTCGCCGAACATCGTCTTCCACTGCGTCTCCGAGACCGGGACGTGCGTCCCGAGCGCGGGCAGGATGTCGACCGCCGCGCCCTTCGCCGTCAGCTGCTTGTAGAACACCTGGGTGATGAACCCGGCATTCGAGTGGAAGCGCGTAAAGTCCGGCGGGATGATGAGCGCGTTCTTCACCGCGCCCTTCCGCGCCTCCCAGTCCGCAAGCGCCTCACCGAGCAGTTTCGCGATCTCGTCGTTCGAGATCGTCTGTCCCTCTGCTGCGATCTTGAATATGTCCATTTACCTTCTCCCATTCGCCGACGAATGTGTTGCCCTCGTTGACAAGACTATCGACCGTGCCCTTGTTGTCGAAGAACCGGATCGGACCGCCGAGGCGGTTCGTCATGCGGCAGTCGCGGATGACGAGACTGTCGACGTGCGTCTCGCGCCTGTCGATGCCGAAGGTCGGGGCGGTCAGCGTCCGCTCGTCGCGGAAGATCCGCTCTATGACGAGACTGCCAATGTTCGCCACGCCCTCGACGTAGATGAGCGGCAGCGACCGCCGCCACGGGCCGTCCACGTCCGGCGGCGGAATCGCCTTCGCCGCGAAGACATCCGAGATGACGATGTCGTCAAAGCGACCCGGCGCGGGACGGTCCCAGAAATGATGCGTCAGCCACACGGCGCTCACGTAGAAGTTGCCGTGCACGTTCCGGATCGTCACGCGGGAGACCGGCGCATCGGCGGAGAGCAGCCGCACGGCGCTGTGGCAGTAGTCGCAGTAGAGCCCGTCGATGTCGACGTCGCTGATCGGCCCCTCCTCCGGCGAGCACATGCCGTCGTTCGCGTTGAGGGCGATCATGTCGTCATAGCACGTGCCGCGGAGGTTGGTGATGCGCAGGTGGTGGCAGAAGCCGTCGAAATGGAGCCCGTCCATGTTCAGGAGCGTCGGATTGCCCTGGCGGTAGTCGAACGTGATGTCGTCCGCCGTCACGTACGAGACGTGTCCGAACTCGATGCCGTAGTTGACGGGATTGCGCACCGTGACGCCGCGGACCGTCAGGCGCTCGACGTGGCAGAAGCGCATCGACATGCCAAAGAAGAAGTCGGGGTCGAATTTCGTCGGCGCGGACTTCGCCAGCTCCGGATCCTGCATGAAGTTGCCGCGCTGGTTCTGGTTGTCCATATCCCAGATGCCGCCCGTCACGGCGACGAAGACGTTCGTCCCCGTCCCCGCGCGGTAGGTGCGGTTCTCCAGCATCGGACAGTTCGACTGCGGCGCGAGACGGATGCGCGTGAAGCGGTCGAGGCGCAGCTCCTGCTCCGAGCCGATCTTCAGCGTCCTCGAGATGACGTAGTGGTCCTTCGGCGGCGGCAGGTACACGCAGGCCGCACCGGAATCGAGGCGCGCCTGAATGGCCTCCGTGTCGTCACGGACGCCGTCTCCGACCAGCGGAGGCAGCGCGGCGGCAAGAATAATCGTGGCAATCATCGTCATTTGTTCTTCTGTCCTTTCCCTTTATCAGTTCAAAACCCACTCTTCGAGACCGGCGGCGACGCCGTCATCGTCATTGGACGGCGCAATCCACTTCGCGACGCGCTTCACCTCCGGCTCGGCGTTCGCCATCGCGACGCCGAGCCCCGCCGCCTCCACCATCGTGAAGTCGTTCATGCCGTCCCCGAACACCATGCAGTTCGCAAGCCCCAGCCCAAGGTGCTCGGCAAACCGCTTCAGCGCGTTCCCCTTGTGCGCGGTCCTGATGTTGAGCTCAATGTTGTTCCAGGTCGACGAGGTGACCTTGATCTCGGGGAACCGCGCGGCGAGCTCAAGGCGGATGGCGTCAAGGACCTGAGACGAAAGATCGGAGACCTGAGTGTTGCGGGCGAAGAGCATGATCTTCTGCACGTCGCCGTCGTTCGCCGTCGCCTTCAGGTGCGCCTTCAGCTCGGAAACGGGCTTGCGGAACTCGCGCACCATCTTGAGATAGTGCTCGTTCGTCGCGTAGTCCGCGGCCTTCTCCTGAAGCGCCGCGGTCATCCAGCCCCAGTTCTGCCGGTAGCAATCGTAGATGACATCAAAGCGATCCAGGACCTCCATGACACCGAGCGCCATGTCGAGCGGAATCTCGTCCCGCACGATCGCCGTGTCGGTCTCGCGGTCGTAGACCTGCGCGCCGTTGATGGTGATCGCGTAGCGGACGAACGGGAGGTCCCGCACCGCCGGCGGCATCATCCCGAAGAAGCGTCCCGTTGTCGGGACGATGAGGACCCCTCTTGCCGCCGCTCGCTCAAGCGCCGCGCGATTCACCTCGGACAGCCGCTTCTCAGAATCGAGCAGCGTTCCGTCCAAATCCAGCGCAATGATCCTGATGTCGTTCATCACGGGATCGGCGCGCAGTTCACGTTCTGCGCGATGAGGCGCTTGCGGTGAGTCTGCATGCGCGCCTTGAAGTCCGCATAGCCAGGCTTCGCCTCGCCCAGCCAGAAGACCTCGGCAAGTGCGCACATGCGCGGCCACATCTTCCACTCGAGGTCGTACTCGTTCCAGGTGTACTCGGACCAGTTATTGCCCTGGCCGCCGAGAATGTGCATGCGATCCTTCTCGGCGACGCCCGCACAAAGATCAAGGGAATAGACCTTCTCAATCGGCAGGTTGCCGCCAATGTACTGAAACGGATCATCTTGAAGCCCTTGGGCGTAGTCAAGATAGCAGTGCGAGCACGGTGTCATCACAATGTCGTGCCCCTTCGCCGCCCACTCGCCCGGCGTCAGGCACTTGTGTCCCGCGCCACCGTGGCCGACACGCCAGCTCATGCCAATTGCGCTCTGTGGGACGTCCCCGAGCAAATATTCATCCCAGCCAAGCGCACGCTTACCGCGTTGCTCGAGAAACTTCACAAAGTGCCGCGTAATCCACGGCTGCAGACCGTGCACGTCGCCAAGCTTTTCGCTCTTGATGCGCGCCTGACACTTCGGACACGTCTTCCAGCGCGTCATCGGACACTCGTCGCCGCCAATGTGCACAACCTCATAGGGGAAGGTCTTCGTCACGTAGTCAAGGACATCCTCCATGAACTTGATCGCCTTATCGTTGCCGAGGCACATTACGTTCTCTGAGATACCCCACACACACAACGGATCGCGGTTCGCAAAATCAGGCTGGCACGCAAACTCGGGATAGCCAGCAAGCACGGCCTGGAAGTGACCTGGTAGCTCAATCTCGGGCACGACCTCAATGTGCCGCGCCTTCGCGTAGGCGAGAACCTCCTTCACGTCTTGCTCTGTGTAGTAGAACGGACCGTACCTGCATCCGTCCGACGCCGCCTGCCACTGGTCCTTCGATTGCCAGAAATTGGGACGCGTCCCGTGACGCGGACTCGATGAACGCACGGCGCCGTACTTGACGAGTTCGGGATAACCCGGAATGTCAAGACGCCAGCCCTGATCCTCCGTCAGATGCCAGTGGAATCGATTGAGCTTATGCATCGCCATCAAATCCAGCGTGCGCATCACCTCTTCTTTGCCGAAAAAGTGCCGACAGTCGTCGAAGTGGACACCACGCCAACGATAGCGCGGCGAGTCCTCAATCTCGACGAGCGGAGCGCATCCCTTCTCGGCGAGCTGCTTCAGGGTCTCGCCCGCGTAGAAGCGCCCCGCCTCATCTGAACTCCAGACCTTGACGCCATCCGCCGCAACCCTGAGTCGGTAGCCTTCCGCGGGAATCTTCGCGTCACGAGTATAGGTGACGGTCAGGTTCGTGGTGAACGCACCATCCGTCACAGACATCTTCTGCGGCGCAGGAATAAGCGTCAGCGCGGCCAATGCAAGTGTAATCGTATTCATTTTATCGCATCCTTGTTGCCGTATTATCCTGCAATATAGGTCTGCGCTGTCGTATTGCCGCCGTGACCCGTCCAGTTCGTATGGAAGAACTCCCCGCGCGGCTTATCGAGGCGCTCGTAGGTGTGGGCGCCGAAGTAGTCGCGCTGCGCCTGGAGGAGGTTCGCCGGGAGCCGCTCCGTCGTGTAGCCGTCGAAGTAGCTGAGGGCCGAGGTCATCGTCGGCGCGGGGATGCCGTACTGGCAGGCCGCCGCGGCGACGGTACGCCACGCGGGAACGAGCTTCTCGATCGTCGACTTGAAGTACGGGTCCAAGAGGAGATTCGAGAGCGCCGGATTCCTGTCGTACGCCTCCTTGATTTTGCCGAGGAACACGCTGCGAATGATGCAACCGCCGCGCCACATGAGCGCGATGCCACCGTAGTTGAGGTTCCAGTTGTAGGTCTTCGCCGCCGTGCGCATCAGGGTGTAGCCCTGCGCATAGGAGATGATCTTCGAGGCGTAGAGCGCCTGGCGGATCAACTCGACGAACGCCGCCTTGTCTCCCGTGAACGCTGGGATCTTGCGCCCGTACGCCTTTGCCGCCTCCACGCGGTCGTCCTTCATCGCCGAGAGGCAGCGCGCGAACACGGCCTCGCCGATCAAGGTAAGCGGCACGCCCTCGTCCAGGGCTGCGATGCCCGTCCACTTGCCCGTCCCCTTCTGCCCGGCCGTATCGAGGATCTTTTCCACAATCGGAGATCCGTCCGTATCCTTGTACGCGAGGATGTCACGCGTGATCTCGATGAGGTACGAGTCAAGCTCGGTCGTATTCCATTTCTTGAAAACCTCGTGCATCTCGTCGTCGGACATCCCCAGGAGGTCGCGCATGAGCTGGTAGGACTCGCAGATGAGCTGCATGTCGCCATATTCGATGCCGTTGTGAACCATCTTGACGAAGTGTCCCGCGCCATTTTCGCCGACCCAGTCACAACAGGGAACGCCGCCCTCGACCTTTGCGCAGATAGACTGCAGGATGGGCTTGACGACCGGCCACGCTGCAGGCGAGCCACCTGGCATCATGGATGGTCCCTTCAGCGCGCCCTCCTCGCCGCCGGAGACGCCCGTGCCGATGTAGAGAAGCCCCTTCGACTCGACGTACTGCGTGCGGCGAATCGTGTCCGGG
>CADAKF010000090.1 GCA_902788415.1 uncultured bacterium
TCAAGAATCTTCGTAAATGGTGTCAGCATTTCATTCTCCCCGTGTTTCATCTGTGTTTGCAATGACTTCCCAGTGCCCACCCTTGTCGGGGCCAACATGACGGATGATGTTGGCGTTTTTCAAAGCGGTCAGGACCTTGTAAACCCCACTCTGCGAAAGTTTTGTCTTCCGACGCATTTCAAGGATCGTAATAGAAGCGTCTGCCTTGATCGCACGAACAATTACCTTGGCGTGTCGTCCCTGCACATTTGGCGGCAGATTGGATTGCGGCATTTCTGAATCCATACTGTCAGCGGAGTCGGCGACCGATAGATTTCGCCCGTAATTCAAGTTTGGAAGGATGACATAAAACTCGCTTGCGCTCGAACTGAAGGACGGCGAGAGAGCAATGCCTCGTTTCTCGGCCTCAAACGCATACGAATCAAGTATCTTCCCAAAACCGCTGCCGCGTCGTTCCATCAGATCAAGTCGTTGGAAGATGTCGGCAATGACCGGGTTGCGGCGTTGCGAAGGAACATGGCGCGTATCGAGATTTTGCACTACCGCACCGCTTGGCATCCCGCCGGGGGAAAACACTTCAAGCCGATCATCGAAGATGTCGATATGAACCTCGCTCCCCGTAATAAGGTAGTCACGATGAATCAGCGCATTGGTAATCGCTTCTTCAACAGCTCGGCTTGGATATTCCGGATAGTTGATTCGACCCTCGCCTTTGTCAGACTTGCGCCACTTTGTCCGCGTGTTCGTTCTGACAAAACCCTTGGCCAATTCCAACAGGGACAGCAACCCGCCGGAAAACTCATCGTCATCCAACGCCTCCATCGTGCCGTTGCTTTTGGTGAGTCCGTTCCAGCGAGTGCAGAAGACACGGGAATGACGAATCGGCGACTTGTCGGCAAGAAGCGCACCCGCATTTGTAAGCGTGCCATCGGGCGTCACAAGCCCAAAGGACTCAAAATCGCCATCGGTGAACTCAAGACTTGTCCGCGCAAAGTATTCAGCCCGAAGCGTTTCAAAGGCGAATGTCGTGCGCTTGTGCCCCGACGAAAGTGAATCCCAATCGGTCAATCGACCCTGCCTTGACACTTTCATTGCCAATGCGTATGTATGCGTCACGATGACCTTTGAGAAGAACGTAATACGGAGTAGCCGCACCTGGGGCAACCGAGACGATAACGAAAGTCTTATCTTCTTCCTTGTGAAATGAAAGGTCAAACTGCGGAACAGGATCAAGTGAGTTCTTGATGATCTCGCTCAAATCCTCTGCATCCTTTTCGGGTTGTTCGAGACCGACGCATTCACCATTGTCAGCAACGCCAAAGATGAGTTGACCGCCAAGGGTATTTGCGAACGCGCTCATACTCTTCAGCCAACTCAACGGCTCCTTTCTTTCAAGCGACAACTTCTTGTCGTAAGTCGTCGCCTCACCAATCAAATCCGAAATCGACATAATAGCACTTTTTTGGTGATATTATATCAAAAACAGCCGACAACTTCAATCGCCTTCGATTCGTTTTCTTATCACTTTTCTTATCACTTTTCTTATTACTCAGTGATAAGAAACGACGTCACGAAACTGTCTCGGCGAGGATCGTGGCAATATCTGCATCGGACAGGCCTGCACAACCCTGTCCTTTATGGTCGGGATGCCGAGCGGGCGGAGTTTGCCGTTCGCCTTCTCGATGTAAACCCGTTTGACGGGGCTTGCCCTGTAGGTCTTGGCTTTGATTTCCCGTCGGATGTCTCCGAGGAAGCCCTCCACACCTTCCACATCATGCTCAATCCGTTCAAATGTCACCCCGTCGACGCCAGGCGAACCCTGGTTGGCTCGCACGGCTTCGTAGGCGCATCTTAGCACGTCCTCCCTCAGCAGTTGCCCATACAGGAAGTAGAATCTGAACTGTGGCTCCTCCTTTGCCTTCCGCGACAGCTTCTCCCTCAAGAGCGCAATCTTTACAAACCCATCAATTTCAACCCCTTGACCCACTGAGAACCAGTTTTGTAGAACACCCTCACTTACGACAAAGGGAACACTCTCCGTGTCTCACTTTTGGGGAAGGGTTCACCGAATGTGGTATGTGCAAAGATTGCACCTACCACTCCGCATGGTGCGATGGCGGGGGATGGCGTCGGCTACTCGGCTTCTCCGGCGGCCTTGGTTTCGAAGTAGCGCCTGACAGTCGCCACCGATTTCTTGGGCCGGCGGTAGACGTCAAAGATGCCCGCCACCGAGCCGCCGAACATCGTCGAGCAGTTGAGCTGGCAATACCGCTCGCGGGTGCGCCCGTCGTTCATCTGCCAGAGGGCAAAGCCGCTCACGTCGGGGTTGCGCCACAAAGTCCGGAGGATGTCTTCGAGATACTCGTCCTGGAAGTCTTCGGTGTTGATGGACTTGTTGGCGTCGCGCCAGCCGTAGGCGCCGCCGCAGCCGGATTCGGAGATGATGATCGGCTTCTCCGGATAGAGCTTGCGGAAGCGGGCGACGATGCCGTTGAATTCCTCCTCCACTTTCTTGCGCAGATCGTCCGGGGTTCCGGGCGCGGCGGGAATCGTGCCGGGGTAGGCGTTGAACGCCACGAGGTCGGTGTTGGCGTGGGCGATGTCGTCGCGGCAGAGGTTGCAGGCGAACGAAACCAGCCGGCCGGGACGTTCCGCCCTGATCGTCTCGATCAGCCGGTCGACGAGCGCCTTGCCTTCGCGCGTGGTGCTGTTGCATTCGTTGAGAAAGGCATAGACGATGACCGATGGGTGGTTGAAGCTGGCGCGGACCATCTCGCGCGTCTGCCGGATCTGCATGGCGCAGAACTCCGGGTCTGAGAGCTCGCTCGGCGGGAAGTTGCCGTTCACATAACGCTGTCCGTTCCCCCAGCCGAGCGACTCTTCCCAGACAAGCACCCCGAGCCGGTCGCAGAGCGCGAGGAACTCCGAGCACTGTTGATAGTGCGCCGCGCGGATGAAGTTGCCGCCGAGCGCCTTGAGGTTCTGCAGGTCGCGCAGCATCGTCGCCGCGCTGGTGGCGCTGCCCTCGAGCGGCGAAGACTCGTGGCGGTTGACGCCTTTGAGGAAGACCGCCTTGCCGTTGAGGAGGATCTTGCCGCCGCGCGCTTCGATCTGGCGGATGCCGAAACTGACCGGGGTTAACGTCCGCACGCCGCCGGCGGCAGAGACCCTGGCTTTCAGCGTGTGGAGATTGGGGGCCTCCGGCGACCACAGAGCGGCTCCGGGCGCTTGTACGCGCGTCTTCCCGTTCCGCCAGTCGGCCGCCAGCGCCGCGTCGTCGAGCTCGAGCTCGGCGCGGTCGGCGCCGTCCAGCTCAATTTCAAGCGTGCGGGTTCTCCAGTCGAGCGTGCGCACAAGCACTCGGGGCTCTTTCTCGACGATCTTCACGCCGTGGTAGAAGCCGCCATAGAGGTAGAAGTCGTAGTACGGGCGCGCCAGTTTCACGCGCGGCCATTCCATGATGTTGTCGATCGCGGCGTAGAGTTCGTGCTCGCCGACGGCGAGCTCGCCTAACGGAATCTCGAGACGGGCGTAGGGATAGGGGTGGACGCCGAGGTCTTTGCCGTCGAGCGAGAACTTCGCCCTGACGCCCATTCCCTCCACCACGAGCAGCGCCTCCCGGAGCGGACTCTCCACCGTAAAGGTCCTGCGATAGCAGCCGGTGCCGCGCTTCAAATACCATTCCGGCTGCACGTCCCAGCAGCCGGGGACGTTCATCGCCGCTTGCGCGCGGAAATCGCCGCGCGAGACCTCCTCGAGCGTCTTCCCCTCGCGGAAGTCGAACGCCCAGACCCCGTTCAAATCAATCGCCGGCAGCGCCATCGCCGCCGGCAGAACCGCAACCGCGGCAACAAGTCTTTTAATCATGGCAGGATTATACCATAATCGGGGGCCTGTCCCCGTTGAAGTTATTTCGCAAGGCCTTGCCAGACGATTTCAAGATGCCCGCTCGCGGGGACTTCGACGCGCGACAGCCCGGCGGGCGGCACGGCCACGGGCACCTCACGACCGAGGACGTCGAACGCCCGCACGGCCTTCGGCGCCGCCGCAAGCGAGACGAGAACGCCCGCGCGCCCCGTCGCGTTGACGATGAAGACCGGCTTGTCCGCCGCGCCGCTTTCGACGCAGACGTTGTCCGCATAGGCGGTGACCACCCGCTCCGCCGCGCTTTCGCCGACGATCGCCGTGTAGCCGTTCTCAGGATGGAGCGGCGTGAACGTGCCCTTCAGCAGGGCTTCGCGATGCGTCTGCGAGAACGCCAGCCAGCGGCGGATCACCTCGCGGTGGGCCGGCGCAATCGTCGCCAGGACCATCGAGTACTGGATCGTCGAGTAGAGCGCGTTCAGAATCGGCAGAGCCGCGCCCTCCGGCGTCTCGTCCTTCGACCAGACGAGCATGTCGGAGTGGACGGCCATTGCGCCGGACGTCAGGCGCAGGTTGCAGATGCGCTTGCGGTTCGCCGTCGGGTCGGCCGGGCAGTCCGACGCGCGCATCATGTTCCCGTACTGGAGGATCGCCGGGCCCATGTAGTGCTGGCGGAACTCGACGAGCACGTCGGGGTTAATCTTGCGGAGCCGCGCGAGGACGTCCTTCATGAGCCGGTTCACGGCCTCCGACAGCGAGCGGTAGTCGCGTCCGGCATAGTTATCCTTGAGCGCCGGGTCGCCGCTCGCGGAAATGAGGAACGCGTCGATGAAGTCGAGCTTCACGCCGTCGAAGCCCCAGTCGCCGACCACGCGCTCGTAGGTCTGGATGAGGTATTCGCGCACCTCCGGGAAGCGCGGGTCGAGCACGCCCGTCCGTCCCGGCGCCTTCCCGTCGCCGCCGCTCAGGAGCTTCTTCTCGAACTGCGGCCAGACCTTCGACTCGTCGCCGACGAACGGCACAGCCAGCCAGAGCATGTACTTCAGTCCGGCGGCGTGGACTTTCGCGACATGCCCCTTCATGTCGGGGAATCGCGAGGGCACGGGCATCCAGTCGCCCGTCGCGGAATAGAAGCCGACGCTGTCGACCTTCTGCCAGCCGTCGTCGAGGATCATCGTCTTCATGCCAAGCGATGCGGCGAGACGCGCCTCCTCCTCCAGCGGCTTGTCGGACACGTCCTGCAGGTAGGCGTACCACGTTGAGTAGAGCGGGTCGAACGCCGCCTCCGGCACGACGGCCGGCATGAAGCCGTTGCGCTTGACGATCCAGTCCGTGCACGCGCGCACCGTCTCCGCGAAAGGCCGCCCCCGGCGGTCCAGGAGGACGGTGACCGCGTAGTCCTTCAGCTTGCGGACAGGCTTCTCGAAGAACTCGAAGCGCGCCGTAATCTCGCACGTGCGCTCGTCGGCGTACAGCCCCCACTTCGTCGGCTCGAACGCCTCGGAGCAGGCCGTCGCGACCGGCGCGGCGCCCGCCGAGTTGAAGCCGACGGCAATCGGCGTCTCGTTGGCGAGCGCCGAACGGTTCAGGGCCCAGCCGCACCAGAGCTTCGGGCGGAGATGGAACTCGCCCTTGTCGTAGTCGCTGATCCAGACGTTCTGCACGCCCGCGCCGGACGTGACGAGGAAGACGCCGAAATGCGGCGGCATCGCCTCTGCGCCGGACGACAGGCGCACGGTCACGGCATCGCGGCCGCCGTCCTCGGCACAGGTGACGTCGAACGACCAGTCGCCCGGCGCATCGCAGACGATCTCGCCCTGTGCGCCCAGTGCCGTCGTGAAAGACCGCACGGGCTTCATCTTCTGCTCAAGATCCGCCGCGCTTCCCGCGCCCGCAAGGGCCACACACGCGATACCAATCATCAGCTTCTTCATTCCATTCCTTTCTCGTTTTGTCCTGACGTCAGAAATTCATGGTCGGAATAATAGCACCCGCTGTCTGTTAGTGGTGGGCGCTGAGGGATTCGGACCCCCGACCCATTCCGTGTAAAGGAATTGCTCTAACCAGCTGAGCTAACCGCCCTGAGAAAAATGTTTTAAGTATACCAAAAATGCGTCGGTTCCGGGGGATAAACGTCAACCGACGAGTACGGAAAGTCCTTGTCGCCGCTTCCAGAACTAAACACTCGAATGACGAGGGTTTAGTCCCTGTAAGGATTGGTCATCCTTGATGGAGAGGGCAAAACAACGCCTCCCTCCCCGG
>CADAKF010000091.1 GCA_902788415.1 uncultured bacterium
GCGGGCTCAGCTACGCCTTGTTCTGTAAAAGCCAATACGCCATATCTATCTCCACCGCGTTTTGAGGTGACATTTTGGCACCTCAAAACATTTGCCTCTCCAGGAGATAAGTGCAAAACAAAATCGGAAGGAAATCTGTTTGCGTTTCTCTTAACTTGTCTATGCAGGTATTTCACTTCAACATCATACAACGGAGCTAAATCGCTAGACAAAATAACCTGAACGCCGCGCATCGTGAAGATTCGCGAACGTATCAAATCGGAGTTCGATAATTCCTGTATGGGCACGATTGAAGATGCGATGAATGCGCCTGAAGACAAAAGAGGTCGACTTGCTAGAGCTGTGCGAGTAGCGCCGTGCAACCGACAAGGACATCGTCATAAGTGGCGTCAAAGTTTCCCGTGTACCAGGGGTCGGCGATGTCCCGGGTCTGGCCGGCGAAGGCGAGGAGCTTGTGGATCTTCGGTCGGTCCTCCGGATAGACGAGATGTCGCAGGTCGGCGACGTTGTAATCGTCCATGCCGACAAGATAATCGTACTCCCGAGCCTTCGCTGCGGTAAGCAGCCAGGCAGCGCGGGGCGAGAACGGAATCTTCTTCTCGACGAGCTTGCCCCGTGTCCCGTAGTGGATGTCGTTGCCGATCTCGTCCGTGTGAAGCGCGGCGGACTCGACGGAGACATCCGTGCGCCCCGCCCGCCGGACGAGTTCCTTCATCACGAACTCAGCCATCGGAGAACGGCAGATGTTGCCGTGGCAGAGGAAGAGAATTCTGGCCATCAATCAACGACCTCAATGCCCTTGATCACCACCGGTTCGACGGGAACTTCCTCGAACCACACGTTGCGGAACTCGGCCGCACCGCCCTCCGACTGCAGCGCGATCGCGCCCTTGGCGACGGAGAGGCCCGTCACGCGATTGAGTTCGACGCCGTTGAGGCGGTTGACGAGCGTATCGCCCTTGAGCTCGACCTCCAGGACATTCCATTCGCCGAACGGCTTCTCGACGTCCGCCCCCTGGCGCGGGGCCTTCGTGATGCCCGACAGGGGCTTGGCGGGGTCGTAGGCGTCCCGCGGCTCGAAGCCGGCGAAGCGGAAGCCCGCGAGCCCCAGCACGTCACCGGCCATGCCGCGGCAGAGCTGGTTCTCGACGGTCGTCGGGATGAACGTTCCGCGTTCTGCGGACAGGCGGACGAAGACGCCCGAGTTCGGCTTTTCCGTCTCACGCCACCAGCGGTATTCAACGTGCAGCCTGCCGTCCGCAAAATCGCCGCGCTTCGTCCGCAGGTAGCCGAACGGCGTGCCCGTCGTGCGAATCGTCCCGTTCGTCGCATACCACGTCGGCTCCGACGCCGCGTAGCCGCCCGTGACGTCCTGGTCGGCCACCGCCGTCCAGCCGGAGAGATCCCGTCCGTTGAACAGGTCCGTCCGTTCCCGCGCCCAAGCGGCCTGCGCGCAAAGCGCCGCCGCCAATACGACTGTCATCTTCATTTCCATCATCCTTTCCTTTTGAAAACCATTCCGCCGAACATCATGCCGAAGCCCGCTGTCCCCACCTCACCGTTGCCTCAAACGGCGATTCGCGTCAATCCTCTCGACCGCCATCTGTGCATTCCGTCCGCGCCTCATTTCAGGCTCTCGATTTCCGCGGCCGTGAACGGCACGCTGCGCGCGAGCGTGAGACAGCGGTATTCGTTCCAGTTCTCCGTCTTGAACTTCGCGCGTTCGGCCTCGTCCTTCAGTGGACGCACCGCGCAGTAGACGAGCCAGAGCTTACCGTCATGCCAGATCGCCGCGCCCTTGTGGGCGTGGATCGAATCGATCTCGCCGGGCTTGCCGACCGGCACAACCGGCCGCGCGTAGCTGCGCCAGTTCAAGCCGTCCGGCGAGACGGCGACGCCCTCCTGCGCGCCCGGCCCGCCGCCGAGACCGCAGAAGTAGCGCATCCAGCGCGACCGCCGCGCATCCCACATCACGCCCTGCCCACAGGTGAAGTTCTGGTCCCATCCGACCTGGCCGACCGTGCAGACGGGGTTGCGCTCGTAGCGCCGCCATTTCGTGAGCGAATCGTCCTCGGCGAACGCGACGCCGACCTGCTCCTTCCAGGGCCAGCTCGGGCTGGACTTGCCGTTGTAGTAGAGCCAGTAGGTACCGTCGCGCGGCACAACCCACACGCTGTAGAGCCCCGCCCCGTCCCACGACGACGGATCGGGACTCTTCTCGAAGACCGGCTTGTCGAGGCAGTGCCACGTGAGAAGCTTCTCGTCCGTCGTCCACGCGAGGCCATTCGCCGCACCGCCCGTTTCATACCCCTTTCCGGGATAGGCGTGGTACATGAGCCAGTACTTCCCGTCCTTCTCGATGAGCTCGCGCGAACCGTAGAGGTCGTTTTCCTGGAGAAAGCAGGAAATCGCCCGTCCGTTCATGTCCCAGCCGTTCTTCGACTGTCCGCGCGCGAAGACGACGCCGTGCTTCGTCCAGTGGAGCATGTCCGCCGTGGATGCAAGCGCGGTCTGGTAGCCCACGCCGTCGAAGCCGATGTACATCATGTAGATGCGGCCCCTGTGGCGGAAGAGGCGGGCGTGGTCCACCGCGAGGCGGTCGAACGCTCCCGGCTCGCCCGAGGGCGCGAGGATCGGCCGCCCGAGCTTGTACGGCGCGAGATACTCCTTCACCTCGGCCTCGTCCGTGATCGGTTCAGCCGCCGCGGCCCTGTTCACCGCCATGACGGCGGACAACGCCAGGAACAAACCCTTCAACTTCATCGTGCTGGTCCTTTCTGATTTTCCTCTCACGGTCTCATCGTACCACGACAATCGTTCCCGTCACCCTTCCCGTTGAACTTTCGAAGCTCACTTCTTCGTGAACTTGACCACGAAACCGCCACCGGGCGCCATGTGGACGGCGAACTTGTCGCCGGCCTTGACAACCTTCTTCTCGTGGACGTACTTCGCGGGTTCGACATCGGCGTTCGGCGCGTCGCGGAAGATTTCCGCCGTCCATTCGCCCGCGCCGAGGAACTTCGTGCACAGATCGAAGTCACGCGCCTCTGCGTTCGTCATGCCCGCCGCGTACCACGCGCCGCCCTTGCGGCGCGCGCAGGCGCACATCGTGTCGGGATCACCCTTGAGCCCGATCGTGTCATCCCAAACGACCGGAGTCTCAGCCATGAACTTGAAGCACTCGAGATTCTTCTCGTACTTCGTCGGCGAATCGCAGAGCATCTGCAGCGGCGCGAAGTAAAGCGTCATCATCGCCATCTGACGGCAGCGCGTGCCGATCGAGCCGGGATTCGTGTGCGTGCCCTTGTAAAGCTCCTTCGGCCCGACCGGATAGTTGTCCATCGCGCCCGGCGTGTAGTCCATCGGACCCGCGCTCATGCGGACGAAATAGCTCTTCACATCGCTCGCCATCATGTCCCACTTCGCCGTATACCACTTCGTCTGCTCGAGGCCATGGATGCCCTCGAAGTTGAGGACGTTCGGGTAGGCGCGCTCCATGCCGGTCGGCTTGAACATGCCATGGTAGTCGACGAGCATGTGCTCCTTCGCGCAGGCATCCGCAAATTTCCAGAGGAAGTTGACGCACGCGGCGTCGTCACGGTCCATGAAGTCGACCTTGAAGCCCTTCGCGCCGAGCTTGGCGAAATACGAGGCGACCTTCTCCTCCTCGCCAACGACCTGCGCCCAGGCCATCCAGAGGATGATGCCGACGCCGCGCTCCTCCGCGTACTTGATGAGGTGCGGCACATCGACCCGCGGATGATACTTCCAGATGTTCAGCTTCTCGCTCCAGCCCTCGTCGAAGATGACATACTCGACGCCGTTCTTCGCCGCGAAGTCGATGAAGCGCTCGTAGCCCTTCGTCGTGCAGCCCTGTTCCTCGCCGAGGTTGTCGAAGGCGTTCCACCAGTCCCACGCGACCTTGCCGGGCTTGATCCACTTGCCGTCGCCCGCCTTGTTCGGCGTCGCAAGAGCCCAGACGAGATCGCTCTCGACGAGCTTGGACGCGTCCGCTCCGATCTGGAAGCAGCGCCACGGGAACGTGCGCGTGCCCTTCGTCTTCACGAGGAAATCCTCGCGCTCCAGCACCTTCTGCGAACGGAGGCGCGTATTCGGATCGAGGTGATACTTCCCCCAGCCCTCGCAGAACGCCACCTTCTTCGGAAACTTCGCAAATTCGCCGCGGAAGAGGACGCCCTTGTCGGCTTCGCCGTTCTTGAGGTTCCAGCCCGGATAGTCGACGAGGTCGGACTCCGTCACACACACCGCCGTGCCGTCCGCCGCCTTGAAGACGAACGGCAGATAGGCGATCTTCCCCTCCGGCACCTTGAGCTCACCCGCCAGGTGCTTCTCGTTCACGGACTCCCAGCTGTTCTGCAGCGGATCGCCCTTGAAGTCAGACCCGTTGTAGTTCACGTAGCACTCCGCCTTGGGACACAGCGTAAAGCCCGCCTTCTCGCAGTTGACCGTCACCTCGCCTGGGAACTTCGTCTCAAACCGGTACGCGACGCCATCATTGCGCGCCACGAGGCGCACACCGAAATCGCCGTAGTCGATGAAGGTCTCCTGCCCCTCGAGGCAGACCTTGTCCTTCTTGTAGACTTCGGTCTTCTCGCAGCCGGAGAGCGCCTTCGTCGTGACCTCCTTCACCATCGCGTTCTGGCACAGGCACGCGCCGTCGATCTTCATGCCGACCGCCGTCTTCGCGACAAGCGTCTGACCATCGCGCAGTACCTCGTAGGCGAATGGCTTCAGCTGGAAGCGGATTTCGTTATGGCCGTCCGGCGAGACCGCCGTCGCCTCGTTCTTCGCGATTGGATTGCACGTGCAGCCAGCCACGGCCGCGGCCGCGAGCATACCCGCGAGGTAGTTTCTTCTCTTCATTCGTGTCGTCTTTCTTTTGGTGTTAGATCAGTGCCCAAACTATACCATAATTCCGCCACCGAAGGCAATGCGTATATCCTTCGGCCACGGTGACTTGTAAAGGGGGTGGGTCAGCAAAAGTGTAGGTGGTCTTGAGCCCTTCCGCGTCCGTCATCGTGGTGAGGCGGCGTCAACAACCCTTCGAATTCTCATCGCGAGCAGTGAATCATAAAACCGAT
>CADAKF010000092.1 GCA_902788415.1 uncultured bacterium
ATGAGGTCAAGTGGGTTGAGGCAGAACTGCCGAAGCCGATTATCGAGGGTGATGAGGGCGCGACGGTGACGGGCGATGCCGAGACGGGGTTTGTCGTCAAGCCGAGCGAAGGGAAGACTGCGGTTGAAGTGACAATTCCTCAGGGCGTGGACGCTGCGAAGGTGACGGTTGAGGTGTCGCCGAAGGTCGCAAGCGTGAAGCCGAACGGTGCGAAGGTGAAGATTGTCAGCGGAAGCGCGGATATCACGGAGTTCCTGAATGTGCCCGTAGCGGATGGAAATGGAGTGATTGATTTGACGAAAGCGACGGTTCAGGAGGAGATCGTTAAGGAGGCGATGGATCCAAAGAAGGGGGCCAAGATTGAGCTGAACAGCGGCTCGCAGGGAACTGCGAGCCCGACCATCAAGACGGCACCGACGCGGGTGGGGTTGTTCTATCAGTTGCGCGAAGGCGTGACGCTTGATGGAATGGTAGACGGCGACAGCAAAGTTGGCGACGGCGAGGCGTGGACGCCGGAGATCAAGGTTAAGGGCGGCAATTCGGCATTCTACTCCATCGAGGTCGGCAAGGGGGTGCGATTTTAATTCGTTGAAGAAGTAGGCGTCCATCGCGGCGGTCCTCATGCTGCGGAGCGCAGTCTGGCGATGATGGCGCAGACGCATGCGGCGTTGTGGTGG
Source organism: uncultured bacterium (assembly GCA_902788415.1). GTDB lineage: Bacteria > Verrucomicrobiota > Kiritimatiellia > RFP12 > UBA1067 > UBA1067. The sequence continues at coordinate 678 of CADAKF010000092.1, forward strand.
CGCCAGTGCATCCCAACCTGCTCGCACCAGCGTGCGACGAGGATCCTTGCGGCCGCCCGTGACGAGCGTCTCGTCCCTGACCTTCGAGACGGACATCCTGCCGCATCCGAGCAGGGCGAGCGCGTCGCGCGCCTCCTTGAACGAACCGAGCTGCACCGCGAGGCGGGAAACCGTCTCCGACGCACATGGTGTCATCTTCCGCTCGATCCCGAACGCCCTGCGGAAGTCTAGTCTGTCGTCAGTTCCGCGTCTATACGGGTAGCGGACCTCGGTCCATCCGAAGGAGGAAAGTTCCACGATGGCGTGCGGATGGTCATGCCGCCGGAAATGATGTATAATATCCAGCATGAAGACACAGGCCGAGTATTCCTTTCAGGTTCGCAGCTACGAATGGAACGTGTGCAACTACCTGCAGGAGGCCGCCAGCCTCCATGCCGAGCAGCTTCAGTTCTCGAAGTCGAACTTCCAGGCGGAGGGGCAGGACATCTCGTGGGTGCTCACGCACCTGCGCGTTTCGATGACGCGCCTTCCGCGCTGGGATGAGACGATTGCGGTGATGACGTTCCCGCGCCGCGGACGCCGCATTACCGCGTACCGCGATTTCGTCTTGCGCGTCGGCGCGGAGCAGGTCGGCGTTGCGACGAGCGAGTGGATGGTCATTGACCTTTCCTCCCGCAAGGTCGTCGCCGTGCCGCCGCGCGTCTTCGCGCAGGCGGACGACGAGCATCCGCCGGTTCTGGGCGACGCGCCGTTTGCGCGTCTTCGCTGGGACTGTCACGGCACGGCGGCCGCGCAGACATTTACGGCCCGGCGCGGCGACATCGACCTCAATGGCCACGTGAACAACGTCCATTATGTCGAGTGGCTGCTCGAGACCGTGCCGCTGCCGGCGGGCGGCCCTGTCGATTTCGAGATCGCCTTTCATTCCGAGACGCTGGCGGGCGATGCCGTGCGGGCCGAGTCGGCAGAAGTCGAGCCTGGCGTCTGGGCGGCACATGTCGCCGCGCCGGATGGTCGCGAACATGCCGTGGGGCGATTCCGTCGTCCTTGAAATTTAATCTGTTTCAAATCACTGCCATCCAATAGGTAGATTTTGATAGCCCGACTTTCCACGTTCGCAAGCAAAACCCCAGGAGTATGTCAATAAGCGCGGGAGGTCGGTGCGCTGACGGACGAATTATGCTATAATCTTATGCGTTTGCCGGAACAGGGGTCTGGTTGGCAAGTGAACAAGGAAAGGAGAAAGAGCCGATGATGGGGTTTTTCGTAGCGGCGACGATAGCGATGCCGTTTTCGTTCGGGGAAGTGAAGGTCTCTTGTGCGGAGCCGGGTGACTGGAAGGTCGCCTGTGTGCGCGAGGAGCCGGAGAAGGGAGTTGAGATCGTCACGGTCACGTTGGACGCGCCGGGGCGCCGCCAGCCGCCGAAATTCACGGTCGGGTTCCAGGTTCCGCAAGTCGAGATGTTCTACCGCTGGTCCGTGAACGACGGGAACTTCACGCTTCCGCCGAACTGGGGCGGCGCGTGTGAGTCCCAGTTCGCTCGGCACATGCCGCTTTACGCCTTCCTGAACGGCAACGACGAAAGCGTTCTGGCGCTCGCGGCGAGCGAATGCACGCGGTTCGTGAACTTCAAGGGCGGCGTCCGCGAGGAGGGGAGCCTTCTGGAGATAGACTTCCGCTATTTCGAGAAGCCCGAGGCGCCGATCTCGCACTACGAGACGTCCGTCCGCATTGACACGCGCCGCCAGTATTTCGGCAAGGCCGTTTCAGAGAGCGCCGCGTGGATCGAGAGGGCTGGCGGCTACAGGATCGCGTCCGCGCCCCCTGCCGCGTTTGACCCGCTTTATTCCAGCTGGTACAGCTTCCATCAGGACGTCTTTGCGAAGCCCCTTGAGGAGGAGCTCGAGATTGCCGCGAGACTTGGGATGAAGACGATCATTCTCGATGACGGGTGGCAGACAGATGACACCGGACGCGGCTATGCCTTTTGCGGCGACTGGGAGGTCTCGCGACGCCGATTCCCCGATATGGCTGCGCACGTGAAGAAGGTGCACGACCTTGGGATGAAGTACATGGTCTGGTATGCTGTCTCGTTCGTCGGCGTCAAGAGCGCCAACTACGCGAAGTTCAAGGGCAAGTATCTCGTTGACGAGTTGTCGGACATTGGCACGGCGGTTCTCGACCCGCGTTTCCCCGAGGTGCGGGCGTTTCTCGTCGAAACCTACGTGAAGGCGGTGAAGGCGTGGGACATCGACGGACTGAAGCTTGACTTCATCGACTCCTTCACCCTCCTGCCGGCGACGGGCGACCCCGCCGAGAAGGAGAACTACGCCGGACGCGACGTCCACAGCGTTCCGGAGGCGGTCGACCGCCTGATGCGGGAGATTCGCGCGGCGCTCGCCGCCGTCAAGAGCGACATCCTCCTTGAGTTCCGGCAGAACTATGTCGGGCCCGGCGTCCGCCAGGTCGGAAACATGCTGCGCGTTGGCGACTGCCCCGGGGACATGCGTCGCAACCGCTTTGCGATCGCGAACCTCCGCCTCGTCTCGGGCGGCACGGCCGTCCATTCCGACATGCTCGAGTGGAACTTCGCCGAGACGCCTGCCTCTGCCGCGCGTTATGTCATCAACTCGATGTTCGGCGTCGTCCAGTATTCGCTGATGCTCCGCTCGGCCCCGCGCGAACACCGCGAGATGATCGAGAAGTGGATCCGCTTCTCGCAGGAGCATCGTCAGACGCTCCTCCACGGGACATTCACGCCTCACCATCCCGAACTTCAGTATCCCGTCATTGAGGCCGAGTCCGACGAAGAGCGAATCATCGGGCTTTACGATGACGGACGCGTCCTCGAGATCCCCGATGCGAAGAAGACGATCGTCATGAACGCTTCCGGAAAGGACGCCTTCGTCATCCGCCGCAACGGCCGCCTGTCGGAAGTCGCCTGCAAGTCGGGCGACTGGATCGAGCTCAAGTAGGCGCGCCATCCGGCTGCATCTGGCTCACCAGCGGTAGGTTACGGCGAGGTAACCTGTAAAGCCAAGCGCCTTCTGCCCCGGATAAACCTCGAAGGCCTGATTGAAGAGGTCGGAAAACCCCAACATCAGCTCGAGCTCTCGGCAGAAAGGCGCTTTTACCGTCGTCTCGAACCGCGAGAGATTCTGCACGGACGCCCCCCTCCTGACCGGGTTCGACTTCCAGACGGACACCCCTTGCCGATACGAGACGCGCCAGAGTTCCGTCACGTGATACGAGGCCTCGAGCGAAAACGCTGCGATCGGGTAGTCCATCGCATAGCGAGAGGCCCATAGGTCGGTCGACGTCTGCTTGATCACGAGTGCCCCACGCGGAATGAGAGACAGATTCTTGGTCGCCGTCCACTCGGCATCACCCGAGAATCCAAAAGAGGTCACCGGATCAAGAGCCGTCGCCTTCCAAGCCGAAGACCGGTCTCTCTTCAGCCAGTCGACGAGATCCTCGCTCTGCATCAAGAACACCCCCACACGCGCACGGCGCACGTCGCCGACCCTTTCGAGCGAACCGTCGAGATTCACCGACCGCGTTCGCTGTAGGGGCAGGTCGATCGTTCCCTTGCTGTCGGGGCTGTCGTAGGTCAGCTCGGTGTAGCTCGGTTGCCGCGTGCCTTCCCGATACGAAAGCGCGAGTCTCGAGTCTTCATCTGGACGATAGACAATGCCGCCTGCCGGCGCGCACGTTCCTTCGTAATCGCTGTATAGCTCGGCCGCAGCGCCTGCGGCGAACTCCCAGTCCCCGAGACGCACGCCTGGCAACGCCGCCACCGATCCGTGGAAACGGCGGAAGCTCTCCGACTTGGTCTTGGGGTCTGTCCTGTGATGCGTGGTCGAATAGACCTCGGCGTCCGCATCGCCGCGAAGATCGACAAACGCCCAATCCGAGAAATGGCGCCGCGTCATCCCGTGCAACGTCACGGAGTCCGCCAAATGCGTGTTCTCGTAAAAGTCGGGGTTGTCCCGATCGAGCCAATAGGCGTCCCTTCCGCGCGTCCAGAGAACCGAAAGCTCACTGGCCTGATCGTCGTCGGCGTCGTACTTCCAAGCCGCCGAAACGAGTCCCGTCCGGTCCTCTTCCCAGGCGGGGAACTTTTCGCTGGCACCATAGGAACCTGTGCAACCGAAATCCCGCCATTGCCAGGAGACGAGCGCGTCAAAAGACCAGACATCCGTTCCGAATCCCATGCGACCGCCGGCAGTCGCGCGGTCCATCGGGTTCGAGTCGTATCCGTCCACCCTGTCGGCATGCGCGGCTTCGGCGAAGATGCCGATCCACCCTCTCCCCGTCGCCCCGAGACCGAATGTCTCGATGTCGTTCAGGCGTCCGAAGACAAGTCCGTCAAGACCGACGCCCAGCGAAGCCCTGCCGCCACGTTCGGCAGGAGGTTCGAGTCCGACGGACAGCGATCCCGCCGGATGTCCAGCTCCCGCGCGGAAGAGGTCCAAGCCCGTCAGCACGCGCGGTTCGCCCAGCCAGTCAGCGGCCACGGGTAGGTCAGCGTTGAAATGCTCGGTCTGAGCGTTGCGAACCGTTGCCCCGTTGAACACGATGCCCGCCTCGGAGAAGGACGAACCGTTGACGCCGAGGTCCGTGAGCGTCCCGGCTTCGCCTTGTCCGCGGACAGAGACGGCCGGCGACACATCGCACCAGATCTCGTCGCTTGCGCGAACCGAGCGGACAGCCTCCCGATCGCCCCAGACGACCACCTCGGGCAAGGTGGTGACGTCATTCGTCGCGGCAAAGGCATGCAAGGTCCAAAGAGATGCCAATGCCGTCCAAAGCAAACGTATCAGCATAGACATCGTCCTTCAGACTTTCCAGTATTTGAGTTCAAGTTTCGTGCCGTCGGCCACTGCGACGCCAACGGCAATATTATATCACACTCACCGTAACTTTATCGCCGCAGATGTTGACGTACTCGGTCAGCGAGCCTCCCACGCTTCGCGTGTGAACGTTCATAGATAAAATCTGAACCGTCCCCGCCCGGTCCACCATCAGCGCTATCTGACTAGGATGTTCAACCCCTTGCTCGGTGCGCGTACGAGCGGCGAGACGCCTTGCGCCATGCCTCCGCCGACGGCGGCGGGCCCCGCCTGCAGATCCGCGCGGTTGGCGTAGTAGCGCGTCTTCCAGGTTTTCGAAACGGTGTCGTAGAACGCCGCCTCGCCGTTTTTGACGAACGGCACCAGATTGAAGAGCGTCCTGCCGCCGGCTTCCGTCATCCGCGCGCTGCGGATGCGCTTGCAGCCGGGGTAGTTGCAGTTGCCTCCGTCTCCGAAGAGAAAGATGTTGTACGGCGACACGAAATCCGTGCCGCC
>CADAKF010000093.1 GCA_902788415.1 uncultured bacterium
ATTCTCTTTAATTCCCAACTTCGGTTGGGGGTAATTCGATTATTCGATTATTCGATTATTCGATTATTTCCCTTTTGCCGGTGGCCATAGAGGAGTTGTTATACCCGTTCCCATTCCGAACACGGAAGTCAAGGGCTCCATCGCCGAGGGTAGTGCGGGACTCGCCCGTGCGAGAGTAGGACGCCGCCGGTTCTTTTTTTTCTTCTCACGCATCATCAGATGAGATCGCTTACTGTTTTGTGGTTGCATAAACCGTTTGGGGACGACGATTCGTCGATTCCGCTGGTGGAGCACGGCCTTTCCGACGCTTTCCGCGATTTTTGCCACGATGCCTTCAACGTGCGCATGCCTATGGAGTATCCGCCGCTGAAGTTGGTGGCGATATCGGGGCCGGAGCAATTGCCGCACGTGCTCTTCGTCGGTGGCGATCCTGCGCAGGGGCTTGGCGAGGCGGGCGGCGGCACGTGTCTTTTCCTGGTCGATGACAACTTTTTCGGCGACAGGGTTTGGAATCTTTCGCTCAAGGACTGGCTCAAGGCCTATATTCCCGCAATTCCGCGCGTGGTTGTGACCTATCCCGGCCATGCGCCGGTGGTCGTGCCGCAGCGGCGCTGGGCGAAGAAGCCGATTGAGGTTTTCCTCGATCCTGAACGGCACCGCGAACGGCTGGTGCATTTGTTCAAGGCCTTCTGGAAACCGCGCTTCTGGAACGCGCTGCGGCAGTATGTGCAGGTCAAGGCCGGCACCAACTGGCACACCCCGGGGCACAACGGCGGCAACGCTTTCGCTTCTTCGCCTTTTTTGCGCGGCTTCCACGAGGCGTTTGGCTCGACGATCTTCCGCAGCGACCTTTCCGTATCCGTCGAATCGCTGGGCGATCTTTCGAGTCCCGAGGCGCACACGCCGCTTTCCGAGGCCCAACGGATGTCGTCGGAGATTTTCGGCAGCGCCCTTAGCCGTTATGTGACGAACGGAACCTCCACCTCCAACAAGGCGATGCTGATGACGCTGCTCAAGCCCGGGGAGCTGGTAATAGTCGACCGCAACTGCCACAAGTCGGTTCATCACGCCATCGTCACCTCCGGCGCCGTGCCGCATTATCTGCCGTCGCGCTGGAACGCGCGCCTGGGCGTGTGGGGGCCGGTTTCGCTCGCCGACATCGAGCGCGAGCTTTCCGCCCAGGCCAGCCACCGTCCGCGGCTGCTGATTCTGACTACCTGCACCTACGAAGGGGTGTTGTATCCGGTCTGGGAAATCTCCCGGCTGGCGGAGCGCGCGGGGGTTTTGTTCTACGCCGACGAAGCCTGGGCTGGATACCTCGGCTTTCATCCTCTCTATACCCGCCGCGACCGTGACGGCGCGCGCACCATGCGCTACAACGCGGTGAACGAAACCAGCGGCGCGCATTTCTCGGTGCAGTCCACCCACAAGACAATGGCCGCCTTCTCGCAAGCGTCGATGATTCATGTCTCGCTTCGGTTCAAGGCCTTGTTGGAGGAGGATTCGTCGCCGCAGTTCCGCTGGCTGCGCAAGCGCTTCGCGCTGAATTCGCACGGTTCGTTTGAGAAGTTCTCCCATGACTTGCACGAATTTTTGCGCTATTGGCATTCCACTTCTCCGCACTATCCCTTTCTCGCTACGCTCGATATTGCGGGCGTGCAGATGCGGCTCGAAGGCATGAAGCTTATTGACGAGCGCTTGAAGTGGATCGCCCAGTTCCGCGCGCGCGTCGCCGCGGAATGCGCGCTTGACGAGCGCGACTGCTTTGCGGAGCTCGAAGATATCGCCGCGGGCGGTGCCGATTGGGCGGCGGAAGGGTATTTCAAAGACCCGATGAAGATTGTGCTGATGCTCAAGACTCCAGCAGCGGCGGGCGCATTCAAGAAGGCGTTGCTCAAATCTCACATCCAGTGGGAAAAATCCACCGCCACGACGGTGCTGTTCCTCGTTACTGCCGGGACGGTCGAGGAGCATTTCGAAGATCTCTACCGCGTATGCCGGCTCAACCGCGAACTCATCGGGCGGCCACAGACAGACTTTGGCCTTGGAACTGTGGCGGAGGCGGTTTCAGGCCAGCCGGTGGTGCTGCCTCACGACGCAGCGCTCTGCGACGGCGAACTGGTGGATCTCGACGGGTCGATCGGGCGCATCGCCTCGCAGTTTCTCGTGCCGTATCCGCCCGGGATTCCCGTTTTCGTGCCGGGGCTTCAGATCAGCGCTTCAATGGTTGATCTGATCAAGGCGGCGATAGCCGCGGAAGGGCCGGGAGCGGTGCACGGACTGTTTTGCCGGGGCGGACATTCACCTTATTATGTGGAAGTTCTCAATCGCGACGAGGAAAAACGCCTCCGCGAGCGGAAAATCGAGGAGCATGGACAATGTCAGGAATGAACGAGACGCCCAAGGGCAATCGTACGCACATCGCGGCGGTCGGATGCGAGGTTTCACGCGTCGGGCGGCCAACAGTTTACAATCGCATCCAAATGGCAGTTGCCCGAACAGCAAATATTGTGATATAATACGCATAATGGTTTCCAAAAGAAGGAGAAGATAGAATCATGTCGATGATGAAGGGTTTTTCGAACGCATTCCGCATTCCGGAGCTCCGTAAGAAAATTTTGATTACATTGGGCCTTGTTTTTGTGTGCCGTCTGGTGTCGCAGGTGCCGACGCCGGGAGTTGACTTTGCGGCGCTCTCAAAGGCGATTGCCGATATGCGCGCGGCGAATCCGAACGGCGGCGGCCTTTTTGACATTTTTGAGGTATTCACGGGTGGCGCGCTCGGTCAGTGCGCGATCGGCTTTCTCTCGATCTGGCCCTACATTTCGGCGCAGATCGTGATTCAGCTCCTTTCGTCCGTCATCCCTTCGCTTGAGAAGCTCAAGAAAGAAGGTGAGACGGGCCGTATGCAGCTCGCGCAGATTACGCGTTACCTGACGATTGTCCTCTGCGTCGTGCAGTCGTGGGGCATTGCGACGGTCCTCCAGATGCCGGGGCTCGGCATTGGGCTCTCGGACGGGCAGCAACTCGTTCAGGTTGTGTCGAATCCCGGTCTCGGGTTCCATCTCATCACGGTGATCGGCATGACGTCCGCTTCCCTGTTCGTGATGTGGCTCGCTGATCAGATTACGACGTTCGGCATTGGCAACGGTGCTTCGCTCATCATCATGATCAACATCACCTCGCGTCTGCCGCAGGCGATCATCGATGCCTGGCAGCGTTACTTCGGTCTCGCCGGCGTTGAGGCGAACGCGCCGATTGCGGAACTCCCGATCGTTGTCATCTTCTTCGTCCTCGTCGTGATGGGCACGGTGATGCTGACGCAAGGTGTCCGCAAGGTGGCGATTCACACGACGCGCCGCAGCGTTTCGGGCGGCAACACCTACGGGATGCAGCAGACGTTCATGCCGCTTCGTGTGAACTACACGGGTGTTATGCCGATCATCTTCGCGCAGCCGCTCATTCAGATTCCGAGTGCGATTCTCATGAAGTGCTTCAAGGGCACGGAATCCTCGTTCGGGCAGCACCTCTACAGCTTTGCCGAGCGTCTGGGCGATTCGACGTCCGCGTTGCACATGGTCGTTTACGCGGTGCTCATTCTGTTCTTTGCGTTCTTCTGGGTGGCGACGCAGTTCAATGCGGTCGACATCTCCGAGAACCTGAAGAAGGACGGCTCGTACATTCCTGGCATTCGTCCTGGCCGTGCGACGGCCGAGTATCTTGATGACATGATGACGAAGATTACGCTGATTGGCGGCACGGGTCTTTTGATTGTGGCTCTGATTCCGATGCTCCTCATGGGCTGGATGACGATTCCGTGGTCGATCGCGTCGTTCTTCGGCGGCACGTCGCTTCTCATTATCGTCGGTGTGGCGCTGGACACGCTGCGCATTATGGAGTCGCACCTCTTGGTTCGCAAGTATGACGGGTTCCTCTCGCACGGTTCGCTCCGTGGGCGCGGGGGAATGTGATGAATGGCTAATCTGTTCTGGCAGATTTTCAAGTATGGGGTCATCGGAATTCTGGCGACCGCGATTAATCTCGCGGTCGCCGAATTGTTTGCCGCGTACGTTTGGCCGTGCCTCGGGTCCGATGATCTGTTTGTGAAGTTTCTCGGTTTCGCGAGTTCCTCGGTTTCGGATGCCGAACGGGCGACGCGTGCGGTATACTGCAATTTCGTCGGGTTTTTCGTTGCCAATCTCGTCTGCTGGCTCTTGAACCGCCGTTATGTGTTTACGCCAGGGCGTCATCATTGGATTGTCGAGTACGCGCTGTTCCTTGCGAGCAGTGGGTTCGCGATTCTCTGTGGTTCGGCGTCAATCTGGACGTTGGTTCGCTTTTATGGGATGCAGACGACGTATTCGTTTGTAATCAATGTGGTGGTTTCAGTGATGGTCAATTTCGTTATTCGCAAATTCTTCGTGTTCAAGGGCTAAACAGACCATGAGAGAGACAGTCTTCGCTTCCGTCCTCGTCCTGTCCTGCGCCGCGTTTGGCATGGCGGCCTCGCGGGAGGCCCCCGCCCGGGAGCCTGACGACCTGCTCCAGGGCTATGCCGAGCGCGCCGTGCGCGAGGCGGCGGAAAGGGCTGCGGCCACGCGAGCCGCCTGGGAAAAGGCGGCGCTCGAGACGGCGGAGCATGCCGCAAAGGCCGCCGCCGAGGACCTGGTCAAGTCGGCCGCAGAGAAGGCTGCCGCGACGGCCGCCGCGTCTGCGGCAGAAGCCGCCGCGAAGGCCGCTGCCGAACAGACGGCCAAGGCGTTGACGGACGAAAAGGCGGCCAAGGAGGAGCTGAAGGCGGCCGAGGAGAAGGAAAAGGCCGAGCGCATCGCGGCGTTGAGCCGCATCGAGACGCGCATCTTCAAGCTGAACCACGCGTCGTCGGTCGAGGTCGCGGAGAGCTTAAACTCGATGTGGAGCGGCGACTTTGGCACGAACTGGAAGGTGACGAAGATGGCCGTCGCGTTCCCCGAGTCGAACGCGATCATGGTGACGGCGCCGCGCATCATCCTCGACGCATGCGAGAAGTCCAT
>CADAKF010000094.1 GCA_902788415.1 uncultured bacterium
GCCTGAGCTGCTTGACATCGCCTGTTGTCGCTGACGACGGAAGGACGCGCGTTTTCGTGGCCTTTCGTGACGCGGAGCGTTTCGTGTCCGACGGCGCGGGGACGACCCGACGGGCGAAACAACGCGGGCGAGGCGCGATGACGGGCGAAACGGCAACGGAAATCCAGCGTACTGTCAGCTGAAATACCGTTCGCCCGTCGAACCGCGCCTCGCCCGCGTCGTTTCGGCTGCGCAGCAGCCCCCGCGTCGTCGGTTTTTGTTGGTCTCGGCCGAAGGCCCGGACGGATCGGACGGAAAGTCTCGACCGGTTTTGGACCCGCCCGAAAATATTTTTCGCCCAATGTTTTCGGGGGTCTTGTGAAAATCTGGGATAAATTATCCCTGAAAATCCGGGATAAGGGTGTTGCTTAAGCGGCGGACTGCCGAACCGGCGCAGAATTTGATATAATAACCACCTATGATCGCCTACATCAGAGGCACATTGGTGGAGAAGGGTCCGACGCAGGCCGTCATTGACGCGGCCGGCGTCGGATACGAGTTGCTGATCCCCGTCTCGACCTACGAAAAACTGCCGCGGACCGGCTCCGAGGCGAAGCTTCTTGCTTATCACTGCGTCCGCGAGGACGACGAACTTCTCTTCGGCTTCGCGACTGCGGACGAGAAGGAGATGTTCGCGAAGCTCACGTCCGTCTCGGGCGTCGGGCCGAAGATCGCCCTCGCGATTCTCTCCGGCTCGTCCGTCTCGGAGCTGGCGATGTCCATCACCGGCGGGGATGCGAAGCGCATTTCGGCGATCAAGGGCGTCGGCAAGAAAACGGCCGAGAAGATCTGCGTGGAGCTGAAGGACAAGGTCTCGGAGTTCGCGTTCAAGGGCAGCGGCGATGGCGGTCCGGGGCGGACCTCCGCCCCTGTGGCGCGGGACGCGGTCGCCGCGCTCCGCGCGCTCGGCTTCAACGAGGAGACCTCCTCCAAGATGGTGGCGGACGTCCTCGCGAAGAATCCCGCAGTTGATTCTGTCGAAACAATCATCAAACTCTCGCTTTCAGGAAGGAACTGATACCTATGAATATCAAAAACGCCAAGTCTCTGTCTTTCGTCTTCTGTCTCCTGTCCTTTGCCCTCTTCGCTTCGCCGGAGCCGTGGCGAAACGGCGTGCGCGTGCCGCTGTGGCCGGAGGGGAAGATCCCGAACTACCAGGAGCACCAGCGCGGCGTCATGACCGACGAGCAGTGGATCAAGGGCGAGAGGTACAAGAAGGACCCCGCGTTCAAGCCCGAGGAGCACCGCATGCCGTATCTCGAGTGGTTCGAGAAGCCGGCGAATCCGAACGGCATCTGCATGATCCTCATCTCGGGCGGCAGCTACGAGTGCTGCTGCGACACGGGCCTCATCAAGCTCTGGCGCGAGCGCTTCACGGCCCTCGGCTGCCAGTGTGTGAACCTCGTCTACCGCACGCCGCGTCCGAAGGGGCTTCCCGTGTGGCAGAGCGGCTGGGAGGACGGCCAGCGCGGCGTGCGGCTCGTGCGCGCCGACGCGGCGAAGCGCGGGTTTGATCCCGAGAAGATCGGCGCAATCGGCATGTCCGCCGGCTCGCACCTGACGGTTCTCCTGGCGACGAGCGCCCTGACGCCGGCTTACGCGAAGGTGGACGCGGCGGATGACCTCCCGTGCCATCTCAACTGGGCGATCGCGAACGCGCCCGCGTACGTGACGACGGACGGCGCGAAGGGAACGCCGGCGACGCGCGACGGCGACGCGCCGGACGTGAAGCTCGATCCCGTCTTCAAGTTTGACGCGAAGACCTGTCCGATGTCGCTCCACCACGGCGGGCTCGACCCCTACACGCCGAACGGCTCGACGCTCATCTACCGCGAGCTCCGCAAGCGGAAGATCCCGGCGGAACTGCACCTCTACCCCGACCAGTCGCACGGCGCGTACGGACTTGACCGCGCGATCGAGTTCATGCGCCAGATGGGCTTCTTCGGTCCGCTTGAGGCCGAGGTCGACCTGATGACGCGCTATCCGTCGGACGCCGCCCGCGCGACGTACGAGAAGGAGCCGGTCTGGCCGGAGGGGAAGATGCCCGACGTGCAGACGAACCAGTGCCTCCCCTACATCGAGTGGCACATCCCGTCCAACCTGACGACGAAGGCAATCCAGATCATCTACTCGGGCGGCAGCTACATGGCGAACAGCCCCGGCAGCTTCGAGGTCGCGCCGTTCCGCCGTTACCTGAACGAGAAGGGCATGGCGGTCGTGACGATGCAGTACCGTACGCCGCGTCCGTACACGGGGATCCAGAAGCACGTGACGGCCTGGCAGGACCTGCAGCGCGCGATCCGCATCGTCCGCTCCAAAGCCGCGGCGAAGGGACTCGACCCGAACCGCATCGGCATCATGGGCTCGTCCGCGGGCGGGCACTTGACGCTGATGGGCGCGACGAGCTCGAAGCACCGGTCCTACTGGGACGTCGACGAGCTGGACAAGCTTCCCTGCAACGCGCAGTGGGCGGTCGCGATCTATCCCGCGTATGCGCTCACCGACGGCGGCGAGGCGCCGAACGCGCAGGGCGGCAACGAGGACGACGCGCGGCTCGTCCCCGAGTTCTCGTTTGACCTCGCGACGTGTCCGACGATCTTCATCCACGGCGATGCGGACGGCTGGGCGGCGATGAACTCGGTGAAGTGCTGGGAGCAGCTCCGCCGCATGGGCATCCAGGGCGAGCTGCACACGCTTGCCACGCGCACCCACTGCTTCCAGCGCAAGGCTGCGCCGGGCACGGGCAGCTACACGTGGATGGACCGCATCTGGGAGTTCATGACGCACAAGGGCTTTAACAAGTAGAGCTTGGAGAAGCGGAATCCTTTCCGCTTGAGAAGGAAAAAGAATGAAAAACCTAACCGCTGACGAACTGCGCGACACCTACCTTAAGTTCTTCGAGTCGAAGGGACACAAGATCATTCCCGGCGCCTCGGTGATTCCGGAGAACGACCCGACGGTCCTTTTCACGACTGCGGGCATGCATCCGCTCGTCCCGTACCTGATGGGCGCGATGGAGCATCCGGCAGGGACGCGCCTCACGGACGTGCAGAAGTGCGTCCGCACGGGCGACATTGACGAGGTCGGCGACGCGGCGCATTTGACGTTCTTCGAGATGCTCGGCAACTGGTCGCTCAACGACTACTTCAAGAAGGAGGCGATCAGCTGGAGCTTCGAGTTCCTGACGCAGCACCTCGGCTTCAAGCCGGAGCAGCTGAACGTCACCGTCTTCAAGGGCGAGCCTGGCATTCCGGCGGACGACGAGGCCGTCGAGATCTGGAAGTCGCTCGGCATCCCGGACGAGCGCATCTTCCGCCTGCCGCGCGAGGACAACTGGTGGGGTCCGGCCGGCACGACAGGCCCGTGCGGTCCCGACACGGAGATGTTCATCGACACCGGCAAGGAGAAGTGCGGGCCGGAGTGCCGTCCCGGCTGCCACTGCGGGAAGTACATCGAGATCTGGAACGACGTCTTCATGCAGTACAACAAGAACGAGAAGGGTGAGTTCGAGCCGCTCGGACGTCACAACGTCGATACCGGCATGGGCGTCGAGCGCACGATCTGCATGTTGAGCGGCGCCCCGACCGTCTACGACACCGAGATCTTCGCGCCGATTATGGCCAAGATCGACGAGCTCCGCGGGGCCAATGGCGCTTCACAGGGGGGCGGGGCCGTCTCGGCCGCGCTGAGTGCCGACGATCTCCTGAAGGCCCGTCGTATCATCGCCGACCACATGCGCACGGCGACGTTCATCCTCTGCGATCCGAAGGGCGGCGTGAAGCCGGGCAACGTCGGGGCGAACTATGTCCTCCGCCGCCTCATCCGCCGCGCGGTCCGCTTCGCGCGCATGATCGGCATCGCGCCGGGCTTCACGGTGAAGCTTGCGGAGGTCATTTGCGAGAAGTACAACCACGTCTATCCGGAGCTCAAGGTCAACCTCGAGACCTGCAAGGCGGACCTCGAGGCGGAGGAGAAACGCTTCAATGCGACGCTGGACAAGGGCGAGGCGATGTACCAGAAGGTCGCGGAGCAGCTCAAGGCCCACGGACAGAGCCAGATCAGCGGCAAGACCGCGTTCAAGCTCTACGACACGTTCGGCTTCCCGTTCGAGATGACGTGCGAGATGGCGGTGAAGGACGGGCTCACGGTCGACAAGGAGGGCTTCGACGAGGCGAACCGCAAGCATCAGGAGCTTTCGCGCACGACCTCGGCCGGTTCCTTCAAGGCGGGCCTGCAGGACAACTCGGCGGTCGTGACGCGCATGCACACGGCGACGCACCTCCTGCACGCGGCGCTCCACAAGGTGCTCGGTCCGACGGCGCTGCAGAAGGGCTCGAACATCACGGCGGAGCGGCTTCGCTTCGACTTCTCCTGGCCGCAGAAGATGACGGACGAGGAGAAGAAGAAGGTTGAGGACCTCGTGAACGAGTGGATCAACGAGGGCATCCCCGTCACGAAGAAGATGACCACGGTCGAGGAGGCGAAGACGGAGGGTGCGATGGCGCTTTTTGGCGCGAAGTACGGCGACCAGGTCTCGCTCTACACGATCGGCGACATCTCGAAGGAGATCTGCTGCGGTCCGCACGTCGAGAACACGAAGGAGCTCGGCAGCTTCAAGATCAAGAAGGAGGAGTCCTCCTCCGCCGGTGTCCGCCGCATCAAGGCGGTCATCGGCAACTTGAGCTAAGGGAGGCGCGGCATAGCGGTCGACCGAGTCGTGTTTTTGACAAGCGGAAAGGATTCCGCTTCCCCACTCTTTGTGCCGCCCGACTTGCGCGGGGCGATGGAATTTGATATCATTCTCCCAACAACGGGAGAAGCATGTTGAGAATCGGCATGAGAACTTTGAACGGTAAGGCGCGGCAGACGGCCGTGGCCGCGTTTGTACGCATGCCAGAGCCCCCCTGTCTAATCCGTTTGTAGTATAATGCCCCCCGTTCCTACCCGGTGTGTGCCGGGATAGCGGAGAGGTTCCCTCGAAGCG
>CADAKF010000095.1 GCA_902788415.1 uncultured bacterium
GAAGCGGTACATCCCGTAGTCGAAGATGCGCTGGATGACCGGATCGGGCACCTTCACCCGCGCACCCTCGTTCCAGAACTTCCGCCACTGCGAAAGCGACTCCGCCTTCACAGCCTCAAAGCTGGCGCGACACTTCGCGCCAGTTTCGCCACGGCCCGTCGCCACCGTCAGCGTCTTCCCTGCGGTCCAGCCGAGCGAAACCGACTCGTCGCCCGGAATCTCCCACGTGAATCCGCCCTCATTCTGGCCGTCGCGTTTCTTCGCCGGCTTGAAGCCGACGGGCGCCAGCGCCTCCCTGACGACCGCGTGGTCCATGCAGTGCACCGTCTCGACCGAGTATCCGACGACGGACGACAGGTCCATCGCGAACGCGCGGCTCTTCTTGCCCATCGCAAGATCGATCGTCCTGCCGTCCGAGAGAATCAGCCTGCCGAGGCCCGTGAACGGATCGAGTTCGCCACGACGCGCCCCAGCGGCAGCATGTAGGGGTTACGCGGCTCGCCCTTCGGCGTCTCCTTTTTGAAGAGACCGAGCAACTCCTCCTTGCGCCCCGCCTGCACGAGCGCGACGATGTTCGTGTAGCTCTGGCTGGCGAGCCACGGATAGCCGCCGCGGTGGTCCCAGAGATCGGCGCGCCCGACCGTGAGGCGGATCTCGTCCCCGCCGCCCCACACGAGCACGCCCGTGACGCCGTCCGAGAACGGAATCCCCTCATGACACGTCCCGAGCCGCGGAAACTCCCACTCGACCGGCGCCGCCCGGAGAACCGCCGCCACCAGCCCAACAGCCAGCACAATAACTTTCTGCATCGTATGTTTCACTTTCTCATCACATCATGCCCGCACTGTCCGCAAAGCACAGTATCGAGCTTTCCGTCGTTGCGATTCATATGACAATTATACCATAAATTCGCAAATGTACCGCAGCATTGGGAACTGGCGCTAAACAACTACTTCACGAACACCGTAAAGCCCTTGCGCTCGTCGTACTTCGAGTCCTTCTGGACGAGGTAGTAGCGCTTCTGGCCATCGGCGGTCTGGTAGATGCCCCAGCAGCCCGCCGGACGCGCCGCCCACTCCTCGGCCTGCCAGTAGCCGCTCATCCGCATCGCCTTCCAGCCCGGCACGAACTTTGACGCGTAGACGGTCAGGTTCGTCGTCGGCGCGACCTTGACGAGGTTGTCGAGCGCGGCGACCGTCGGCGGATGCGCGAGGAACGTGAGCGAGCGGAAGATGTAGTCGCCGTTCGCGTCCTTGAAGTCCGGGAACGCGTTTGCGGCGATTGACTGCAGGTTCGTGCTTCCGAACGTGAGCGAGACGAGATGCGCCTTGTTGAAGATCGCCGCGTCAATCCGCTCGAGCCCCTCCGCCGTGAGCAGCATGTTCGTAACGCCCACGATCGTCCCGTCCTCGAGCGTCTCCTTATAGAGGCAGCTGTTGAATCCGCCGAACGTCTCCTGCGCGAAGACGTAGAGGTTCGTGGCGACGCTGAGCTCGAACGTGCCCTTCAGGTACGGACATCCCCAGCTGGCATACCAGCTGATCGACTTGAACTCCTTCGGAATGAACTCATTCGCCTCGTAGACGTTCGTCATGATCGGCCCCGTGCATTGGTAGAGGAAGAGATACGGGAAGCCCCTCATCTGCGAGGTGCCGAGCCCCTGGATGTCCTCAAGCGTCGTGCTGCGGCGCTGGAATTCGCCGCAGAATGAGGTAATCGCCGGACCGACCTTCAGTTTGCGCAAGTACGGCGGGTTGCAGTTGAGCATGACGACCTCGTATGTCGTCCCAAGATCGCCCGACAGGGAAGAGGACGTGATCGTCCACTCGCCGTCGGTGATCTGCGTCGCACTCGTGTAGATCCACTCGTCCGGCGCGAACTCCGCCGTCACCGTGGTGTCATCGCCCAGCGTCACGTCGACCGTCGCGGACACGCCCGACGCGCCGCCCGTCCAGCCCGTGAAGTGGCTCGTCGGATGCTCCGCGCGCCCGGTCGCGATGAGGCGGACGACCGCCCCCTTCGAGTAGACGCCGTCGGCAATCTTCGTGCCCGAGACGAGCTCGACCGCGACCGACCCGCCGTAGCCGTTCGCCGCCACGTCCAGCACCGCGCCGACCGCGCTCCAGATCACGCGCGTCGGGCGTCCGTCGTGGACGTACGAATACGACGTGCAGTCAATCGCCTTGTCAAAGGTCCAAACGCCGTTTATGAGCTTCTCCACCGTCAAACGGTTGTAGGCGCCGGGCGCGACGAGTTCGACCGTGTCGCCGCCGTGGAGCCCCGCCGTCGGCGTGAAGCCCGCGCAGCCCTTCGTCATCGTCATGTCGCCGACGAGCAGCACGCCGCCGACGGGCTTCGTCCCGACGATCCACGCCTTGCGCGCGTCCTTCGAGGTCACGAAGACGCCCATGCAGTTCTCGGGCAGCCCCGCGGCGATTTCCTCCGCCGTCGGATCGGTCACGTAGTTCCACCAGTTCTTGCATCCGGGGTCGACGAAGAGCCGCGCGCTGTGCGCGGAATCGTCGTGGGCCTGCGCGGAAACGAGATTGTCCATCACATCCGCCTGCGGCGGATTGCTGGCGAACCAGAAGTTGGTGGCGCATGCTGGGAATACGTTCGCCGCAAGCGTCGTCCACGTCGTGAGATCGCCCGTGAAGGTGACGTCCGTCAGGGTCGAGGCGGCGCCGCTGAACGAGTCCGCGGCAACCGAAACGAGATTCGTGCTCCCAACCGTGAGCGACTTAAGCCGCGCGTTGTTGAAGACGTTCGGGATCTCCTGTAGATCCTTCGTCGAGAGAACGAGATTCGTGACGCCGACGATCGTCCCGTCCGACAGCGTCTCCTTGTAAAGGTAGCTGTTGAGCACCCCGGCGTTGATCGACGCATGAACGTACAGCGTAGTGATTGCGTTCAGTTCCAGCGTGCCCTTCAGATGCGGGATGGTGCCGAGGTTGTCGTACCATCCGAAGGTGGTCATTCCCGGCGGGACGAAGTCGTTCGCCTCATAGACCCGCTGCGCGAGCGGCGCGCTACCGCACTCGTAGAGGAAGGCGTACGGAAAGCCCTTCATCTTGGTCGTGCCGGGTCCGAAGATGTCCTCGATCGTCGTGCTGGCGCGCAAGAATTCGCCGCAGAATGAGGTGATCGCCGGACCGACCTTCAGCTTGCGCAAACTTGGCGGGTTGCAGTTGAGCATGACGACCTCGTACGTCGTCCCGAGATCGTCCGCCGGATGAATCGGAAGCGAGAGGTCGAGCAAGAAGAGTCCGCCGTTCCCGCCAGACATCCCGTTGACCGTGAGATCCGTCCCCGACAATGAAGACGCCGTAATCGTCCACTCGCCGTCGGTAATCTGCTTCGCGCTCGTGTAGATCCACTCGTCCGGCGCGAACTCCGCCGTCACCTCGGTGTCCTCGTTCAGCGTCACCTCGACCGACGCGGACGTGCCCGACGCGCCGCCTGCCCAGCCGGCAAGGTGGCTCGTCGGATGCTCCGCGCGCCCCGTCGCGGTGAGGCGCACGACCGCCCCCTTCGAATAGACGCCGTCGGCGATCTTCGTGCCCGAGACGACGTCGACCGCGACCGATCCGCCATAGCCGTTGACCTTCGTCGTCAGCCGCGCGCCGTCGACGAACCAGACCGCGCGCACGAGCTCGCCCGGATGCACATAGGTGAAGGTCGTCTCGTTCACCGTCTCGTACGTCGTCCAGACGCCGTTCACGAGCTTCTGCAACTTGCAGGATGTGTAGCTGGCGGGCGCCGTCAGCTCGACCGTCTCGTCCTTAGCGAGCCCCGCCGTCGGGACGAAGCCTGCGCAGTCCGTCATCATCATGTCGCCGACGAGAAGGATGCCGTCCGTGGACGCGGACGCAACGACCCACGCCCTGCGACCGCCGACGGCGTTCACATACGCGCCGATGCAGTTCGCGGGCAGCCCCGCGTCGATTTCGTTCGCCGTCAGGGCGGAGACGATGCTCCACGCGCTCGCCCGCGTCGCGTCGACGGTCAGCTTGCAGGCGTGCGTACCGTCAACGGAGGACTGCTGCGCGACCAGGTTGTCCAGCAAAACGCTCGACGGAAGGTCCACCGTGAAGGTGAAATTCGTGACGTTCGCCATAAACGCGGTTTCCGCGACTGACGTCAGTTTCGAGAGGTCGCCGGTGAAGGCGACGTCGCGCAGCCCGGTGCAGTTCAAGAACGCATTGACGTCGATCGTCATGAGATCCGGGGAATTGACCGTGAGCGAGGTGAGTCCGCTGCAACCGGAGAAGCCGGTCAGCGTCTGGACCTTGTCGAGAACAAGCTCGCCCGACATCTCCTTCCGGTTCGCATAGGCGCCGGACGCGAAACGAATCGTGTTGCGGGGGACGAAATTCGTCGCCGGGCCGCCGAACGAAACGGAACCCGTGTAGAACACATAATCGCTGTAACTGCACGAACGAACTTCCGAGGCGTTGACGATGTTCGTCAGCATGAACGTCTTGGGGTTGTCGTCGTTCGTCAGGTTAGTGTCGAAGTAACTGTGCTTCGCCGCAAGCGCCCACGTGCCCACGCGCGACTTCTTGAACGGAGGCGTCGACCAGCCGCCGGCCCGGATGATCGTGTAGAGCTTGCCGTCCGTATAGCGGACGCGCTCGACGCAGTCGAAGACGAGGTTATTTTCGCTTGTTTCCTCGACGGGCGCGATGCAGGCGCTTGTGACCAACGTACGCGCGGAGGCGGTGACCGAACCAAATCCCCAGCGATGGACGTGGTTGACGATCTGCTTGACCGTCTCGACCTCCTGGTACTCCCAGCAGAAGTTTTTCACGTCGAAGTTCGGCGTAATCGTGAGATCGCCGTCGGGCGTAAAGACCGCCGGGTTCGAGTTCTCGCAGCCCGCCGGCACGCCCTCCCAGCACGCGAGCGCGAGCTCCCGGTCGGTCTGGCTCGCGGGCGCGAAGCGGAAGTAGTAGTCGTTCCGAAAGTCCTTCAGTTCGATCGTGACCGAGCCGCTGACCTCGACCGATTCACCGTCCGCGACTGCGACATTGTTGACATAGACCGTTCCGAGGTCCTCGTCAAAGTTCGCGACCGTAATCTTCGCCGCCTGCGCCACCGCGCACAGCGACCCCATCGCAACCGCGATCATGAGTTTCTTCATGTTGACATTCCTTGTTTGGATGAGAAGATTATGCCAGTATTTTACCAAAACGGCGCCCCGACACAACTCCCCAAATGGGGAGTAGGCGGAATCCGGGAGGGTTTACAGAGTTGACAGACCTGCGGAGCGTATGTTAGAATTTGCGGCACAATGGATACGATTGAACGACAGATCATGCTCGGCGAGGATTCGACACTTGAATTCAAGCGCATCGACATCCCGGGGAAACGCGTCTCGGAACCCGATGCGAAGGATCTTGCGGACGAATTTGCCGCCGCAGCCAATGCTCAGGGAGCGACATTCCTCCTTGGCGTCGCCGACCGGACGCGAAAGATTATCGGTATCCCGCCTGAGAAGCTCGACATTGCCGAAGCCTGGGCGCGGAACATCTGCTGCGACATCGTCAAACCCGCGATCCCAGCCTGCATCCGAAAGCTGGCGCTCGCCCAGGAGACCGGCGCGGAAAAATACGTCCTCCGCATTGACATCCCCCGGAGTCTCTTCGTGCACGAAAGTCCGCACGGCTACTTCTATCGCATCGGCAGCTCCAAGCGGAAAATGACGCCCGAATTCCTTGCGCGGCTCTTCCAGCAGCGCAGCCAGACGCGACTGATCTGCTTTGACGAGCAAGTCGTTCCCCAAGCCGAGACCAATGCGCTGGGAAAAGACCTCTTCTCGCGATTCAAGACGCCGTTGTCCCCTTCCGTCGATTCAGAGTTCCTACGAAAAATCCATTTCATCGCAAAGGACGCGGATGGGTGTTTCCGTCCGACCGTAGGCGGCATTCTCCTGGCCTGTGCACATCCCGAAAAGTATCTGCCGTCCGCCTACATCCAAGCCGTCAGCTATCGGGGAACGGAGCGGAATGCCAACGACCAGCTGGACGCTAAGGACATTTTCGGCCCATTGGACGAGCAGATTTACGAGGCCTGCCGTTTCGTCAACCGGAACATGCGCATCGCCGCCGTCAAGAGCCCGGCCCGAATCGACATCCCTCAGTTCGCGATGAACGCCGTCTTCGAGGCGATTGTCAATGCCGTCGCACACCGCGACTATTCGATTTCCGGCTCGAAGATACGCATCCATCTCTTTTCCGACCGTCTGGAGATCTTCTCGCCCGGCGGGCTTCCGAACGCGCTGACACTCGACGAGATCGGCGAGCGCCAGTTCTCCCGCAACGAGCTCATCTGTACAGGTCTGTCAAGGTGTCCACTGGCGGAACGGTTTACAGACATTGACAGATCCCGCATTATGGATCGCCGCGGCGAGGGCGTGCCCGTCATTCTCTCGGCGTCCGTCCGACTGGCCCGCAAAGCCCCGAAATACGAGCTCCTGGGCGATTCCGAGCTGAAGCTGACCATTCCGGCCGTGCCGACCGGCGATCGCAAGCTCCTCACCGACATCGCACGGCATCTGTCAACTCCGACCAGGTCCAAGGGTTTACAGACATTGACAGACAACAGCATCCTTACGAAGATCAAGGAGCTCATTCGCGAGAACCCTCGCGTCACCCAGGCCGAAATGGCCCGCGTCTGCGGAATCTCACGCACAAGCGTCAGCAATTGGCTTCGAAAGTCAAAAGGCGCCATTCGGCACATCGGCTTCGACAATGGCGGCTTCTGGCAAATTGT
>CADAKF010000096.1 GCA_902788415.1 uncultured bacterium
GAGGAGAAAGACAATGGATCGTGAAAAGAGAACAAGAATTGAAATCGGCATTGGTGTTGCCGTCGTCATCCTTCTTTATCTCATCAACTGGCTCAAGTGATAGGGAAGATGAGGAACGGCCATGACGGGAAACATGCAAATCGCAATGACGGTGTTGGGCGGACTCGCCCTCTTCATCTATGGAATGGGGCTGATGTCCGAAGGGCTCACGCAGGTCGCTGGAGCCCGGATGAAGGCCATTCTCGGCTATGTGACGAAAAACCGCGTTGCGGCAATCGCGGCGGGTGCTGGCATTACGGCACTCATCCAGAGCTCCTCGGCGACGACCGTCATGACCGTTGGATTCGTCAACGCGGGGCTTCTTTCGCTGACGCAGGCGATTGGTGTCGTCTTCGGGGCGAACATCGGAACGACGGTGACAGGCCAGCTCGTTTCGCTCAAGGTGACCGACCTGGCGCTCCCCTCCGTCGTGCTGGGCGTGGTCGGGCTGATGGTCGCCCAACGCTCAATGATGCGCGGGGCCTGGCGGACGGTTCTGGGGTTCGGTCTTCTCTTCTTCGGCATGAACATGATGAGCCACGAACTCAAGGCGTTGGCCAAGCTGCCCGAGTTCATCTCCTTCTTCTCGCGCTTTGACTGTGCGCCGTCGGCAAATGGATACCTTCCCTTCGGGGCGGTCCTGGGCGCGATTGCGGTCGGGACGCTCTGCACGGTCGCCGTGCAAAGCTCGTCCGCGACCATTGGCCTAACCATCGCCCTCGCGAACGCCGGGGTCATCAACCTCTGGACGGCGGTTCCGATCGTCCTGGGCGACAATATCGGGACGACCTTCACCGCGCTGCTGGCCTCAATCGGGACGAACGTGAACGCCCGTCGTGCGGCGCTCGCGCATGCGCTGTTCAACATCCTCGGCACCTTGCTGCTGGTGATGACCTTCGTGCTCGTCTTCGCAGAAGGAGGCGTTAGGGCTCCGGTGTTCTTCCATCTGGTCAATGCCTGCGCCGAGGGGAATGCGTTCCTGGGCGAGAATCCCGGTCGGCATGTGGCGATGGCGCATACGCTCTTCAACGTGGCGAATGTCGTCGTCCTTTCGTTCTTCATTCCGCTCTTGGCTCGGCTTTGCACGCGATTGCTGCGTGATGGAACCAGCCTGAAGGTGACGGCGCTTGAGCCGCGCCTGCTGGCCAGTCCTGCGTTGGCGCTGATGGCGGCGCGGCGGACGCTCGGGGAGATGACCAGGCGTGCGGCGACGGTCGCTTCGGTCGCGCTGAACACCTGTCTTGGACGGGCGAACGTCGCGGAGGAGTCCGTTCAGGATGCCGAACGCGAGATTGACGGATTGCAGGCGAGTCTCCGGGACTATCTCGTTGAGATTTCGAAGCGCGAGCTGACAGAACGTCAGGCGCAGGCGCTGCCGGAGATGCTCCATTGCGTCAACGACGCCGAACGAATCTCCGACATCGCGCTCAAGATCTTCAGGAAGGCTTCGCGCGTCCAGCGGGAGGGGCTTTCCGACGAGGTCCTGCAGCTGACGAACGACCTGATGGGTGAGATGAGGTCGATGGCGGCCGACATTGTCCGCGCCTTGAAGTCCGGAGAGGCGCTTGCGATAGATTCGGATGCGTCAGAGAAGCGGATCGTGGAGACGGCACGCGACCTGACGCGCCGGTTTGCCCTGAAGCTGAAGGAAGCCCCCAGCGATGCTCCGCATGACATGGCGTTCCTGACGGTGATGTCCGCCGTCAAGGACGTCGCACGTCATCTCGAGAACATTGCGGAGCGCGTCGAAACGGAAAGAATCTGACCGAGCCCATGAAATTGCCGGATAAGCTATTGACGGCTGTCGCCTAAAAGTGCTACAATTTGTGTGCTTGGACGGAGAAGGCGGGTGCTTTCGAGTTCGGGAGAAAAGAAAACAAGGAACAAGTCAGATGGAAATCTATGTTGGTAACCTCGCGTACGCGACGACCGACGATGGTCTCAAGGCGGCGTTCGCGCAATATGGCGAAGTTACCGCCGTTCGCGTTGTCACCGATCGCATGACCGGTCGCAGCAAGGGATTCGGCTTCGTCACGATGCCCGACGCCGCTCAGGCGCAGGCCGCGATTGACGCGCTGAACGGACATGAACTCGACGGACGCACCGTCCGCGTGAACGAGTCGCAGCCCAAGCCCCGCGAAGAGCGCGGCGGCTTCCGTGGCGGTCGTGGCGGCTTCGGTGGCGGTCGCGGCGGCTTCGGCGGCGATCGTGGTCCCCGCCGCGAGACCCGCTGGTAATCTCTTCGGAGAATGCCAAAATGAAAGAGCAGGTCTTCGGACCTGCTTCTTTTTTTTGGTGGACCCGGCGGGACTTGAACCCACGACCAAGGGATTATGAGTCCCCCGCTCTGACCGACTGAGCTACAGGTCCGTGCGATTGCAATAGTATAGCAAAATTCAGGTCCGTTTGTGGTTGCCTTTCGATGATTGCTTTTGATAAAATACGGTCATGAAGAAATTGATTGTTCTGGCGGCGCTTGCGGCGGCGGTTGTCGCAGAGGCGCGGACGTTCGAGGTCGAGGCGTGGCGCGGGGAGACTGTGGCGGCGCGGGTTCCGGACTTCGCGAAACTGGGTTTGGCACCGAAAGGGCTCAAGGTTCGCTTCGGCGTCCTGAAGTCGGTGAAGTATGCGCCTGTGCCCGACTCGCTCCAGCGGCTTGAGGTCTTCGACCGCGTGGACTGGGACTCGGACGACGAGGGCCCGCGCGTCGTGGAGGTGTCCGTCCCGGCGGACGCGAAACCGGGTGTCTACACCTGCGGGCACATGAACGTCCGCGTCGTCGACCGCGTCCTGCCGCCGGCGAAGGAATGGAAGTATTATCTCGACCTCTGGCAGCATCCGTGGGCGACGGCGCGGATGGCGGAGGCGGAGCCGTTCACGAAGAAGCACTATGACGCGATGCGTCCCGTGTACGAGCTCCTTGCGAGCGCCGGGCAGAAGACAATCACCGTGTCGCTTCTGGACGAACCGTGGGATCACCAGTGCTTCGACGCCTATCATTCGATGATGGCGGACGACTTCAAGCTTTTCGACGAGTACGTCGCGTTTTGCCTTTCGTGCGGACTTGGACCGGATATCTCCTGCTATTCGCTTTGTCCCTGGACTCTTGGAAAGGAAATCGACGAGGCGGCGCTGGAACGGCGCTGGGGCGCGTTCCTCGAGCGTTTCGCCGCGCACTTGAAGGAAAAGGGCTGGTACTCGAACACGCTGATGGCGATGGACGAACGTGCGCCGGAGGATGTCGCGAAGGTCGTCCGCTTCGTGCAGAAGCACGCGCCCGGTCTCAGGGTCTCGATGGCCGGCAACCGCAAGCCGAGCGACTTCAAGGGCATTCCGATCGACTCCTATTCGCAGATCATCAACCACGTGACGGACGACTTCCTCGCGGAGATTCCCGCCCGTCGGGCGAAGGGGATGACGACGACCTTCTATGTCTGCTGCTGGCCGCCGCGTCCGAACACCTTCATGTCGAGCGGTCCGGGCGAGGCGTTCTGGCTCGGGGCGGCTCCGGCGATGCTCGGACTCGACGGATTCCTCCGCTGGGCGTGGAACAGCTGGCCGCAGGATCCGGCGAAGGACGCCTCGTATGGCTACTGGATGGCGGGCGACACGTTCCTCTGCTATCCGGACGGCGAGCCGAGCTGGCGATTCCTGGAGTTGCGCAACGGCATCATCGCCGCGGAGAAGATCCGGATCCTCCGGGCGTCCGGCGAACTGGACGAAGGGCGGCTTGCGGAGGTCCGCGCGCTCTTCGACGTGACGAAGGTGATTGAGGGCAAGATCGACTGCCGCAAGGCGCAGGGCGTGCTCGCCGATCTCGTCAACCGCGCGACTGACGCCAGTCACGCATCGAGCAGCCGTAGCGGACCTTGAAGACGTATTTGAGTCGCTGGACGACACTCCCGACGAAACCCGTCGTAACCGACAGCCCCGTAAAGGGGCTGTCGGCAGGTTGGGCGGCAGGTTGGAGGCGGCAGGTTGGCGGGGGCAGACGGTCAATCTGGTCGCAACGTCTTTGTGGCTCAACTTGGTCGTCGCCCCTTTATGGGGCTACGACACGGGGTGTTGGCCGTAGATCAGCCGCCCGCTCTGGCATTGAACATAGACGGCCTTGCCCTCGGCGGCGTTTCGCGCCAGTTCGGCGGCGGTAAAGTTAAGACCGATCAATTCGCCGCGGCGCGGCTCGGCGTCGGGGTCGGGCATTCGCGAGAGCAGGAGAAGCCTCTTTCTGGAGAAGAGAAGGGGCTCGTCGCCGTGAGGGCGGTAGGCGAGATCGACATAGGTCGAGAGCAATCTGATCATCGTCGGTTTCTCGAGACCGGCAAGGGCCTTGAAGACGCGGCGCTCGATGGGCGAAAAGAAGGTCGAGACATAGACGTAACCCTTTTCGAGAGCACCGCGAACGCAGACGTTGACGACTTCTTCGATTCTTTCCTCGGGAACTTTCTGCGAGATTCGAAGCGAGACAAGCCGCGGCGAGTCGAGAAGATCGAAGTTGCCGACCGCTCGCCAGAGGTCTTCTCCGCCGACGCCTTGGGGCAGGTAGAAGGGCTCTTCGACGTGCATCAGCGACTTATCGCAGTACATGAGCCACCACTTGAGCGGATTGTTGGCGATGTAGGCGTCGATCGTTCGGTTGCAACGCTCGGAGACGCAAAGAATGTCGTGGTAGCCGTCTTGCCAGACATGGGGGCCGTGACCGGCGATGTGGTATTGCGAAAACTGCTTGAAGCGGCCGACGAACTTGCCGATGTCATTGAGGGCGTTTGGGTTGCCTTCTGGCCAGGTAAAGCGAAAGTGAACGTGATTTGGCATGATCACCGACTGCCGAAGGGTGATGAAGCCGTAGAAATTGTTGGCGGCTTCGATAAGATCGCGCTGGGCGATTTCGCCGGCTTCGCTCAAAACAACGCGGTCGTGGTCGACCTCGCCGAACCGACAGCCCCGTAACTGTCGGCAGGTTGGGCGGCAGGTTGGGCGGCAGGTTGGCGGGGGCAGACGGTCGATTCTGGTGGATCGAAACGAACATCGAGCCGCCGCGCGAGTAGTCGTAGCCGTGAAATCGCCGCAGGGTCTTATGGGACATTTTATTTCTCGTCTGTTCGCTTAATCCTGTCTTGCCAATTGCTGTTGCCATTATATCAAAATCATGGGCAAAAGTTGCGGACGAACCGATAGGCCGAATGTGATAAAATACCCGACATGAAAAAGACACTGCTGTTGATGGCGATGATGGGTGCCGTTTGCGCGGCACGGGCTGAGTTCAAGACGCTGGGCGTGATGATCGACGTCTCGCGCGGACGCGTGCTGAAGGTCGACTACCTGAAGACGCGGCTCGAGCGGATGCGCAAGATGGGCTACAACCTGTTCATGCTCTACACCGAGGACACCTTCCGGCTGGAAGGCGAGCCGAAGTGGGGCTACATGCGCGGCGGCTACACGGTCGAGGAAATGAAGGACGTGAAGGCGTTCGCCGACCGGATCGGCATGGAGATGATGCCGTGCATCGAGACGCTCGGCCACCTCGAGCAGCCGTTCCGCTGGGCGGAGTACGCCGACGTCCGGAACGGCCCGGCGACGATCCTCGTGGGCGACGAGAAGGCGTACGCGCTCATCGACAAGATGCTCGCGTTCTGGCAGGAGGCCGTCGGCGGCGCGCGCATCCACCTCAACATGGACGAGGCGGGCGGCTTCGCGGGCGGCAAGTGCAAGTGGCTGCCCGGCGAGAAGACGCGCTTCGATGTGTTCGTGCGGCACCTCAACCGCGTCAACGCGCTCTGCGCAAAGCGCGGCTTCACCGAGCCGTGGATCGCCGGCGACGCCGCCTACCGCGTCGCGTCCAAGACGGGCGAGTACTACGAGCTGGACACGCTGGCGACGCCCGAGCTGCGCGCGCGCATTCCGCAAAACCTCCGGCTCGTCTACTGGGATTACTATCATGACGATCCGGCGCACTGCGAGGGGATGATCGACGGGCACGCCTCGTTCCGGGCCGACCCGATCGTCTCCTGCGGCATCCAGAACTGGTTCCACTTCCTCGTCGACCGCGAGAAGACGCTCGCGACGACGGCGGCGATGCTGGCGGCCGCGCGCAAGAAGGGCTGCAGCACGGTGACGTTCACGCTCTGGGGCGACGACGGCGCCTACGGCATTCCCGAAGTGGACGAGGAGTGCCTCTTCGCGTGCGCGGAGCTCGCGGCCGGGCGGACGGCCGAGCCGACGGAGGAGAACTGCCGGCGCTTTCGCGAGATCACGGGCCACGACTACCGGTCGCTCGTGAAGCTCGGCGAGGTGACGCGCCACTACGCCGACGAATGGCCCGACATGATCCACGAGCCGGCGATGCTCTACGACGATCC
The DNA here is from genome assembly GCA_902788415.1 of uncultured bacterium. Lineage (GTDB taxonomy): Bacteria > Verrucomicrobiota > Kiritimatiellia > RFP12 > UBA1067 > UBA1067. Next base: position 6,399 of record CADAKF010000096.1, read on the forward strand.
GCTTTACTGCGGCAACTTCCGCAACTACCTCGTCCGCAAGCCGAGCGAGTCCCAGGCGGGCCGCGACTACGCCGCACGCGGCTACTACGTCTCCCGCCTGCGGGGCGAGGCGTGGCGCGACGACGGCGCGCGCGTGATGGAGGACCACCTCCGCATCCTGCGCGAGTGCTCAGACCTCAAGGGCATCCCTGCGCCCGCGACGGCGCTTGTCCGCACGCTTGCGGCGAAGGTTGCCTACGAGCGGGACGTGCTCGCCGCCTGGAAGTCGAAGGACCGTGCGGTTCTTGCCCGCCTCGCGGAGAAGGACCTGCCCGAGCTGATCCGCCGGATGCGGACGTTCGACGAGGTCTTCCGCGCCGATTGGTACCGGACATCCCAGCCGTTCGGCTACGAGCGCATCCAGAAGCGGAACGCCGCGCAGCTCGCGCGGCTCGAGGAGGCGAAGCGCCGGCTCGGCGACTGGCTCGCGGGGCAGGTGAAGACGATCGAGGAGCTGGACGAGACGCTGCGTCCCTTCGGACTCTTCCAGGAGAACGGGGTGATCGGATGGTAACGGAAGATTTCACCAAGTTGCCCTCGAAGTACGACGAGCGCAAGGGCTTTACGGTGTTCGTGAAGTAGTTGTTTGTGCTTGGCGGACAAGAAGAGTGGGGAAGCATATCCCCCGAGCGCGTAGCGCGAGCTGCGAAGCAGGCGCTATGCGGGGTGAATCCTTTCCGCTTGTAAGAAAACGCGACTCGGTCGACCGCTAAACGAGTGGGGAAGCGGAATCCTTTCCGCTTCAAATAAAAAATGGCTCCGTGGACCGCTGAATAATCGCGGCAAAACGCGAGGTGCGTTTGGTGGCGA
>CADAKF010000097.1 GCA_902788415.1 uncultured bacterium
TTCTCGATGACCATCGTCGCCTTCTCGGCATCCGCCTCCTTGACCGTCCAGCCATCGCGCGATTCGCCGACCTTGAGAAAGTAGTTCTTCGGCGCCTTCGGATCGGAATTGTCCGTAAAACCGACCTGAGTCTCTCCGTCGGACGTCACGTTGATGACGGAAAAATGGACGGCACTCTTGAGCTGTTCCTGTTCCTTTGTGAGTTCTTTCTCAGAAGCAGAGGACTTTTGCACTTCGCTCGGTAGCTTGTTTGGATCGAACCCCGGCGGAGGCAGACCGAACATCTGCCGATCAATGATTGACTGGTAGCGTTCAAACGGCTGCTTCTCCGCAAACGCCAAGGAGAAGGCAGACAGGATAACAAATGTAAGAACGACCAGCTTCACGGCGATAATTATACCAAATATCTGCGCGTTATGCCTTCGCGGGGTTCGGCTTCCGGCGGAATCGTCAATGGCGCGAGCGGTGCGTCATCCGCCGCAAGCGATCTCCATGCCGCCGAATAGATCGGGAGCCCCTGCTCGCGGAACATCGTCTCGAACTCAGTCCACACCTCCTTGGGACGCGGCATGGGCTCGACACGCTCGAAACGCGGGGCCGAGACGGCCCCGCCCCCCCTGAGCGCATCATCCTCAAAACACTGGCAAACCGTCTCGAAGTACTCCTTGTGGTCCGTCGCGAACTCCAGCTTCCCACCGATCTCCAGCCGCTTCCAGAGCGCGTTCAGAAACAAGGGACCGAACAGCCGGTGCGAATGGTGCTTCTTCTTCGGCCACGGATCGGGGAAGAACACGTATACCGTCCGCGCATGATGCGCGGGCAGCAGGTAATGGAACGTGTAGAGCGCCTCCAGCCGCAGCACCTTCGCGTTGTCGATCTTTCCGCGCCGGCACTTGCCGTCAAAGAGCCGCACCCGCTCGAGCATCCGCTCGATGCCGAGGAAGTCGCAATCGGCATTCTGCTTCGCCCGCTCGGTCAGAAACTTCCCCTTCCCGCAGCCGACCTCGATCTCGAGCGGACGCGACAGGTCGAACTCGAACGGCTTCGTAATGTCCGTCACACGGAGGATAGGATCAACGGAATCAGTCATCATAATGAATAAGCCCTCGTGGACGGATCACGAATTTTTACGGCAGAGTTCTCAAGTCCCAGCAAAATTCCGACGCGAAAGGAGAACTCCTCGACGAGGATCGACGTGAAGAGCGCCAGCACCGCATATGCGCCGTAGAACGAGACCTGCACGAGGGCAGCCCTTGACTGGTCCATCGTGAAGATGCGCTGGAACGCCGGCACCAGATTGTCCGACATGTTGTTCACCACGCCCCACAGCGCGAAGCAGAGGACGAGGAGAACGAGCGTCAGCCGGGAGTTCTTCACTTGGTCCAGAGCTTCTCGAGCTGGTAGTAGGCACGAGCCTCGGCCGAGAAGATGTGGACAACGACGTCGACGAAATCGCAGACGATCCAACCAGACTCCGGATCGCCAGAGACGCGATACGCCTTGGGAAGCGCCCTCACGAGCGCCTTCAGGTGCGGAGCCGCCGCGCCCGTCGCCACCACAAAAAAGTCGGTAAAACCGGAGATACCGCGAACGTCATACGTCTTGACGTCCTGCGCCTTCGCATCCTCGAGGGCCTTCGCAAATTCCTTCGCCTGTTTTCCCGCTTCCATAACCGCTAAACCTCTTAACCGTTAAACCGCTTAATCCTTAAACTCCCTCACGAGCGGCCGGTCGAGCATCTTCTCGTAAAGCTTGATGTATTCGCGGGCGCACGCCTCGTGGTTGAAGCGCCGGAGTGATTCGTTCATGATGCGCTTGATCTCGCGATCCTTAACATCTGTCGGCTGGTGGTAAAACGCCATCGCCTGGTCCATCGCCCAGAAGAGTCCGCCGGAATCGTATGTGTCGAAGCGGAATCCGTTGCCGCGCGAAGCGCCCCAGTCGAGCGGCTCCACAGTGTCATGAAGCCCGCCCGTGTTGTGTGCCACAGCCAGGGAGCCGTAGATCGGCGCCTGCATCTGCGGCAGACCGCACGGTTCAAAGAGGGACGGCATGAGCGTGAAGTCGCTCGCCGCGAACCCGAGCTGCGAGAGTCGCCCGTCGAAGTTGTGGACCGCAAGGCGCTTGTGGATGCCATGGAAGTTCTGGATATCCCAGAACGGCTGCTGGAACGGACCGTTTGCGATGACGGCGATCTGCGCGCCGTCCGCATGGTACTTGTCGAGAAACCGGTAGGTGATGTCCGCCAGGAGCTGAGGGCCCTTCTGCACCGGGTCGAGACGGCTCGGCCAGAAGAAGAGCGGCGCGTCGGGATTCTCCTCCAGCCCAAGCGCATGCTGCAGGGCGAGCTTATTCCGGCGCTTCGCCTCGCGGTGGTCGTCCGGACCGTACTTGAACGGAATCTTGTCGTCAATCGCCGGATTATCCGCCGAGTCCGGCGCGTTCAAGATACCCGCCGCGCAGCCCGCGTTTGCCTTGTTGCGGATTTCGTTGCGGATCGAGTCGGGGATGAACGAGTGCCAGCCGTTCACGATCTCCTGCAGGAATGTCGGCGAAACGGTGTTGATGAAGTGCGCGCCGAAGATACCGGACGCCTGGAGGTCGATCGGATTCGTGTCGCGCGACTCGAAGTAGTTGTACGGCGGACGCCCGTAGTAGAGGTTCATCCAGAACTCCGCCGCGTCGATGCCCGAATCCTCCACGTGTGCCAGCGTCAGCTTGTGCGTGTGGATGTTGTGCACCGTGAAGAGGCAGGGAATCCCCTCGCGGCGCGCCGCCGCGGGGATGAGACCCGTCATCCAGTCGTTGCAGTGGATGAGGTCCGGCTGGACGCGCGGGATGATGTTGTTGATCACCTCGCGCTGAAATGCAAGCGCAAGCTTGAGGTTGCCGTCACCCTGCGAATAGACCGTATCGCGATAGTAGAAGCACCGGTCCTCCGCGAGATGAATGCGCTCGTCGGGAAGATGGCTCTTGTACTTGCGAAGCTCGTCCGCAACGAGCTGCGCCGTCTCGACGTGGAACATCCGCCGGTAATGCGGCAGCGCCACATGCACGTCCGCCCCAAGCTGATGCAGCGCCTGGACGAGCGACGCAGAGACATCCGCCATGCCGCCGGCCTTGGCGGACATCTTTCCGGCCAGGTTCCCCATGCCCTCCGGCAGATACGTGATCTCCGGCGTGACAATCAGAATCCGCGGATTCTTGGCTCTCTCTTTCGCTGACATCGGCATATATTATATCATTTTATTCCGTCATTTACCGAATCGTTTTGGTTTTGGTTTGCCGGTGTGCGGTGTGCGAGGTCTAAAGCGACGCCTGCTGGAGTTTGTAGAGACTCTTGTACTCCTCTGATGTCAGCACGGTGTTGAAAAGACCAACCCCTTCGCCCTCGTGCTTACTTTCAAGCCCCGTGTAGACGAGCGAGGCGTCCTCGTAGCGCTTGAACTTGTAGACGGCGTCGTTCATCAACGAGGCATTGAACACATTGAGCGAACAGAGGAGATTGAAGTCCTTCACACTCAAACCCGTCACCTTGCGGAACAGGTTCGGCTCCAGTTTCGTGATGACGTCATCCAGACTGTACTCTCGGTAATCGGAGAGATACATGAAGACCGGGATGCGCGTCGCGAACTTGATGAGCTTCTCCTGAATCTCCTTGCGCTTGGACTTGAACTCCTTCTCTTCCGCCGTGAGCTCCGCCTTCTCCTTCTTCGTGAGCGTCTCGCCGTCACGCTTTGACTTCTTGACGTGCTCGGACTTGTTGATGATTGTCTCAATGTCCTTGTTGAGCGCACGAAAACCCTCTATGCGCATCAACGCCTCCATCGCCTTTTCATTCGCCATCAGCCGCCGCAGAGTGTCGTTGTCGACATTCACCAGCAAGGCAGACTCCCATCGCCGCGCCAAAAGCGTCGCAGACGTCCCCGCCATCGCGATGTCAAGGATTTCCGCCGCGTCGATGTGCTTCATCGAACTGCCGTCGTAGGCGATGACGGGCAGGAACTTGATGAACTCGCCGACCTTCTTCTCCGGATTCTTCTCGTCCACGTTGAGCCGACAGGAATAGTCCGAAATCTGACGAAGCGCACGGTCGAGCGCAAAGTCGAAGACGTAGCACTCCCGCTTGACGATCTCGCGTCCGTCCTCCCCGTCGATCACCCACGGACTCTGCACCCGGAACGCCGTCTGGAAGTATGTCTCGGGACTCTTCAGGTTCCGCAGCATGAAGACGCCCGTCCACGGCTTTACCGTCACCCCCGTCGTCAGTTTCCCGCACGAAAGTGTAATCGTCTTCGTTTCGAGCGGGTCGCCCATCGACCGCAGAACCGGCTCCAGCGCCGCGACGCCAATGCCCGCGCCCGCGCCCGCGCAGACATTGACCTTGTACGCATGATAGAATGCGTTCTGCCTCTCCTGCAGCAAATTCGCCATCGCATGACAGCTCGCCACATCCGGCATGAACCACAGCGTATGCGTGAGTACGCTCAAGAGACGTGAATCGGCAAACGGCATCGCCGGGCGGCCACGTCCCAGTTTCAGCTCGTCCGTGGTCGTCTCAAGATACGAACCACGAATGAGGTCGAGCCATTTTTGCACATAGTCTTTGTAGATGAACCGCGCCTTATCCCCCTCTCCTTTCGCAGAGAAGAACACATTGAGATCGAACTCGTCGAACTCGCCCTGCCGTGCAATGCGCTGAATCGATTCCGGTATCTTGTAGGTGAGCATCACCATCCGCGGCAAAGCGGCGTATGGATTGTCCCTGCCCTTCCACTCCGCTTTTGCCCGCTGCTCGTCCGAGTACGTCCAGTTATAGATTTGGTCCTCGATGAACTCGCCGGAGTTGATCGCCCGGAACGGCGTTCCCGAAAGATAGAGATAGCGCATGGCCGTAATCGGCAACCACGTCTCGTCCAGCCGTTCCCCACTC
>CADAKF010000098.1 GCA_902788415.1 uncultured bacterium
GCGCCGATGAACGACATGCACTGGCGCGCGATGAACGCGTGGGGCCAGCAGGGCATCCACCTCTCGCTCTACGAGTACTTCCTCTGCATCGGGCTCCGTCCGTTCGCGGACATCGCGGCCTGGGACTTCGACGCGGAAGTGAAGCTCGGCGGCTTCGACGAGTGGATGGCCGAGACGGAGCACTCGGCCCTCGCGCGCCTCGAGCGCTGGACGATGGAGCGCATGCTCTGGGGCGCGCAGGGCAAGGACATTCCGAAGCTGCGCGCGTACTACCTCGCGCGTACCTTCCGCGAGGCGGCCGAGCCGATGGCGCGGTTCTTCTCGCTCGTCATGGGCCTCACCGAGTCGAAGCTCCGCTTCGCCTCGCCGATGGAGTTCGAGGACGACCAGATCGTCTACCGCAACGCGATGCGCACGAAGGCGGAGGGGCTCTTCGCCGGCACGGTTGCGGACGAGATGGAGAAGTGCCTCGTCGAGGCCGAGAAGGCGGTGAAGAATCCGTTTGCCGCGCAGGCGCTCAAGGAGTTCCGCGAGGAGTGGGACAAGTACAAGGCCGACGCCATCGCCAACGAGGCGAAGTGGCTGGAGGACCTGAAGGGCGGCGCGGCCTCGAAGGCGATGAAGATCGTCGGCGCCCCGGAGTGAGAATCTTATGAAGAACTACCTGGCCATTGACATCGGGGCGTCGAGCGGACGCCACATCCTTGGGCGTGTCGAAGACGGAAAGATTCTCCTCGAGGAGGTCTTCCGGTTCGAGAACTCGCAGGTTCGGCAGGACGGACACGACTGCTGGGACATCGACAAGCTTGTCGATTCGGTGAAAGCCGGAATCGACGAGGCGATGAAAAAGGCGGAGATTGCCTCCATCGGACTCGACACGTGGGGCGTCGACTTCGTCCTCCTGGACGAGAATGGCGACCGCTGCTCGGACGCCGTCGCCTACCGCGACACGCGCACGGCAGGCGCGGATGCGGAGATCGAGAAGGAGGTCCTGTCCTTTTCCGACCTCTACCGTCGCGTCGGCATCCAGAAGACGAGCTTCAACACGATCTACCAGCTCTGGGCGCTCAAGAAGGAGCATCCCGAGCAGCTCGCTCGGGCGGAGCACTTCCTGACGGTGCCGGAGTACATCAACTACAGGCTGACCGGAAAGATCGTCCACGAATACACGGACTCCTCGACGACGGCGCTCCTTGACGCGGCGAAGAAGGACTGGGACTTCGGCCTCATCGAAAAGCTCGGCCTGCCGAAGAGGATATTCGGAAAGCTCGAGATGCCGGGTGCGACGGTCGGCGAGTACAAGGGCGTCAAGGTCGTCCTGCCGGCGCTGCACGACACGGGGTCGGCCTATCTCGCCGTTCCGGCGCGCGATGACCAGGCGGTCTACCTTTCGAGTGGCACATGGTCGCTTCTCGGCGTCGAGAACGACCGTCCGATCACGAACAAGGTCGCCGAGCTCGCGAACTTCACGAACGAGGGCGGCGCGTGGGGCCGTTACCGGTTCCTCAAGAACATCATGGGCCTCTGGATGATTCAGTCGATCCGCCGCGAGCTGAACGGCGTCAAGTACGTCGAGGGCAAGGACGGCGAGGCGACGGCGGAGGCGCTGGCGAAGCTGACGGACTACGAGAAGGGGCGGCAGTACTCCTTCGGCGACCTCTCCAACATCGCCCGCGGCGAGAACACGTACAACGTCCTCGTCGACGTGAACGAGCAGCGCTTCATGAATCCCGACTCGATGATCGGCGAGGTGATGAAGGCCGCCTCCGAGTCCGGCCGGGCGCCGACGACGGTTGGCGAACTCATGCAGTGCGTCTACAAGTCGCTTGCGGACTGCTATGCGGACGCGATCCGCAACCTGTCCGAGATCACGGGCAAGAGCTATACGTCGCTCAACATCGTCGGCGGCGGCTGCCAGGACCTGTACCTCAACGCGCTCACCGCCGAGGCGACGGGGCTCGAGGTGTTCGCTGGGCCGATCGAGGGCACGGCGATCGGCAACCTGATCGTCCAGATGATCGCCGGTGGCGAGTTTAAGGACCTTGCGGAGGCCCGCAAGGCGATTGTGAAGTAAGTTTGAAAGTTTGAAGGTTTGAAAGTTTGAAAGTTTGAAGGTTTGAAAGTTCGAAAGGAGTTCTATGAGCTACAAAGACGCGAAGAAGAAGTATGCCAAGATCGGCATTGACACGGAAAAGGTCCTGAAGGACCTCGGCAAGATCGCCATCTCCCTCCACTGCTGGCAGGGCGACGACGTCGGCGGATTCGAGACGACGGGCGGCGCTTCGGGCGGCATCCAGACGACCGGCAACTATCCGGGCAAGGCGCGCACGCCGGAAGAGCTGCAGAAGGACCTTGCGTTCGCGCTTTCGCTCATCCCCGGCAAGCACCGCGTGAATCTCCACGCCTGCTACGGCATCCACACCGGCAAGGTCACCGACCGCGACAAGCTCTCGGTCGAGAACTTCAAGCCGTGGGTCGCCTGGGCGAAGAAGGTTGGCGTGAAGCTCGACTTCAACCCGACGTTCTTCTCGCATCCGAAGGCGGCGGATGGCCTGACGCTCTCGAATCCGGATCCGAAGATCCGCGCGTTCTGGGTGAAGCACGGCATCCAGTGCCTCAAGATCGCGGAGTACTTCGGCAAGGAGCTGAAGAGCCCGTGCTCGATCAACTACTGGATGCCGGACGGCTACAAGGACGAGCCCTCGGACCGTCTCGGGCCGCGCCAGCGCATGGCGGATTCGCTCGACAAGATCTTCAAGTACAAGTACAACAAGAAGCACTGCATTCCGCTCCTCGAGTCGAAGCTCTTCGGCATCGGCGTCGAGAGCTACACGGTCGCCTCGCACGAGTTTGTGATGGGCTATGCGATGAAGGCGAAGATCCTCGGGCTTCTCGACATGGGGCACTTCCACATCTCGGAGAATGTGGCGGACAAGATCAGCTCGTTCCTCATGACGTTCGGCAAGGTTGCGTTCCACATCTCGCGTCCCGTCCGCTGGGACTCGGACCACGTGATCCGCCAGAACGACGACCTCCGCGCGGCCGCGCAGGAGATCGTGAAGATGGGGCCGGAGAACTTCATCATCGCGCTTGACTACTTCGACGCGTCCATCAACCGCGTCGCGGCATGGGTCCTCGGGATGCGCAACATGCAGAAGGAGCTCCTCAAGGCGATGCTCGTGCCGTGGAAGACGCTGAAGGCGATGCAGGACGCGCAGGAGTTCACCGCGCAGCTCGTCCTCCAGGAGGAGTACAAGAACTATCCGGTCGAGGCCGTCTGGGAGGAGTTCTGCCGCCGCAACAAGGTCGTTGCGGACGAGAGCTGGCTCAAGGCGATCCAGCGTTATGAGAAGGACGTTCTCTCCAAGCGCGCCTAATATCAAACTTATCATGGACAGAAAACTCTATATCAATCCGCCGCTCGTCAACCGGGCGTATGACTGGAAGAAGGGTCCGCAGCCGAAGACGCGCCGCGAGCTTGACAAGTTCTTCAACTCGCCGGCGATCAACAAGGTCAAGGACCAGATTTGCGAGATGGGCCGGCGCATTTACAACAAGGGCTATACGGACGGCAATGGCGGCAATCTCTCGGTGCGCGTCGGCGAGGACCTGGTCCTCTGCTCGCCGACCTTGTGCTGCAAGGGCTTCATGAAGCGTGAGGACATCTGCCTCGTCGACATGAACGCCGGGCAGCTCTGCGGGTATCGTCCCCGGACGAGCGAGGTGAAGGTGCACATCGCGATGATGAAGGCGGCCGGCATGGATGCCTGCATGCACTGCCATCCGCCGCACTGCAACGCGTTCCTCTTCGCGGGGATGGTGCCGCCGAACGGCGTCAATCCCGAGGCGGACATCTTCCTCTCGCAGATTCCGCTCGCGCCGTACGCGACGCCGGGAACGGATGCGGTCGCGAAGACGGTCTCCGAGGCGGCGAAGAAGTCCAACGTCGTCTTCATGGCGAACCACGGCATCGTCTGTGGCGGCCGCGACATCGAGGAGGCGGAGTGGTTTGCTGAGAATGCGGACGCCTACTGCCAGGTGCTGTTGCTGGCGTCTGGGCACGGCGGCAAGGTCAACCAGCTCACGCCGAAGTTTGTCAAGGACATCGTGGCGATCCGCAAGGCGATGGGGCTCACGGTCGACCCGAAACAGTCCCTCTACAACACGCATCGCTTCAACGGTTACAAAATGCCCGTCTCCTCCAAATGAATTTATGATATAATTACCAAAATTTTGGAGAAAAAGGCAAATGACTCTGGCAGAACTCGAGACGGCGAAGGCGGCAAGCCTCAAGGAAATCGCGGCAGCGGCGGATGCAGCTGCCGTTGAGGCGTTGCGCGTCAAGTACGTGGGGCGCAACGGCTCCATCCCCGCGCTCATCAAGGCGATGAAGGACGTTCCGAAGGAGGAGCGTCCTGCGTTCGGCAAGGCCGTTCAGGCGTGGAAGGCCGAGGTTGAGGCCGCGCTGGCCGGCAAGGGCGGCGGCGGTTCGACCGAGAAGGCGGTCGAGGCCGATCTGACGCTTCCTGGGCGTTGGTGGGGTCTCGGGGTGAAGCATCCACTCTCGCGCGTCATCGAAGAGTCGGCGCAGATCTTCGGGCGTCTCGGCTTCACGGTCGCGGACGGTCCGGAGCTCGAGAGCCGCTTCAACAACTTTACGGCGCTCAACACGCCGCCGCACCATCCGTCGCAGGACCGCACGGACACGTTCTGGTTCGGGGAGGACTGCCTCCTCCGCACGCAGACGTCGCCGGTGCAAATCCGCACGATGATGGCGAACAAGCCGCCGATCCGCGTCATTTGTCCGGGTCGCACGTACCGCCGCGACACGACGGACGCGACGCACTCGGCGAACTTCCACCAGATCGAGGGGCTCTACGTCGACACAATGCCCCAGAAGCCCGTGTCGCTTGCGGACCTCAAGAGTGT
>CADAKF010000099.1 GCA_902788415.1 uncultured bacterium
TCAAACCCAGCTTGTAGGCGGCGGACGGGAACTTGGTTTTGAGGATCTCGCCCTTCTCATAGACGCCGGACGCGCAGACCATGCCCTTCAGCTTTGAGCCCTCGTAGCAGTCGAGGAAGCCCTGCATCGCCTTGATCGTTCCGTCGAACATCTTGCGGTTCGTGTCCGCCATCGCCATCAGGAAGTAGTACTGCTTCTTCTCGAGATTCGGATAGATGACGACGCTGCGGTCGAAGAGCGCCTTCAGCTGGGCGCTGATTGAATAGAAGTAGACCGGCGAGGCAAAGACAATCACATCCGCCTTCTGCATCTTCCTAAAGATCGCGTCCGCCTTGTCCTTCTGCCAGCACTTGTGCGTCTTCTGGCAGACAGAGCACCCCGTGCAGGGCGCGATCTTCTCCTTCGCGAGCGAGACGACGCTCACCTTGTTGCCCGCCTCCTTCGCGCCCCTGGCGAATTCCTTCACCAGCGTTTCCGTATTCCCGCCGACCCGCGGCGACCCAGCGATGATGATCACGTTCTTCATGGTGCATTCTCCTTATAATGCCTTACATATCTTCAAGGGACTTAATGGTTCTTTCTACCGTATAGCGTCCGAAACGCCCTGTCGCATGTCGGAACTCCTCGATCTTTCGATCCAGATCCGAAAGCGAGGCCCGGCTCGACTTGCGCTTCACCTCGACAAAGAGCGCTCGTTTGTCGAGCTCGTCCTCCGCGACAATATCGATCTCGTTCTCGCCCTTCCGATTCCACCAGCGTCCGATGCGCGTCCACTTCCCGCTCTCGGCGAACTTCTGCCTGAAGTAGCGCTCCAGCGCCAGTCCCGAGAAGACGTCCCAGTCCCGCTTCACCAGCTCCAGCAACCGGGCATTGGTCCCGATTTCAATCATGTACATGTGACGGGCCACGAATCGGAACCAGAACATGTAGAAGTTGTCGTTCAGCTGGTAGACCGAATTCTTGGACCGCGGCTTGTCGAAGATCGGCTGGCTTTTCGCAATCAGCTCGTATTCGCGCTCGAGGTTCCGAATGTAGCCGCCCACCTCGCCGCCGCCGACAGCCGCCTCAATCTCGGACCGCGAACAAGTCGCAGAGCTCTGCCTCCTTGCGGCGGGCGACGAAGAAGTACAGGAATCCGTCGGCCCCGTAGGCCTGCTTGATGAGCTCCGTCTTCCCGACTCGCCGCCGCCCGGTCAGCACGGTGAATCGCGCCGTCTTCCGGGATTCCTCCCTAATCCGCCGCAAAACGGCCAGTTCCTGCTTCCGATCATAGAATTTCATAGGTCTCTCAATCCGTAACGGCCATTACCGTAATGGAGATTACGGTTCAAATTATAGCAAAAGCACTCGCTCGAAATCAACAAGCGCGCATTGCCGTGGCAGTAGAGAATCGCCTTCTTGCCCTTCTTCGGTCCAATCGTCACCGCCGCGATCTTCGTCCCGTCCGTCCCGATGTCGACATATCCCGGATAGCTCGCGTCATAGTGCCGCACCGGATGAAACATCAGCGAGTTGATGCAGAAGCACCCGATCAGCTCAACACCGACCAATACGCAAATCAGGATACGCAAAACGGATTTCAACAGTCAGTTCATTGCTTCGCGTCTCTCTGCCTTCATCTTCAGACTCCTTTCGAAATCAGATTGACGCCGAGAATCTTCATTCCACCCTCTGCATTCCATCCGGAAGCGGACGATTTGCGATTTTCAGGAGCTTGTCGAGCTTCCCTTCGATTCGATCGAGCTTCCGGTCAAGCTTCTGATAGCGGTCATCGACAACGGACTGCACCTTCGTCGACTCTTCCGTCACTGCGTCGTAGATGTCCTCGTGCGTGACACCCGCGAACTTCAGGTACCAAATTGTCACTCCAGCCGCAATCAGCAGCAAAACCAAAATGCCTATCAACTTTTTCATCGTCACCTCCAGATGTCTGCGTGGTTCATAATGCCAACTTCAGGATTTCGCGGACATCGGTTTCCGTGAGCGGACGAAACGCGCCGAGCGATTTGCCATTGAGGTGCAGATTTGCCGCGAGCTTCGGAATGTCTTCGCCCTTTGCACCCAGCTCGGCAAAGGTTGTCGGGAGTCCAATCGACTTGAGCCACGCGGTGTAGCGCGCAATACCCTCGTCCGCCATTGCCGCAAGGTCGTCGCCCTTCTCGACGCCCCACACGCGCTCGGCAAACCGTGCGAAGCGCTCGAGGCCCGCGTCCTTTACATATTTCATCCACGCCGGCATGACGACGGCGAGGCCCGCACCATGCGCGCAGTCGTAGAGCGCCGAAAGCTCGTGCTCGATGCCGTGGCTGGACCAGTCCTGGGCACGTCCGACGCCGCACACGTTGTTATGTGCGACCGTGCCGGCCCACATGATGTTCGCCCGCGCCTCGTAATCCTCCGGATTCGCCATCACCGCGGCGCTTTCGGCGACGACCGTCCGCATCACCGCCTCGCAAAGCTCGTCCGTCACCGTTACGCGCCCCGTCGGCGTGAAATAGCGCTCGACCACGTGCGCGAAGATGTCCGCAAGTCCGCATGCCGTCTGGTACGGCGGCAGGGTGAAGGTGAACTCGGGATTGAGAATCGAGAAGCGCGGCCGGAGCCTGTCACCGGTAATCGTCCGCTTGAGCTTCTCCTCCCCGAGCGAGATGATGCTGTTGCACGACCCTTCGCTGCCCGCCGCGGCGATCGTGAGGACCGTCCCGATCGGCAGCGCGGACGGCACCGGCGTCATCACCTTCGTGTCCTTGCCGAAGGCGTGGTCCGCAAAATCGCCGTCATACGTCGCACCGAACGCAATCGCCTTCGCCGAATCGATGACGCTTCCGCCGCCTACGGCGAGGATGAAGTCGACCTTCTCCTTGCGGCAAAGCGCAATCCCCTCCCGTACGAGCGCCTCGCGTGGATTGGGCTGCACGCCCCCGAGTTCGACGAAAGCGACACCCGCGTCCCAAAGCGCCGCGATCACCTTGTCGTAGACACCCGTGCGTTTGACGCTTCCGCCGCCGAAGTGGACGAGCGCCTTCGTGCCGCCGAATTGTTTCACGAGCGCACCGACCTTCACCTCGGCCCCGCGGCCGAACACGAACTTCGTCGGCGAACAGAATTCAAAGTTGATCATTTCGCAAGTTCCAATATGCTCATTACAAGAATCACCTACTGCCCTGAGACACCGTTTCGTTCACCCCTTGAGATGCTGCTGCACCCATGTCAGCAGTTCGTCATAGCCCATCGTTCCAGATGCAACCGCAAGACCCGCTTCGGCGACATCTTCGTTCGTCGCCTCAAACGCGATTCCATTTGCCTCAAGAAAGGTCAGCATCACATACATGCCGATCCGCTTGTTGCCATCAAGAAAAGCGTGGTTAGAAATGAGATCAAAACCCAACTTGGCCGCTTTTTCCTCCTTGGACGGATAGAACTCGCGGTCGGCAACTCCGGCAAACGCCGCCGCCAAGGCCGCATCTAGGAGCGCCTGATCCCGCAACCCCACCTCGCCGCCTGTCTCCTGTGCAATGAGCTGGTGGAGCAACAGAACCTTCTCTCGCGAAAACTTAACCATTACTTGGCAAGCTCCTCAAAGGCCTTGTGATAACGCTTCAGCACCCGCTTTGCCGCAATGTCAATGATCTCGTCATTTGACAGCTCCATCGGCATGCTTTCAATCGAATAGACAATGTATTTCGGCTGATTATTTTTGAAAACAACCACCTTTTTGCGCTCATCCACCTTTCGCGCCACCGCTGAAAAATTCTGATTTGCCTCCGTAATTGAGACAACTTGCCGTTCGCTCATATACATCCTACAATTCCTCCTATGTTGTATATTGTAGGATATATTCGTTGACAAGTCAATGCTCCCTTTCAGCCGATTTGTTCAAACCGTCTCACGCGGCAACCATCGACCTCAATCTCCTCGAAGAACATCTTGGCGGGACGCACCCAAAGGCCTTGTCACTGCCAGCCCCAAATGTTTCCTTGATGTGCTGAAGAATCAGAGTCGTCTTGCCAGTCCCTTTTGGACCCTTAACGCAAGACATCTTCTCCTGCCAATCAATTCGACTGGACATATATCGCCTAAAAACGCATGATACACTCGAAACCAAGCGGTCTGACGCATCTAAAAGCATTCTTATTTCTTCATCCCGTATAGCCATATTCGTTTCTCCAAAAACTAATTTACCGCACATATTCGTTTTATTTAACACGAATGTTATAGCACGGTCCGTAAGTCACGACAAGAGGGCAAACCAACTCTTCACAAGTCAATCTTACAAGAAAACAAAGTGACGACATCCGTCTTTTACATAGGCATTATCGTACCAAAAGCAATATCCGCGCGGTTCACGGACAAGGAAAGTTTATCGGCACGACTTTCGCACAATCCGTCTTTTCATCGGCGCAACCGACAAGATAGTGCCGCCATATCCCTGTAGCAGTGGCGACCCGCAAAACCCTGAAGACATGCGTGAACGACAACCTACAATCCGCCCAGATGAATATCTGCGGTTCCTGTTTCCGTTGAACACGACGGAACTTAGCCAAAATGGATTGTAGCTCCCTTTCATCGGGAACGGATACACCGTCCACCTCCACATGCCCACCTCGGTCAATGACGACGGAATGCCAGTTCGAGTACTTTGCAGAAAGGTCCATGTCAAAACCATGCGGAATCTTCGGGAGTTCAAGTTGAGTATCTGCCGAAACAACCGAAAGTCCCTCAACGCCGATCATGTCGAGCACAAACACCTTCTGACGATGGACGTCAAGACAGGCATCGAGCGCCGACACGACAAGCCCGACCGACGATTCGGCGATCCTCAACGAAATGCAGTCCACTTCCCCGTCTCCGTTCTTGCCATATTTGGACTGCCACCACGTATGCCGAGCATCAAGACTGTCTCGCA
>CADAKF010000100.1 GCA_902788415.1 uncultured bacterium
GCTCAGATGCTCAGATGCCGAGGTCGGTCAAGACCGCGCAGCGGTGTTGACTGACCGAGTGCTGAGGTGAATGTGATATAATACAAAAACAGTTTTCAACTGAGGCAGTTCAAGGAGTTGGGAAATGACGGTATACGTTGGCAAGGACAAGTTGGACATGGCCGCGGCGGCGGCGAAGATGGCGGGCGACCGCATCCGCGCGGCGATCGAGGCGCGCGGCGAGGCGCGTATCATCGTGGCGACGGGTGCGAGCCAGTTCGAGTTTCTCGAGGCGCTCGTGAAGGAGCCGGGCATCGACTGGACGAAGGTGACGGGCTTCCATCTCGACGAGTACGTCGGCATCCCGGTGACGCACAAGGCGTCCTTCTGCGGCTACATGCGCGAGCGCTTCGTCGCGAAGACGCCGCAGCCGCTCAAGGTCTTCAACGAGGTGAACGGCGAGGCGCCGGATGCGGACGCCGAGATCGACCGCCTCGAGAAGCTCCTGCGCGTCGCGCCGATCGACGTCGCGTGCGTCGGCATCGGCGAGAACGGACACCTCGCGTTCAACGATCCGCCTTGCGACATCGACACAAACCGCGCCTACAAGGTCGTGCCGCTGGATGACAAGTGCCGCATGCAGCAGGTCGGCGAGGGCTGGTTCGCGACGAAGGACGACGTCCCGACCCACGCGTTCTCGATGTCGATGAAGCAGATCCTCTGGGCGAAGTGCATCGTCTGCACCTGTCCCGACTCGCGCAAGGCCGAGGCGGTGAAGGGCGCGCTCGAGGGCCCGGTCACAACGATGCTTCCGAGCTCCTTCCTGCAGCTCCATCCGGACTGCGGCATGTTCCTCGACCCGCCGTCCGCGGCGCTGCTGAAGAACGCATGATCCAATGAGGACGCCGGCCGACAAGACAATCACACTGACCTTCTATTCGCATCCGATGAAGGACCTTCGGCTGCGGTGGAAGGCCAGCCTCGTCTTCGAGCCCGGCTCGACGGACTCCTCCTTCGCCCTCCTGACGGTGGTGGACGGCACGGGCGCGCCGGTCGAGGGCGGTGTCTTCGAGTTCGCGGGACAGCGCACGCGCGTTCGCGCCGGCAAGGGCAGGCTCCGCTGCGGCGACTTCGCCAAGGGCAAGCACGAACCCGGCATCTGGCTTCATAGGAAGGGCGTCGCTCCCGTCCCGGGGGCTCTCACATTCGAGTAGGAATAGCTCTATTACTATGACGGACAAGGAATGGCATGAGCTTGTAAGGCAAGGCAAGGACGAGGGCTGGAAGCTTGTCTGGGAGAAGGTCATCGTCCCCGAGGCGAAGAGCCTCCGCTCCGCCGAGCTCATGAAGAAGTATTCGCTCACCGACGGCGATCTCATGGGCATGCTTTACGAGGAGATGATCGGCCGCAAGAAGATTGACCTCTACCGCGGCGAGGGCAGCTTCGCGGGCTGGCTCAAGCGCTACGTGCGCGGCTTCATCCTCAGCGCGAACCCGAACAAGCACGGCGAGATCTCCATCGAGGGCGCGCATCCCGACGCGGACGACGGGCGGACGGAGATGGACTTGCCGACGGAGGACAAGAAGGTGCTGATGAAGGACGTGTGGATCACGACGCACTACTGCTTCCACGATCTCTGGATGTCCGACCCCGAGCGCGCCTATGTCCACCTCCTCAAGACGCGCTATCACCTCTCCAGCGAGGAGGTGAAGGACTTCCTCGACGTCTCGTCCGCGGCGAACGTGGACCAGCTTTTCTCCCGTGCGGTGAAGTTCATGCGCGCGGCCTGGCCGAAGCATGACAAGAGCTGTTAGCGGTTGGCCAATGGCGTTTTCCGCATCTAATTTGATATAATTCCACCTATGACCTCTCGGTTTACAGTTGACGGCAAGAAGGTTTCGCTCCTCGGCTACGGGGCGATGCGGCTTCCCGCCGTCGACGGCGGGCACGCCAACAACTGGCTTCTCGACGCCTCGAAGAAGGACATCGACCAGAAGCACCTGGACAAGCAGGTGAAGCGCATGCTCGAGCAGGGCGTCAACTATTTCGACACGTCGCCCGTCTATTGCCGCGGCGAGGCGGAGAAGTGCCTCGGGATTGCGCTCAAGGCGAGTGGCTGGAACCGCGGCGACTACATCATCGCTACGAAGCTCTCGAACTTCTCGCCGACGAACTGGTCCCTGGACGCCTGCAAGAAGATGTTCGCCGACTCGCTCAAGTTCCTGCAGACCGACTACGTCGACAACTATCTCCTGCATTCGATCGGCAACGGCGGCTTCTCGACCTTCTCCAAGCGCTACATCGAGAACGGCGCGGCGGACTGGTGCGCGGAACTGCGGGCGCAGAAGAAGATCCGCAACCTTGGCTTCTCCTTCCACGGCGACAAGAAGGCGTGGGACTGGTGCCTCGAGCGCCACGACACCTACAAGTGGGACTTCGCGCAGATCCAGATGAACTACATCGACTGGCGCCACGCGAAGCAGGTCAACGACCGGAACGTGGACGCGAAGGTCCTCTACGACGAGCTGACCGCGCTCAAGATCCCCGTCGTGATCATGGAGCCGCTCCTCGGCGGACGCCTCGCGCGCTACAACTGGTCGCTCGCGAACGAGCTCACGCCCCTCGATCCGGAGGCGACGCTCGCGAAGTGGGCGCTCCGCTTCTGCGGCAGCTTCGACAACGTGATGACGGTTCTCTCGGGAATGACCTTCGACGAGCACATCGACGAGAACATCAAGACCTTCTCGCCGCTCCGCAAATGCACGGAAAAGGAGTTCGCCGCCCTCGAGCGCGCGGCCGAGGCGTATCTCGCCTGCAGCGCGATTCCCTGCAACAGCTGCAACTACTGCATGCCGTGTCCGTACGGACTCGACATTCCGTCCATCCTGACGTTCCGCAACCTCTATCTCACGACGGACGGGAAGCGCAATCCGCGGGAGATCCTGAAGGCGTACGAGAAGATGATTCCCGAGGAGCTTCGCCGCGCAGACCACTGCACGGGGTGCGGGCGCTGCAATCCGCATTGTCCGCAGCAGATCGACATCCCGAAGGAAATCGCCGCGATCGACGCGGCGATGGACGTGTTGAAGACGGAGGCGCTGAGGTAGGTTATGAGAGGTTTGGATGTTGAGAGGTTTGGATGTTTAGAGAATGAAAGTTGTTAAGACAGTTGTACGGGTGGTGGTGATGGCGATGGTGCTGTGCGCCTTCGCCGGCTGGCCTGTCTGCTGGGTGGCGCTGAGGGTGCAGGGATTGCTCTGGGGCGTGCTGGCGACGCTGCTCCTCGGTCGTTTCTTCTGCGAGGCGATCTGTCCGCTCGGCATCGTGCAGAGCGTCGTCAACTGGGTCTGCCATCCGAAGACGCACGTGCGGCGCGTCTGCACGCGGCTTCCCGAGACGAAGGCGCAGCGGATCGTGAGGTGGTCGATCGTCGCCGTCTGCGTCGCGCTCGCCGTCTGCGGCTGCATGGGCCCCGTCACGATGATCGTGCCGATTTCCGTCTTCGGCAAGGCGGTGGCGCTCTGGGCGCCGGGCGTCGCGGTGTTCGCCGCCGTCGTCGTCCTCGCGGCGATCGGCGATGGACGCTGGTGGTGCAACTGGATCTGTCCCTTCGGCACGATCTACAACCTGATCGCGAAGATGACGCCGTGCAAGAACAAGGTCGGTAAGGGCTGCGGGAAGTGCAGGAGGTGCTTTCAGAGTGGAGAAGCGGAATCCTTTCCGCTTCAGAATAAGGAGAGTTCGTCCTCTTCCAGAAGCGGAAAGGATTCCGCTTCTCCACTTGATATGACCCGACGGGAGACGCTGAAGGGCGTGACGCTTTTGGCCGTGGCGGACAAGCTGACGGACGGCGGGTTCGCCGAGGTGTCGCTGCCGGGGGTGCCGGACCGCGGCGTGCCGGTGCTGCCGCCGGGCGCGGGCGACATCCGTTCGTTCTATGCGAAGTGCACGAGTTGCCAGCTCTGCGTCGTGAACTGTCCGGGCAAGTGTCTCGTGCAGTCGACGGGCCTCAAGACCTTCGGACAGCCGGTGATGGACTTCCGACGCGGCTACTGCCTCGGCTCGTGCGTCAAGTGCGGTGAGATTTGTCCCGAGCTCGCAATCCGGAAGCTGCAGGTCGTGCAGCGTCCGAACGTGCACGTGGGCGAGGCGGTCTGGGTGAAGGACCGCTGCGTGCGGACGACGGAGGGCGACACATGCACGGCGTGCGTCAGGAAGTGTCCGGTGCAGGCGATCCATCTCGTGCAGGGGTTCCCGGTCGTCGACCGGCAGAAGTGCATCGGCTGCGGGACGTGCGAGCACGTGTGCCCGGCGCGTCCGCTGCCGGCGATTTACGTGAAGGGATACGAAAGGCAGCGCATGGTGAATCCGATTACCGAGGCGGACCTCCTCCGGGAGATGAAGGCGCAGATCGACGCGGGCGCATCCGTCGTCGTCGCGCGCGGCAGCGTGATCATCGCGACGGAGACGGGACGGGGACTCGATCCGCTCCTCAAGCTCCACGACGCGGGCAAGCTCGCGGGCGCGGTCGTCATGGACAAGGTCGTCGGCCGCGCGGCCGCGGCGATCTGCGCGGAGGGCGGCGCGACGAAGGTCTTCGCCGCGGCGCTCGCCGGCAAGGGCGCGGCGGAGCTCCTCGCCGCGCGCGGCATTCACTTCGAGGCGGCGAAGACCGTCGACCTCATCCTGAATCA
>CADAKF010000101.1 GCA_902788415.1 uncultured bacterium
CCCACTCGGGATGCGTCAAGAGTGGAGAAGCGGAATCCTTTCCGCTTCAAGAGATGATTTTACATTCAACCAAACAAAGGATCAGCTCATGAAAAAACTGATGTTGGCGGTGGTCGCGACGATTGTCGCGCATATGGCGTTTGCGGAGACGGTCCGTTCGGTCGAGACCACGACCGTGACCGTCTCGGGCGGAGGTACGATTTTCGTTCCCGACTCGGCCGCGACGATCGAGGCTGCGTTGGCGACGGCGCAGCCGGGCGACGTCATCGAGCTGGCGCCGGGCGACTACACGCTGGCGTCGACAAACGGCATCGTCGTTCCGACGAACGTGACGCTGAAGGGCATGGGCGCCGATCCGTCCAAGACGACCGTCGCGACGCCCGCCGGGACGGGATCCGCCACGCTCGTCGCCGTGACGGGCGGCCGTCTTGAGAACATCACCTTTAAGGGCGCGCGCTGCAACAACGACACGAGTGTTCCGCGCGTCCTTTCCGCATCGGAGGGGGCGATCGTCACGAACTGCGTTTTCACGGGGCATACGACTTCCGTCAGGGGCAACCTCGTTCTGATTACGGGCGAGGGAACGCGCGTCGTCGACACGACGATTTCGAAGGCCTCGTTCTCGGGCGGCAACCCCTGGACCGGTGGACACGCCGTCCGCATCCTCGACAAGGCCGTCGTCTCCGATACGGTCATCGACAACGTCGACATGCGCGTCGGCAGCACTTCCGCCGGAGTGGTCCTGTCGGGCGGTGCGCAGTTGCTTCGCTCGACCGTGAAGAAGTGCGACGTCTACACGTGGGAGAACTTCATCGGCCGAGCGGGCGGCGTCTGCATCAATTCAAGCG
Source organism: uncultured bacterium (assembly GCA_902788415.1). Taxonomy (GTDB): domain Bacteria; phylum Verrucomicrobiota; class Kiritimatiellia; order RFP12; family UBA1067; genus UBA1067. Next base: position 849 of record CADAKF010000101.1, read on the forward strand.
GCGCCGGGTGCCTGATCGACGGCTGCGTCATCGAGGAGAATAGCATTTCGACGGACGAATCCGTCAGCAAGAAGTACCAGGGAGCTGGCGGGCTCGCAGTCAACGCCGCCGCGACCGTGCGCAACACGGTCATTCGGAACAACACGAGTGTCAACGCCTACTGCGGCGGCGTCTGGCTGCCGGCTGCGGCGACGCTCGAGAACTGCCTCATCGCGGGCAACAAGGTGACGGCGCCGATCAACGCCACCTCGAGCGTCGCCGGCATCTATGCCTCAAGCGCGTCGGCCGTTCTGAAGCACGTCACGGTCGTCGGAAACGAGCTCGCGTCCGTCGGCTCCAACATCAAGGCGCACGGCGCCTACCTGAACGGGGCGCAGGCCGTGAACTCGATCTTCTGGGGGAACGGACCCGCCGCGACCGCGGCGAGCTCGATGAACCTCGCCGTCGCCGGCGCGACGGGCTGTGTGACGTATTCGCTCGTCACGAGCGAGGCGGAGTGGCTCAACGCGTCGAATGCGCAGAGCGGAGAGGGCTGCGTGACGGGCGATCCGCTCTTCACGGACGCGGCGACGGGCGACTACACGGTCGGTTCACTCTCGCCGGCGGTGGACTCGGGCAATCCCGGGGCGGGTGTCGCGGAGGACCTGCGCGGCATTGCACGTCCGAAGAACTTCGGCGTCGACATCGGCTGCTATGAATGCGAGTACACGGCGACCTACGCGTGCTCAATCGCGCCGATCCTCCAGTACATAGGCGCGAAGGGCGGCACGGTGAGATTCGCCGGCAACGCGACGATGGCGAAGGCCGTCGAGCGCATGGTGTGGACGGTGACGGCGGCGTCCGGCGATGCGCCGGCGGGCGGCGAGGGCCTCGCGTGCGACATCACGTTCCCGGCGGGCGCGAACGTCTACACGGTGTCGCTCACGACCTACTGGAACGACGGGCACGAGGCGCCGGCGGCCGAGAGCGCGACGGTGCGTGTGACGGGCGGCGTCGCGCTGTCGCCGGGCGACGACCTCGTTGCGACGCTTGCCCAGATGCAGGGGCTTTCGGCGGACAATCCGGTCACGGTCTCGCTCGGCGAGGGACTCTACACGGCCGAGAACAGCGGTGTCAAGACGGATGGCGGCTGGATGTTCGCCGTCCCGGCGGGCGTGGTCCTGCAGGGTGCGGGCGAGGGTAAGACCGTCCTGGACGGCGGCGCCGCGCGCTGCGTCCTGCAGGTGTTCGCGGGCGGAACCGCCGCGGACCTCACCATCACGAACGCGCTTTCGGCCGGCACGGCGGCGTCCGGCTACTTCGTGGACGTCCCGGGCGGCACGATCCGGAACGTCACCGTCGACGGCTGCCGCGCGAAGTGCTCGTCGCGGTCGGATCAGCACGCGGTCTGCGTCTCACTGGGCGGACTGATGACGGGCTGCACGGTGAAGGACATCTGGAACACGCCGCCTAACAGCTATCAGTCCTACGGCGCCATCCTGCTCGTTTCGTCGGGCACGGTGTCCAACTCGACGGTCGTCGGCAACAAGTCGGTGGACAAGAACTACGGCAACGTCTCGCTCTTCGGCGCGAACGTGCTGATGACGGACTGCCTTGTCTGCAGCAATTACGCGCATAACGTCGAATACCGGAATTACGGCGCAGGCGGTGTCGCGCTTTCCGGCGGTGCCGTGCTGCGCAACTCGCGTATTGTCGGTAACACGACCGCGAGCAGCGCCGGCTACACCTACGTTGGCGGCGTCTACAGCAACGGCTCGACGGTCGAGAACTGCGTCATCACGGGGAATGTGGCAAGCAACGAGAACCGCAACGACGCGATCGCGGGCGGACTCATTCTCCGCAGCACGGCCGTCGCCCGCAACTGTCTTGTGGCGGACAACGTGCTGTCGACGGCCTCGGTTTCGTTGGGGGGCGTGATGGCGGCCGGCGTGTGTATGGTTGACCAAACGGCTCTCGTCAACTGCACGGTTGTCGGCAATACGGTCAAGGGCAGCGCGCAGCCGAAGTCGGGGCTTCTCCTCAACGGCGGTGTCGTCCGCAACGTCATCGTCTGGGACAACGTCGGCATCACGAACGGCGTCACCGTGGTCGCGAACACGGCGGCGGCGACGAACGACTGGCGGACGGTCGCGTACACCTGCACGACGCCGCTTATCGAGGGCGAGGGCAACATCGACGAGGATCCGCGGCTGAGCGAGCGCAAGGTACGGTACGGGCAGATCAAGTCGTCCTCGCCGTGCGTCAATGCGGGCGATCCGACGGGTTGGACGGATGACGACGTCGACCTTCTCGGCACGCCGCGTCTCCGCAAGGGTGCGATTGACATGGGCTGCTACCAGGCCACGCTGCAGGGCCTCATGCTGCTAGTGAGGTAGCTGCCGGTGACAGAAAAGTGGGGAAGCGGAATCCTTTCCGCTTGTCAAAAAGCGACTCGGTCGACCGCTAAACCAGTGGGGAAGCGGAATCCTTTCCGCTTCGAAATAAGGAGGTAAATCCTTTTTCTGAAGCGGAAAGGATTCCGCTTCCCCACTCGTTGGTCGCCGCCGACTTGCGCGGGGCGATGGAATTTGATATCATTCTCTCAACAACGGGAGAAGCATGTTGCGGATCGGCATGAGAACTTTGAACGGTAAGGCGCGGCAGACGGCCGTGGCCGCGTTCGTACGCATGCCGGAGCCCCCCCCCCTCGAAGATAGAAAGACGCGCGTGGAGGCGCGTTAACGTGCGCCCTGCGCGTGATTTTGCGAAGAGTGGAGAAGCGGAATCCCTTCCGCTTCAGAAAAAGGATTTACCTCCTTATTCCGAAGCGGAATCCTTTCCGCTTCAAGAGATGATTTTACATTCAACCAAACAAAGGATCAACTCATGATGAAAAAGCTCATGATGGTGGTGGCGGTCTGCGCCGCAGTTGGGGCTAACGGATCGGAGCGGCCGGACTGCTTTGTCGAGTGGATCGGCGCGACGTGTGGGGGCAGACAGTACATCAACACGGGATACGTCTTCAAGTCTATTCCCCGCGTCGAGGCGCACGCGCGTCGAACGGACAGCACCGACTGCGATCAGGCGGGAACGCCGTACGCGTTCTTCAACATCAACTATGCAGGCGATGGTATCTACTACCGCTGTGGCAGCGGTGGGAGCACGTGGGTGGGGCGGAGTGGAACTTCCGTCACGGTTCCGCTCAACACATGGACGGATTATGTCTGGTCGACGAACGTCATCCATAATGGCGTCGAGGTTGGCTATTCCTCAATCTGGCAAAGCGCGGCGGCCAACTTCGCCAATAACACGCAGGTCTTCTATCTCTTCGCTGGACGCTCACAGGGCGGGATTGACTTCGGTCACGTTCGGATGTACGATGGCGACCTGCTCGTGCGCGACTACTATCCTGCGCGGAAGGACGGCGTCTACGGGTTCTACGACATGCAGAACGACAAGTTCTACAAGAACGCCGGAAATGGCCAGTTTCTGCACGGCGACATCATCGCCCACGCCGATCGCACGCGCATCGAGGCTGTTCCGGGCGAGATGGGGCAGCCGGATCCCGGCTACGGATTTGTCAAAGATCTCGCGGCGGGCGAGGCGCGCACATTCAAGGCTCCGGAAGGCGAAATCGTTTACGAGGGTGTCATCTATCAGTGCATCGGCTGGGACGCCTACCTGTGGAACGGCGAGACGGGCGAGTTTGAAGCGGAGCCGTATGTGAGTGGCAAGGGAACGGTTTGCAACTACATCCACCCCGATCCTGCTTGCGAGACGAAAATCGTTTGGAAGTTCGCCAAGAACGATGTCTCCGTGATGACGATTGGCTCCGGTCGCGTCGAAAGCACTACGGACGGTGAGTTCTTCGACCTAACGGCCATACCCAACGAGGGAGGAGTGTTCGTTTGCTGGCGCGGTAACGTGTCGAAGGACGAGGCGACGAACGCCCAGCTTCGCGTGAGTGCCACGGCGGAGGGATCGTACACGGCCGTGTTCCGCCGGGCAGACGGATCGTCGGCCGGAACGAAGACGTGGTTCGGCGGTCAGGGGATGTGGGAGACTGCCGAGAATTGGGATCCGGCCGGCGTGCCGAGTCCGGATGATGATGTCGTCATTGCGGCCGGCAGTGCGGACGCGAAGGAATTTGTTGTTGCCCGTTCGCTGACGGTCGCCGAAGGGGCGACGTTCCGCTTTGCCGCCTCGGGCAACCCCGGTACCGCGAATATGGCTTGGCCGGACGCATTGCCAGACCGTGCCATCCACGTCTTTGGCGATGTCACAATTCGCGGCAACGCGGTTGTCTGCGGACGCGCCGAGGTGCCGGGAACGGACGTTTTCGTCAACGAACTTTCCGTGCGCATCGACGGCAACCTCTCGGTTCTCGGGACGGCGCAGATGTCGGTTGCCGCGGCCTCTCCGCTCGGACCTATCTCGTACGCAACGCTCTACAGCAACGCGACGGTCGTTGCCGTCGGGGGCGATATCACGGTCGGCGACACGGCGACGCTCAAACCCGTCTGCGACCACCTGACGGGCGCGGCTGTCAAGTTCACGTGCGCGCACTTCACGCTTGCCGAGGGCGCAACCGTCAACGGCGATGACCGCGGCTGGCAGAACTTCAGGAAGACGGCGGGCGGCGACAACCGCGATCCGCAGTACGACAACGGTCGCGGCATCTTCACCTACGCGCGCCAGGGTTCGGGATTCGACCACAACATCGGCGCGGGCTACGGTGGCGCGGGCTCAGGCGCGACCGCGTCCTGGGGCGCCGCATACGGCTACGCCTACGCGCCGTTCCTGCCGGGCGCACCAGGCGGCGGCGACAGCGGCTACACGACGAGTTACAACCAGCGCAATGGACAGATCCGCGGCGGCGGCGTCTTCTGGCTTTGGGCGGCGGAGACGGCACAAGTCGACGGCAAGGTCAGTATGAATGCGTTCAAGACATCGTTCACGGCGGCGTCGGGTGGCGGCATCTGGATTGCCGCGGGCGACACGGTCACTTTCGGTACGAACGCCGTTCTGGAAGCGAAGGGCGCGGACGCGGGCGGCGGATCGCCGGGCTGCGCGGGCGGCGGCGGGCGCATCTCGGTCGCGGAGAAGCTTTCCGATGCGGAGCTGGAGGAGCTGGCGCTCGGTGGGGTGCCGGCGACGCATGTCTATGTGGACTGGATCTCGGCGACCACGACGTCGGTTCTCGGCGGAACCCGCACGAGCGGGCGCGCCGGTGAGGGCACGGCGAGCTACGTCTACAACGCGGCGGGCAAGACGCTGGTCCACGTCGTCCCCTCGAACGGCATCCTCGTCACGGGGTGCGATCCGGTCTATGGCGACTGGCCGCTCGACTCGGGCGCTCCCGCAACCTTCACGGCTCCTGAGCACGGCTTTCATCCCAACAACGAGACGTGGCGGTATCCCTGCCTCGGCTTTGTGGTCTCGAACTTGACAGAGGAGGTCACGAACGACACCGCCCGCACGCTCGTCTATCTCGTCGGCGACGAGGATGTGACAATCTATTGGAAGTGGGGTGTGCGCGAGTTCGGACATCCGATCGCGAAGACGCCCCACGGCGTCATCGAGGCGGACGGCGTGCGATTCGATGCCGCGGGCACGGCCTGGCCGCGCGAAGGGGAGAAACTGACGCTGCGGGCAGTCCCCGACGAGGGAGCGGAGTTCCTCTACTGGCAGGGTGATGTACCGTGGGATTCCGTCACGAATGCAACGCTCATCCTCGAGCCGTCCGAGCAGCGTGTCGTCTGGGCGGTCTTCGCTCCGACGACCGCAGCGAAGACCGTGACCTGGCTTGGCGGCGAAGGCAACTGGAACGATCCGACGCAGTGGGACGGCGGCACTGTGCCAGGGCGGGGCAACGATGTGGTCATCGCTGCAGGCACCTGCCGCGTCGATCAGTGCGGGTTGGCGGGATCGCTCGCACTGTCGGGTGACGCGCTCCTCACTGCAACGCCGACGACAACAACGACCTACCGACAGAAGGCCATGCTGGTGGTTGCGCGGGATCTTATGATGACCGGCCGTGCGGGTATCTGCTTCGGCAATACGAATTCGGTTGCGGACATCTTCAACACGGTCGCTCACGACCTTTCGGTGGGTGGTAATCTGACGCTCCGGAATGCGTCAGTCCTGACGATTTCTGGCGGACGTCGCACGACCGATGCGCAGTTCCAGACGGGCACGGCGACAGTTGCGGTCGGCGGGAAGTTCGAGGTCCGCGACACGGCGAAGTTCCGTCCGAACAGCGACGGTTTCGCCGGCGGCTCCGTGCAGGTGACGGTGGGCGGGAGGTTCACGTTGAGCGCGTCCGCGTGCGTCGACGCCGACCGATTTGGCTATGGTATCGGTAATTCAGGCGCTGGCACGGGCTACGGCGACCTGGGTAAACGAGCCGCCTCGCACGGCGGCTGCGGTACGTCAACAGAGTCCGCCACGGCACCGTATGTCCTCTGGGGTGCGCCCTACGACTACAAGTACGCCCCGCGGGAGCCGGGTCAGACGAGCCGACATGCAGGGCGGGGCCTTGTGCGCGGCGGCGGCGCAATCCGCATCTTGGCGGAGTCGATGAAGATCGACGGTATGCTGACGGCGAACGGTGGCGTGGTCGACGGTATTCCGAATGACGGCGGCACTGGCGGCGCCAGTTCTGGCGGCACGATTTGGCTGGCGGCGAACCACGCAATTGAGATGGGGCCCAATGCCGTGCTTTCGGCGCGCGGCGCCTCGTCGGCAATTAATTCCGGCGTGGGCGCCTCGGGCGGCGGCCGCATCTCCATCTGCGAACGGCTGACGGACGCGCAGTACGCGTCGTTGCTGGCGAAACCAGGGACGCTGCCGGCGGACGTGACGGACGACAGCGAGGCGTATCTTGCCGATCACGCCGATTTTGCCGACGCGGTCGCGCCCGGAGACGCGATACGCGACGCGGTACGCGACTACCCCGACCTCACCGCATGCTGGGGCACGTTTGTGCACCTGACGGGCACGGCGAAGATCCCGATGGGTTTCCTGCTGCTGCTGAAGTAGCGTCGTATAGGGACGATGTCCAGCCGAGCCCTCCGGGCTCCAGCGGCGCTTCGCGCGACACACAAAAGCCCGCCGCATCGCCGAGTCGCGTACGCGACTCGGCAACGCGGTGAGTTTTAGTGTGTCGGCCGAAGGCCCGGACGGCGTGGTTTTAACCACC
>CADAKF010000102.1 GCA_902788415.1 uncultured bacterium
AAGCGGAAAGGATTCCGCTTCCCCACTCTCGCTAACGCCCAACACTAAACTTTCATTTAGTTTTTCAATCGGCAGGTCGGTCAAGACCGCGCGAGCGGTCTTGACCGACCGAGTACCGACCGAGTACGCCTGATTGACTTGCATCCTGATAAATGGTATTCTTGAACACACTTAAGTCTGGAAAAGTTGTGCTTCGTCCAGTGCTGGCGAGGCCGCATAGGGAGAAGACTATGAAAAAGGCAGCAATTAAGTTCGGTCGGCGCGATATGATCCGATCGGTGGGCGCGACGATAGCGTTGGGGGCGTTGTGTCCGCAGCGTTTGTGGGGGGCGTCTTCGAAGTATCAGCTCACGGATATACGCGTGCCGATGGCACCTGACAATCCGGCGGTGTTATTCGATGCGGCCAAGTGCGTCCAGTGTGGCCAGTGTAAAACGGTCTGCGAGCGGATGATGTCGGTGAGCGGGTTCTACGACCTTGCAAAATCGGGCGATGTGCCGGTGTGCGTCAACTGTGGCCAATGTACGTCAGTATGCGAGGGGCTCGCGCTCGTGAACCGTCCGGAATGGCAGGCGGTGAAGGCGGCCAAGGCGGCCGGCAAGACGGTGGTGGTGTCGATTTCGCCGTCGGTGCGCGTGGGGCTGGCCGAAGAATTTGGAGCGGCGCCGGGTACGTTCTGCGAGGGCGAAGTGGTGGCAGCCCTGCGGGCGCTGGGGGCCGATTATGTCCTCGACACGTGTTTCGGGGCGGACTTGACGATTATGGAGGAAGCGGCGGAATTGGTGCGGCGCGTGACGACGGCGGATCGTCCGCTGCCGCAGTTTACGAGCTGCTGCCCGGCGTGGGTGAAGTTCTGCGAGACATGGTACCCGGAGATGCTGCCGAACGTGTCGTCGGCGAAGAGTCCCATCGGTATGCAGGGGCCGACGATCAAGACGTATTTTGCGCAGCGCAAGGGGCTGGATCCGGCGAAGATTTTCAATGTGGCGCTCACGCCCTGCACGGCCAAGAAGTTTGAGATCCGCCGCCCCGAGATGAACGATTCCGGCTTCCGCGACATGGATGCCGTGATCACGACGCGTGAATTGGCCGACTGGATGCGGGCGGACGGCGTCGATTACGCCGCGCTCAAGCCGTCGAAATTCGATTCGCTCATGGGCGAGGCCAGCGGCGCGGGCATCATTTTCGGCAATACGGGCGGCGTGATGGAGGCTGCGTTGCGCACGGCCTACTGGATGGTGAACGGCAAGAACCCGCCGGCGGAACTTCTCAATTACGGTCCCGTGCGCGGCATGGGCTCGAAGAAGAAGCGCGCCTACGTCAAGCAGGCGACGCTCGAGCTTAAGCCGGGGCTTCCCGTGACGGTTCTGGTCGTGCATGGACTTGCGCATGTGCGCGAGGTGATTGAGCGCATCAAGGCAGGCAAGCTCAAGGCCACGTTTATCGAGGTGATGGCGTGCGAAGGCGGTTGCATCGGCGGCGGCGGTCAGCCGCGTGCGAAGGCGGCGCCCTACGTGAGCCGGGCCATGCGCCAGGCGCGCATCGACGCGCTCTATACCGATGACGCGCGCGGCACATTGCGCTTCTCACATGAGAATCCCGAAATCCAGGCGCTCTACCGCGATTTCTACGGCAAGCCGCTGAGCGCCAAGGCCGAAAAGATGTTGCACACGCAGTATGCCTCGCGCGCGAAGGATCTGGGCTGAAGCCCGGGGCGACCCGCGCGCAGGATTCGTTAATTTGTCCATCCAAGAAAGGAAAACCAACATGATCAACCGCAGAGATGTATTGTCGCTCGGCGCTTTGGCTTCCGTGGGTCTGGCCATGGCGTCTCGCGCCGAGACGATTCCCACCACGGCCACAACGGCCGACAAGTCGCCCATCAACAAAGGCAAGTCCGTGCGCGGCACGCAGACGGAGAAGTGTCTGCTCAAGGCCTTCGCGGGCGAGAGCCAGGCGCGCATGCGCTACACCATCTTCGCGCAGCGCGCCGAGGAGGAGGGGTATGTGCAGATTCGCGACATCTTCCTCGAGACGGCCGAGCAGGAGCGCGCGCACGCGACGCGCCTCTTCGCGTGCCTCGATTCGGGCGACGCGCTGACGCTGGGCGACGCGGCCTATCCGGCCGGCAAGATTGGCACCACGAAGGAGAACTTGCTGGCGGCCGCCGCGGGCGAGAACTACGAACACGAAAAGATGTATCCGGAATTCGCGAAGATCGCCGAAGCCGAAGGGTTCGCGTCGATTGCCACGCTCTTTCGGATGATCGCCAAGGCCGAGGTCAACCACGAGAAGCGCTACCGCCTCTTTGTCGAGAAGCTCGCCAAAGGGTTCTTCACGTCGGATGACGACGAGACCGAGTGGGAGTGCACGGCATGCGGGTATATCGCCGTGGGCGCGCAAGCGCCGAAGTTCTGTCCGGTGTGCGGCAAGCCGCTGGCGTTCTTCCGCGAAGCCATCGACTACGATTAATATAATAACCTTAGCATTAATAACATGAGCATCCCATTCGCTCACTGCGTTCGCGAATGGGATGCTCATGTTCTGAAATATATTTAGGGGCATCTGTCCCGCGAGGAGCTGTTTAGATATGATACGAGAAGTGAGAAAGATGAAGATGATAGCAACGTTGTCGCTCTGCGCGACGGCACTTGCATTCAGCGCATTGTCCGGTGATGCGATAGCTGCGATAAATCCGTGCGACCTGTCGTTCGCAAGGCTCGGTTCGCGGCGGTTTATCACAGACAACGAGCTAAATCTTTGCGAATACAAACCTGAAACGGCGGTTGCGGAGTCGCTTCAGTATCCCAGGTTGGGAGATTCAGCTCTGCGGGTCGTCGGCGGTTTCTGGCCAGTTGCCAACTACCGGGCGCACGTGACATCGCTGCCGGCTGAAATCGCTTTTGCGACGGCAGCAGGAGAGGTGAAGATGCGAGTGGCGGTGGATTCTCAGACAGAAAATCTGCCCGAGGTGCCGTTCGATCTCTCGGTGATAATGACCTGCAATCATCGCCCGACTGTGCTGGTAACGAAGGACGCTCACACGACACTCCTGAGGGTTGCGGATATTCCCGAGGGTTTTAGCCCGTCGCTTAAGGCTAATCTGCAGACTATCAAGTTTTGCGTGTCGACCAATGTGACGGCGGCTTCGGCATCGTTGTCGGCGGGAGTCGGTCAGGCAGATGTCCATTTCGTGACTACGGGTCGCAAGAACCAACTGTATATGGAAGGCAGCCGCGTTTTCTTCACCTTTTCTGCGCGCTCGTATGGCTCTGCCCAGGGGGTGGCGAGCTTCGATCCCACGCTTTTCGATGTGCGACTTGAGGGTATTATCCTGTTCGACCATGGTGATGGCAGGCTTCGCAATGACCTGGCCGGCCACTTGTTCTATGATGAACAGGAAGGTGACTGGAAGGGCTACATCAGCAATTTTGGTACGGGCAACGACAAGATGGAAGAGCGCGCCGAGGGGGGGCTTCTTGCCGTCTGGAGCCGAAAGAATCCGCTACACGGACTTTCCATTATGCGCGCAAAATCTCTCGGACTTAAGGGTATGAACGAAGATCCCTGCGTAACTTACGACGAACAGGCTCGTCGGTGGCGGTTGCTCGTTTCGGAATTTATACCAAATAGTATTCGCGCATCGATGCTTGAGTCGCCTACTTGGGACGGTCCATTCGAGAAAATCGCAGGTCCGGTGGCACTCGATTCGACCGGTACTACAATTGCATGGATAGATGGAGTTCGCTACTGTTTCAGTGGCAGTAGTGATCGGGCTTGTTACGTCTATACCTATCCCGACCTCAAGGAGCATGGTCGGTTGTCGTTCGACTTCCCTCCGTGGGAAGGGCCTTATGTGAAGTCCAATACGTCTGCATGGTGGAGCGAACGCGACGTGTGCAACGGACGCGTATGGCCGGCAGTGGCGGAATTGCCCGAGGGCTATCCATTCCGTTTTATCATGTTGACAATGGACCGTGCGAACTTTCCGGGTATGCCTCGTCCAAACTGGACCTATGGTGCTCTTTACCTTTATGGGGCGAACGAACCTATCTGCCAGGAAAAACAATAAGACACGCTTCCAAATGCCCTTGCGGTGTCGCTGCTTTTGACGGCAAGCGCGGTGCTGCGCTCTGAAAGGTCGAGCGTCGCGCCGTCCACACGGTCAGAACGCATTGTCGTTTACTCTTGCAATTTCGTTTAGTTTTTCAATCGGCACCGAAGAGTGGAGAAGCGCCACTCCCAGTGGGGAAGCGGAATCCTTTCCGCTTCAGAAAAGAAAGCAACTCCGTGGACCGCTAAAGAGTGGAGAAGCGGAATCCTTTCCGCTTGTGAAAAAACGACTCCGTGGGCCTTATTCCAATCGCCACCAAACGCACCTCGCGTTTTGCCGCGATTATTCAGCGGTC
>CADAKF010000103.1 GCA_902788415.1 uncultured bacterium
TCACATTGATTCCGATGGATGCTCCTCCATATGGACGAGCGGTTTCCGACGCGCCGCCACATAGCGGATTGTCCCCTATTGCAGTCTTTCGACATTATTATTCTCGCCATTTGATTTGCATCGTCCCTTTTTCACGCAGAGGCCCTTCGCATCCACGGGCATTACCCCGCTTCCCCGCTACTATGACCTCGTCCGACTCCTCACTTCGCTTTCGCTATTGCGAGGCCTCCCAAGTTCCTGACTGAACTTTCAAGGCGCGTCGTCCTTCTATGCCCCGCCGCGCCCGCGCGTCCAAAACCGATTCGGGCGCTCGGCGTCGGCTTCACAGCGTCAGAACTGCTGGCCACGCGGAACTCAAGTAACGAGACTTTACGAAGAAGGTTCATTTGCATTGCGACTCACCTCTTTGTCCGGCAGGACTCCCGCAGTCGGGTCGCCCCTCTCACGGCCTGCCATCCTAATCACATCTCGGTTTGTTTGTGATTCATGTTCCTTTCATCATGATAGTTCAGCCAAGCTTGTCTTGGCGTACCTGACCCTTTTGGTCCACGTCGATTTTTGCGTCGGGCCGCGGACGGCCGAAATAGACGGTGCCGAGCGCCGGATCGAGCTTCTCCCCTTCGCGCACGTATTCGAGTTCGACGCCGGTCATCGCGGCGACATACTTGCGCAATTCCTTGGCGGCGGCGAAAGACGCCTTGCCGTCGACGAACAGCTGGGCGCGGGCCTTACCCCCGGCGACGAGTTCGAACTGCGTCGCGCGCGCGGCGGCGGCAGCGGCGAACGCCAGAGCGGCGGCGGTGAAAATTTTCGGCAGCAGTGTGCGGTTGGCCATGGCGGTATTCCTTGTTTGGAGTTGGCGGTGTAAGGTTCAGCGAACGAGCAGACGAACGGGGCCGAGCAGTCCGCTGTCGACCGCAACGGCGCTCTGCGGCGAAGGATGGCGGAACGCCCACGTCTTACGCTCTGCCGCCGGCCGGCGCGCATCGTAGGCGAGGCGGTTGTGCCAGCTGTCGGTCACCTCGATTTCGAGGCGGTTCTCGCCGGGACGGAGCAGCCCCGCGACCGGGACACGGTAGGGCGGACACCACAAATCGCCCGCCTCGCGTCCGTTCACCCGCACCTTCGCGCAGGCGTTGACTTCGCCGAGATCGAGCACGGCGCCGGCGCACTCTTCCGCCGCGCAGCTGAAGACGATCGAATAACGCGCCGTGCCCGAAAAAGCGCGGGTTTCTTCGTCGACGCCGGGCAACCGGCGCCAAGGCGCGAGCGCGGCGATCTCAAGGGCGTTCGTAGGCGTCCAGCCGGACGGAAAATCGAGCCGCCAGACGCCGTCGATGGCACGGGCGCGACAAGGAGCGGCGGCGGCGGCAAATCCGGCCGGCCGGCGCAAGCCGGCGACCATCGCCATCTCGCCGGCGGCGAGTTCGAGTTCGAAGACGACACGTCCGCCCTCTTCGCGCACTTCGAGCGGCACAGAAGCGCCGGTGACGAGATCGGTCTTCACCCATTCGCGCACGCCGTCGACCCGCCGCAGCGAAACGGTTTTCGCGCCGGGCTTGGCGTCGTCGTCGTTGAAGAAGTAGATCTCGCGGTCGGGAGCGGTGCGGTGGCTCCAGCACCAGCCGCCGGCGAGCACGTCGGGGGCGGCGGCGGCGAGCGCAGCATCAAGGCTACGCGCAAAGACGCCGCAGCGTTCGAGGCGCGCGAGGGCGGCGGCGAGGCGGCGGACTTCATCATCGCCGCCGCAGAGCGTCGCCGGTGCCTCGATCATGGAGCCGATGACGACCGGCACGCCGGCCTCGGCGAACGCGGCGAGACGTTCGGCGACGGCGGCGCGCATGCGCCCGGCGACCGGCATGTAGAGCACGCGCCAGCTTGCGCCCTCGACGGTCGAGAGCCGACCTTCCGCCGCGTTCAGTCGCCGGAGCAGCACGTCGCTGTTGCAGAAATCGAAGCGGTAGCCGTCGCCGCCCGGCTGCGAAAGCTCGTCGGGGCGCTGGTCGACGTCGTCAGGCAGCAGCCAGAGGATGTCGCTCGCGTCGGTCGATTCGCCCATCGTCTTTTCGACCCGCGAAAGATAGGTAGTGAAGCCGGGCATGAACTTCCACCACGTCTGGCCGCGGGTGAAGGCGGTGCCGATGCTGCCGCCGAACGAGGCGCCCGGCATGGGATCGGCCGCGAACGGCTGGTGGGGGTAGGTATGGAAGACGAGGTGTCCGACGCCGCGGATGAACGCGCGGTTGGCGAGATGCTTGAGGTCGCGCAGCCGCTCGGTCCAAAGCGGATGGCCGGTGAACGCTTCGGCGGCCACGCGCTTCTTGCCGTAGATCTTCGCGGCGGAAACGGTCGGATGGAACGGCTTGAAGCGGTCGGAACCACAACTGCACGGTCCGCGCGGACTCCAGAATTCGCACATCGGCGTATCGGCATGGCGGTAATACGCCAGCACGTCGCCGGGCGCGATATCGCCGAAGGCCGTTTCGAAATCGAATTCGAGTCCGTTCGCCCGCGCAAGCCGGCCGAGTTCGCCGTAGTAATTGTCAGCGACGAGTTCGCCGATCATCCGGCGGAAGTCGTCGAGAAAGCGCTCGGTCGTCGCGGGATCGTCGACAACGAAGCCGAAGAGCGCAGGCATGTAGGGCCAGATTTCGTAGCCGCAGCGTTCGGCGAAAACACGGTCGAGACCTTCGGTCCAGAGCTGCGAACCGCATTCCCACGAATCGATGATCATCTTGCGCAGCTTGCCGCACAGTCCGCCCTCGTCGAGCAGCCTCCCGATATAGCCCGCAAAGCTCGCGCGCGCTCCGCGCACCGACAGCTTGTCGCACTCCCAGCCGGTGGCGGCGAGGGGGGCGGGCGCGTTCACGCGCATGCTGTTGAGATGGCCGACGCGCAGGAGCGTCCACTTGCCGGCGGGCAGCGCGGCGGCGAGCCGTCCGCCGCCAGGGAAGATTTTCACGTGTGCGCGGCCGACGCGCGAAGCGTCGCTCTGGCGCGCTTTGGGACGGCGCGGCAGCGCGTGCAGCGACCAGCCGGCTTGACCGCGCCAGTCGTCCAGACGCGCGCCGGAATAGAACCGCACGAACTCCTTGACGCCCCAGGAGGGATCCTGCAGTTGCAGATCGTGCTCCTCGAGATCGAACGAGATGCGGATGCGGTCGGTGCGCGTTTCGTCGACGGCGACGGCGAAACGCTTCGTCTCGAACGGCTGCACATAAAGTCTGCTCTCGTCGAGATCCTGAAAGTTGACTGCCGGCAAGCCGGTTTCGGCGACGGTCTTCCATCCGCCGCCCTCGCGCGCTTCGATCTTCACCCGGCACTGCGGATGGTAGCACCAGCCGCCGACCATCGAGCCGACGGCCGGCAGTTCGACGGTGCGCACGAGGGCGGGTTCGGCGAAGCCCCACTCCCATGCGTGGCGGCCGGGTTTGACCGAGCGCGGCAGCTGCGGCGCGTCGGCGACCGCGAGCGGCCGGTCGGTATCGCCGTCGGGTGTCGGAAAGGCCACGACGGCAATGTCGCGGTAATCGTAGTCGCGCGGCATCTTGGGCAGATAGCACGGAAAAAATTCAGGCAGCGCGAGATCCCACGCCGCCTCCCTGCCGTCGCTGACGACGTCGGTTCTCGTCATCGTCAGCGATCGTTGGGCGTCTTGCGGCTTGATCCAGGGTCCACCGCTCATCGCCCAGCCCGGACAGTTCTGCATGGTAAAGGAAATACCGTTGGCCGCCGCCGTGTCGGCGGCGTAGCGCATCGTCTCGAACCATTCGGGCGTCATGCAGACGACCCCCTTTTCCACGCCCGGCCAGAGATCGAGCTCCATGCCGTGGAAAACCTGCACGCCGCCGATGCCGGCGCGGGCGATGGCGGCAAAATCGGCGGCGATGCCCGCCTTGGAGATGTTCGCACCCTGAAAGTGGTACCAGGTTTCGGGCGCGGGATCGCCGCCGGCGGCGAGTTCGCGCGTCTCGCCGGGGGCGAAGCGGGCCGACTTCACCTCGCCGCTCTGGCGCTCCTGCCAGCGGAAAATGCCGCCGCGCGGCGCCTGCACTTTGAGCGAGACGAGCCGTCCGTCCTCGCGCCGGGCGCTGACCTTGAAGCCGCCGGCGACGAGGAAGTTCTCAAAGGCGACCTTGCGCCATTTCTGCGGCGTGCCCGCGAAGAGGCGCACCACCCCCTGCCGTTCGTGGCAGAGCATTTCCTGCACGGCCGCGACCGCGCCCATCGCGCCGTCGAGCTGCATGATTTCGCCGTCCGGATTGCCGCAGCCGTCGAAAGGTCCGCGCCAGATCAGCGAGTAGCCGGGGTAGTGCGGATTGTGCAGCGAGCCGTGGCCGGGATTGTTGAAGATGTCCTTCCACGTCTTCAGATACCACGCGGCCATGTCCGCCGCGCCAATCGAGCGTATCAAACGGCGTGATGCCGGCCATGTGGGAATGGTGGCGGTGCGATTCGGGCAGCCGCTTGCCCTCGAACAGGCCGATCTCCCATTCAGTGCGGCGCACGCAGCTCGTCTGGCGCGCCTTGGCGTAGAGCGGCAGCTTCTGCTGCGTCTCGAGCCACGAAGGCTCGACCGCGACGCCGAGCATGCCGGCGGCCTCGACGAGGTCGCGGGCGAGCCGGTGGCAGGCGGCGAGCTGAAAGCTGGCGTTTCTGCCCCAGGCGTCGTTCGGCGGTCCGTCGCCCCACCATTCGGGCGAAACGGTCGCGGCGAAAGCGAGCTTGCCGTCGGACGTTTTATCCATCATCGCCTCGTAGACGCGCATCGCCCCGCGCATGAACGGAAAGGCCTCTTCGCGGAGAAAATCGAGATCGCCCGTCAACTGCACGTAGCGGAACATCATCTGCGCGACCCAGGCCGTCGAGCCGTGGTCGATCGTGCCCATCCAGAAGCCGCCGATGGTGGTGCCGCGGTCGTCGACGGAATGCGGCAGCATGAAGCCGTCTTCGACGCCGCAGTATTGGCGGGCGTTTTCGCGCAGCTTCGGCCACCACGAGCGGATCATCGAGAAGAGCGGACGCAGCGTCTCGGGCTTGTTGCCGAGAAACGCCGGCGAGTAGCACATTTGCACGTTGATGTTGAAATGGTAGTCGCCGTTCCACGGCGGCAGGCGCACGTCTTCGTACCACGCTCCCTGCAGCGGCATCGGCACTTTGCCGGCGGTCGCGGCGCCGAAGCGGTAGAAGCCGTAGTCGTAGATCTGCTGCAGGTCGGCGTCGGGGATCTCGACACGGGCGGCGTCGCGCCACCATTCGCGCCAGAACGCGGCCGAATCGGCGAGCGCCGAGCTGGAGGTCTGGGTCGTAAACTGCGGCCATGCACCGCGGGCGGAAGCAACCATCGCACAGTCGCCGTCGATGCGATAGGCGAGCACGGCGGAAGGATCGCCGGGAATCTGCCATTCGAAGCCGCCCTCGCGTCCGTCACCCTTCACCGCCGGCGCAGTGTAGCCGATCGCTGCGAATCTTTCGCTCCAGACAGGCGTCTCCCACGCGCAGACGGCCTTGGCGCGCACCGCCCCTTCAG
Organism: uncultured bacterium; assembly: GCA_902788415.1. GTDB lineage: Bacteria > Verrucomicrobiota > Kiritimatiellia > RFP12 > UBA1067 > UBA1067. Next base: position 5,531 of record CADAKF010000103.1, read on the forward strand.
GCAGTGAAATGACGAGCGCACCGTTCGCATAGGCGAGCGCCAGCACGGAAGTTTCGCCCCCGCGCACGAGTTTCACTTCGCCGGCGCCGGTGAACGGATCGAGCGTCGCCGAAGCGAGCTGCCAGCCGCCGAGATCGAACTCGACCCGGCCGAGCGGCAGCAGATGCGGATTGTTCGGCTCGCCCGGCGGCGTCGTTTTCGCGAAGAGCCGGTTCAATCCGTCAATGTTGCCCGATTCGAGCATTTGGCGGATGTTCGCGTAAGACTGCTCGCTCGTCCAGTCGTAGCCACCGCGATGGTCCCAGAGGTCGGGACGTGACACGGTCACCGCGAGCCGGTTCGAGGCGCCCCAGACGAGAAAGCCCTGGTCGTCGCCGGCGAAAGGCAGCCCTTCCTGCGAAAAACCAATCGGGAAAGTCCATTCTACCTTGGCGGCGGAATCGCCGGCGCACCGGGCGGCGGCGTGGTCGGCGGAATCGCGGCGGCAGCCGCAGAGCGCAGCGGCGACGGCAAGAGCCAGCGCCGGGGGGAACAGATGGTGTTTCACTTCTTCGTTTCCTTTTTGGTCGTGCGACGGGACGAAAGGGTCAGAGCTTATTGACATAGTATCGCTAATATAGTAACTCATGTCAGGCAATACCTCTGCTGGGGCGACTGCGGATGATCGGGATCGGTTCGAGCAATGATGCCCCTCTCCAGCAACGGGGAAAGGTAATAGCGATTGAAATGGATGCTGCTGCGAATGCCGACGGCCTTGCGAAGCGCCGACGGCCTCATCGGACCGT
>CADAKF010000104.1 GCA_902788415.1 uncultured bacterium
AGCCTTTCGCCGGCGGCGGCGACGCTGGGCGCGGCCTCGTTGAATGTCAGACCCGGCGCGACCTCGACCGTCTTTTCCCCCTGCGGTGTCGCGAAGCGGACGGCGCGTGCGGCGGCGGTAAGCTCGCGGAGCGGACGGATAGCCGGGTCGCCGAAGTAGGTCAGACCGACGAAAAGCGAGCGCCAGTCCATGGCGGCGATCGCCCGTTCGCGAAACGCCGACTTGTGGTCGGCGAACATCTTGCCGAGCGTCTTGCCACCGTGCGCCCAGCGTTCGGCGAAGTCGGCGAGCATGGCGTAGGAATAAGCGCCGATGCCGCCCGCGCCGTCGACGCGAAAGCCCTCGCGCGTCGAGGCGATGTAGACCAGCCCGCCCGTCTCGCCGATGCCCGGCACCAGATGCTCGGCGAGCGAATAGGCCTGCCAAGTGCCGCCGAAGGCGCCCTCCTCCGGCGGGGCCATGCCAGTCGCGCCGCCGTTGTCGGCCAGCGACGGCGCGTCGAACTGGGCCGTGTTGCAGCCGACCGAATAGAGGACGCCCCATGCGCACCCGGGCGCCAGCGCCGAACTGGGCGAAAGCCGGCCCACTCCGGCGGGCAGGCCGTGCGAGGACATCGCGTAGAGATCGGCGGGGCGGTCGATCGACAACTCGGCGGTGAACGAGCTTCGCGTCGCGGGATCGCCGCAGGCGTTGGGGAAGAAGAGATCGAGCGTCGCCCCAGGGCGGTTCGCAAGGATGCGCGAGAGGTAGATGTTCCGGAGCCACAGTTCCGAATCGGTCGTGCCGTTGGGATGCCCCTCGTCGCCGATCCACGGATACCCGTCCGACAGCTCGGTCATCTTGCCGGTGTCGGTCGGGGCGGCGGGGCCGAGCTGGAGGCCGTGCAGCAGTACGTGGTCGGCTCGGAGCGCTAAGGAAGACCGTGACGTGTAGCGTCTCAGACGCCGGACGTAGTCGCGCACGCCTTCGACGGTGACGGCCGGAATGCGTCCGACGGCGACCTCGGGAACGAGATCGATTTTGGCGAAGTCGTCGTACCCGTAGAACCCCGTCTCCGTCGCCTTCCAGTCGTTGCTGAGACAGGCGTAATACCAGTCGGACGGCGTGCCGCGGTTCTTCGTCCAGTTGTTGGCGATGCCCTCGACCGGCGTCCAGACCATGACCGGCGCAATCGCATCCGCCCGTGCGCCCAGCACGACCCATCGAAGGTCGCCGGACTCATACTCGGCCGCGATTGCGGCGCGAATGCGCGCTTCTGGCGTCGCCTCTTGTCGGGCGGCGTGAATTTCCTCGATGGTCGTCATCCTGACCATCAGCGAGCCGCCTTCCGGCGACGAGCGGAAGGTTGCGAGATCGGCAAAGCCGGGCGCCAGCTCCTCGGTGGTGACGATGAGATACTGCGTGCCGGCTCCCTGCGCACGGAGCGGCAGCCACCCGCCCGCACACAGACCCAGCGCCGCGCCGATGACGATCAGGCGTTTCGTCCCCTGGCGCATGCCGCCCCCCTGGCGGGCCCCACCCCCGCCCGTTTTCCGCCCCGGCCGGACGGCTCCATCTGGAGGATGACGGCGGCAACGGCTATCATCAACCGCCTGTTCTATGTTGTTCCGCATGTGATGAGGAAGCACTGCCATCCCATCGGCAGATGCGTGTAGTGTAGCAAAAACGCTGTGGCTCGTTCAAGGGTTTGAAAAATCCTGATCAGTTGAATACGGGTACACGTTGTTATGACAAACTGCGGTGGGACCCCAGGTCGATTGCCAGCCGCCGTCGCAAGCGGTTGAGATGCCGCTCGAAATCGCCACTGTCGATCAAATCAGCCAGAAAAAGCTGGTCGAAAACTGGCACGGTGCAGGAATAGAAGCCGACTTTTCGTGCATAGAGCGTCAAGAGCTCCTTCGGCAAGACCATATACCCGATACGTAGCGAGGGAGCAATCGTTTTCGAAAAAGTGTTAAGATAAATAACGCGCCGGCCGCCATCGAGCGCGAAAAGCGTCTCTGCCCCGCTGGGAGCTCGAGCAAACTCCGATTCGAAATCATCCTCGATCAGAATGCCGTCGCGACGATGGGCCCAGCGCACGTAAGCGTGACGCTTGGAGGCATCGGCGGATACACCCGTAGGGTAGCTACGGTAAGGGGTAACATGCAAAATCGCAAAACCGCTCCGTTCCAACTCCTCATCAAGAATACCGCGCTCTCCCAGCTTCAGCGACAGGGTGTTGACGCCATGGGCAGTGTAGACTTCGCAAATTTTGGCATACGCCGGATCTTCAACCCCAATCGTCTCGTCCCGAAACATCTGCGCCAGCAGTCCATAGAGATATTCTGCCCCCGAACCGATGACTATCTGCGAAGGATCGATCTGCAGATTCTTCCGTCGGGCAAGATACGACGCCACTGCCGAACGCAGTTCAATGAGCCCCATGTTTGGCGATTTGACAAACAACCGCTCGCCGTACCTCGCCATGACGCCGCGGACGGTTCGCGCCATGACGGTAAAAGGAAAGTTGCCGGGCACCCGGTGATGATCGGCCTTAACTCGCACAACTGTCGGCTTGGCCATGCGCGCAGGCTCGGCGAAACCTTCGGCACGATAAGCCACGAAAAATCCACTGCGCTCGCGCGCGCAGACATAACCCTCATCACACAACAGTCCATAGGCATGCTCAACGGTGACGATGCTATTGCCGGTCTCGTTGGCCATAGCCCGCTTCGACGGCAAGCGCGAACCGAACGCATAACCGCCCGAGATAATCGCGGCGCGCAGGCGCTCGAAAAGTCTAAGATACTTCTTCATCTGGTCTTATTATTTTATTCTAGTCTGGCTATTTAATAAGGTCAGAAATAATTGTATCATATCGGCCAGTCATTAGGAAAGGACAGTTTGACTATGGAAAACCGTTACGAACTCAACAAGAATCTCGCCCAAATGCTCAAGGGTGGCGTGATTATGGATGTAACCACTCCCGAACAGGCTAAAATCGCCGAAGCGGCAGGCGCTTGTGCAGTCATGGCGCTCGAGCGCATCCCGGCGGATATCCGCGCTGCCGGCGGGGTGGCGCGTATGAGCGACCCGAAAATGATCAAGGGCATCCAGGCGGCCGTTTCAATTCCGGTCATGGCCAAGTGCCGCATCGGGCACTTCGCCGAAGCGCAAGTTCTCGAAGCAATCGAAATCGATTACATCGACGAGAGCGAAGTGCTTTCGCCGGCCGACGACAAATTGCACATCGACAAAACGAAATTCAAAGTACCATTCGTCTGCGGAGCGAAAGATCTTGGCGAAGCCTTGCGCCGCATTTCCGAAGGCGCGGCGATGATCCGCACGAAGGGCGAGCCCGGCACGGGCGACGTTGTCCAGGCCGTTCGCCACATGCGTATGATGCAGTCCGAAATCCGCCGCGTCGTTTCGCTCAAGGACGATGAAATCTATGAAGCCGCAAAGGAATTGCGCGTCTGCGTGCAACTGCTGAAGTATGTGCACGACCACGGCAAGCTGCCGGTCGTAAACTTCGCCGCCGGCGGCGTGGCAACCCCTGCTGATGCGGCGCTGATGATGCAGCTCGGCGCGGAAGGCGTTTTTGTGGGCTCTGGCATTTTCAAGAGCGGCAATCCGGCCAAGCGCGCTGCGGCCATTGTCAAGGCTGTAACCAACTTCAACGATCCGAAAGTCGTGGCGGAAGTGTCGGAAGATCTCGGCGAGGCGATGGTCGGCATCAACGAGAGCGAAATCCAGCTGCTGATGGCCGAACGCGGCAAATAAGGGATTGTCGGCAATGTTCGTTGGGGTATTGGCGCTGCAAGGCGCGTTCATCGAACACGAACGGCGGGTGGCCGAACTCGGCGCCACGCCGTTCGAAATCCGTGAACTGCGAGACCTATCCAAGCCTTTCGACGCCCTGATTCTGCCGGGCGGCGAATCCACCGTGCAAGGCAAGTTGCTGCGCGAACTCGGCTTGTTCGAACCGCTACGCGAAAAAATCGTCAGCGGACTGCCAGTTTTAGGAACGTGCGCGGGACTGATTCTTCTGGCCAAATCGATTTGCGCCGAAAGCACAGTCCATTTCGCCGCTCTCGACGTGACCGTGGAACGCAACGCCTACGGCCGGCAACTCGGCAGCTTTCACGCCCAGGCCCCCTTGTTGGGCGGGGCGGAAATCCCATTAAGTTTCATTAGAGCACCAAAAATCACAAAGCTGGGCAATGGCGTCGAACCTTTAGTCGTCCTCGACGGCGTGCCCGTAGCCGTCCGGCAAAAAAACATTATCGCTGCCGCGTTCCATCCGGAACTTGACGAGGATCGAAGCTTTCATCAGCTCTTCCTTGATACGGCGGCGCAAGCGCAGTAAGCGCTTATTTCGGTTTAGAATGGTGCTTGTCGTGGGCTGAGTTGTTTTAGGGGGGCGAGGGTCTGTGATCTCCACCTGGCAAATTCCCCACGCACGCGCGCGGGGAATTTGGTATACTAAAGCCGCCTTTCACGGGTATCTCAAAAAGTGAGGAGACAGATGAAAAACGCGTTTGTTGCACTGTTGGCGCTCGGCATGCTGGGCGGATGTCAGACCTGCGATTCCGATCGGATGGTGAGATACGTCGACGAGTTCGACCTCACGGGAGCCGTGAGCGGCTACGGTGCGACGACGCGGGCGCGGAAGTCCGTCGCGGGGAATCCGCTGAAGCTGAACGGCAAGGTCTACGCGCGCGGCTTCGGCGACCATCCCGAGAGCGCACTTGCGTTCACGGCGGACGGCAAGGTCCTCGCGTTCGAGGCGACGGTCGGGCTGGACGACGACTCGATGGAGGCGGCGAAAGGTAGCTACGGCAAGCCCACGGGCGAGTTCAAGGTCTGGGCGGACGGCAAGGTCGTCTGGCGCTCGGGCTTCATGAAGCCCGGCGACGAGCCGAAGGCGGTGCTTGTCGATCTCGCGGGCGCTAAGGAGATCGTCCTCGAGTCCACCTCGGGCGGCGAATGGACCGCCTGCAACGCGGTGCACGCCGACTGGGCGGACGCGCGCTTCATCTGCGCGGGCGACGCGAAACTTAGGCGCCTCACAGATCCGAGCCGCACGGCGCAGCTCGGCATCCAGACGCCGAAGGAGAAGGACGAGCCGCAGTTCAACGGCGCGGACATCTGGGGCGTGAGGCCCGGACACCCCGTCATCTTCCGCGTGCCGGTCTCGGG
>CADAKF010000105.1 GCA_902788415.1 uncultured bacterium
TTCCCCTTTGCTGGAGAGGGGCATCATTGCTCGAACCGATCCCGATCATCCGCAGTCGCCCCAGCAGAGGTATTGCCTGACATGAGTTACTATATCAGCTATACTATGTCAATAAGCTCTGACCCTTGCGTCCCCTTGCCGTCATGAAAAAACTTCTCCCAATCGTTTCCCTCGCGTCTTCTCTGGTTTTCGCTGGATGCCAGGTGGCGAGCAGTTCCTGTGAGTCGAATGGTCCTCGTGGACTGACAGCCGAGTATCGCGAGAATCCGTGTGGGATTGATGCCGCGGTGCCGCGTCTTGGCTGGAAGATGGGGCAGGGGCTTGCCTCGAATGCAAAGGGCGTGACGCAGGTCGCCTACCGCGTTCTTGTCTCTTCCTCTCTCGAGAAGCTTGCCCGTGAGGAGGGGGATCTCTGGGATTCCGGCAAGGTCGAGGACTCGCGGAACGTGGGGGTTGAATACCGCGGCAAGCCGCTTGGCACGTCTCAACGGGCCTTCTGGAAGGTGAAGACCTGGTGCGGTTCCGGGAAGGAGAGCGCCTGGAGCTCGCCCGCCGAATGGACGATGGGCGTGATGAAGCCGACGGACTGGGCGGCGAAGTGGATCGGACCCGCGACCTGTACGCGTCCCGACGAGGACTTCGGAACTGCGCAGTGGATCTCCGCGCCAGCGGACGCAAAGGGCGTCACCATGCTCACGTACTCGTTCAACTTTGAGGGCGTCAAGCCCGGTGAGTTCGTCGAGATGGTCCATGCCGGAGTCTCCCAGCACGAGATCGACGTCAACGGGCGGTCGTTCAACAAGTGGAGCGGGCAGGTCCACGACTGGCGCTACCTGCGCTTCCGCGACCTCACGCCCTACCTCGTGAAGGGGACGAACACGGTCGTTGTGCGCCTTTTCGCGGATAAGCCGCGCACCGCGTCCGATCCGGTTGACCCCATCCGCCTCCACGCCCCGAAGGACGCGCGCGCCTTCCTCGCGAAGATCGTCTTCCCGGGCGGCAGGACGCTCGTGACGGATGCGAAGGGCTGGACGTCCCCGAACGGCGCAGTCGCCGCGCTCGGCGGTCCGCGCGCCCCCGCCTGGGGGAAGGACATGATTCTGCGCGCCGAGAACGCCTCCCCCGCGTTTGCGAAGGCCTTCACCGTGAAGAAGCCCGTCGCCTCGGCCGTCCTCCACGTGACGGGCGTCGGCTTCTACGAGGCCGTCCTCAACGGGAAGAAGATCGGAAAGAAGGTGCTCGACCCCGCGCCGACCGCCTTTGACCGCCGCGTCCTCTACTCGACCTACCGACTCGACGGCGACCTCCGGCAGGGCGCCAATGAACTGCGCCTCCTCGTGGGGCACGGCTGGTACGACATGCGCGCCGTCGCGACGTGGAACTTCGAGACGGCGCCGTGGCGGAACTTCCCGCGCGGCCTCGCGCAGCTCGAGATCATCTACCAGGATGGCACGAAGGAAATCGTGGCGACGGATCGGACCTGGCGTCAGGTGAAGAGCCCGATTGGCCACGACGATATCTTCGAGGGCGAGGTCATCGGCGCCTGGAATCCGCGCATGCCTGACCTTGAGAAGACCGTCGTCATGGCCGAGGAGGTGTCCGCCCCCGGCGGGCGCCTCGTGGGCGAGGCGCAGCCCGGCGCCGAGATCATGCGCACCGTGCCCGCGAGGAAGATCCAAGCCGTCGGTGGCGGCACGTACGTGATCGACTTCGGCGAGAACGTGGCCGGCTGGGCGCGCCTCGCGCTGCGCGGGCAGAAGAAGGGCGATGTCGTCTCGGTCCGCTACGACGAGCGCGTGCAGGACGACGGCACCCCGGCGCGGCCCTCCGTCAGGGACGGCCTGAACGACTTCAACTTCTGGGGGGGCGACCCGGACGAGGCGGCGCGCCGGCGCCGGATCGACGAGTACTTCCACTACGCGGCCTCGCACCGCGTCTGCCCCGTCGACGCCACGTTCCAGACGGACCGCGTCGTCTGCTCTGGTGCGGCCGTCGAGTCCTACGAGCCCCGCTTCGTCTATCACGGCTTCCGCTACGCGGTTGTGAAGGGGTTGCGCCAGGCCCCGAAGCCCGAGGACGCCGTGGCGTGCGTCATCCACACGGCCTTCCCCACGATCGGCTCCTTCGCGTGTTCGGATGCGACGTTCAACGCGCTCATGGAAATGGGCGACAAGGCCTATCGCGGCAACTTCGTGGACGGCGTGCCGACCGACTGCCCGCACCGCGAGAAGAACGGCTGGACGGGCGACGCCTCCATGGCGAGCGAGCTTGCGCAGTACCTCTTCGAGAACACGGCCGCCTACGAGAAGTGGCTGCGGGACCTCCTCGACGCGCAGCTCCCCGACGGCAACCTCCCTGGCATCGTCCCCTCCTCCGGCTGGGGCTACCACTGGGGCAACGGCGCGGGCTGGGACAGCGCGCTGCCCGTCATCGCGTGGAACCTCTGGACGTACCGGGGCGACCGCCGCATCCTCGACGAGATCTACCCCGCGCTCGTCAAGTATCTCGCCTACACGGCGGCGAAGGCGGACGCGGACGGCCTCGTGGAGCACGGCCTCGGCGACTGGGTGCCCGTCAACAGCGCGCACATGCCCTCCACCCTCTTCACGAGCTCCTGCTACTACTACCAGGCCCAGCGCATCGCCGCCGAGATCGCCGCGCTGAAGGGCCTTTCCGCCGAGGCCGCGCAGTGGAACGCGAAGGCCGCGAAGACGCGCGCGGGCCTCAACCGGCGGCTCTACAAGGGCAATGGCGTCTACGACAACGGCGGGCAGACGGCGCAGGCGATGGCGCTCGCCTTCGGCCTCGCGGAGGAGGCCGCGCGCGCGAAGGTGGAGGCGCAACTCGTCGCCGCCGTCGGGAAGGCGGGCGACCACCTCGATGTGGGCCTCTACGGCATGAAGCACCTCTTCCGCGCGCTGAGCCGCATGGGCCGCACGGACCTCGCATTCAAGCTGATTGTGAACCCGACAAAGCCCTCGATGGCCGAGTGGGTCCAGAAGGGCGGCACGACGCTCTGGGAGGACTGGGGCGACGGCCCCTCGCGCAACCACATCATGTTCGGCGACTTCGTCGGCTGGGCCTACCAGTATCTTGCGGGCATCCGTCCCGCCGAGAGCGAGGGCTCCACCAGCGCGGTGACCTTGGCGCAGAAGCCCGCATTCGGCGAGATCGTGCTCGCGCCTCAGGTCCTGGATTCGCTGAAATGGGTGCGCGCGCGCGTGGATGGTCCGAACGGTGAGATCGTCTCTTCCTGGAAGCGCGAAGGAAAGACGGTGACCTACGAGTTCATCGTTCCGCCGAATACGACGGCGACGATCTGCCTGCGGGGCGAGAAGCCGATGACGGTCGGGTCGGGACGCCACGTGATCGTGCGCTGAAAACGAGAAGCGCGGACAAGTGTCTTAAGCATAGGAAAAGGAGGAAATGACATGGATTCAAAGGCAATGTTCAAGATCGGCTACGGGCTCTATGTGCTCACGGCGCGTGAGAACGGCAAGGACAACGGCTGCATCGTCAACACGTTCCAGCAGGTCACGGGCGAGCCGCTACGCGTCAGTGTGGCTGTCAACAAGGCGAACTACACCTGCGGCATGATCGAGCGCACGGGCGTCTTCAACGTCTCGGTGATTTCCGAGTCCGCCTCCTTCGACGTCTTCCAGCGCTTCGGCTTCCAGAGCGGCAAGTCCGTCGACAAGTTCGCGTACTTCCCCGCGCCGCGCTGTGCGAACGGCGTGCTCGCGGTCGACAGGAGCACGAACGCGATCATCAGCGGCAAGGTCTTCCAGACGGTCGACCTCGGCACGCACCTGCTCTTCCTCGCCGATGTGACGGACGCCCTGGTCTTGTCCGGCGAGGAGACGGCGACCTATTCCTACTATCAGCGTGCGATCAAGCCGCGTCCTAAGCCCCAGGTCAAGCGTGGCTGGCGGTGCATGATCTGCGGATACTTCTATGAGGGCGAGGAATTGCCGGCGGACTTCGTCTGTCCGCTCTGCAAGCACCCGGCAAGCGATTTCGAGCGGGTCGGAGGCCTACTTCCAGCTCGAGCAGAATAACTTCTGAGCTTCGCAATCGCCGCAAAACGATCTAAATGGAACACCGCTCGGCACGGTCTTGACCGAGTACTCGGGGTGCTCTGAGAATATGATAAAATATACGGGTGCTTCTCAATATAGAGAATTTATCCGTATCTTACCGAGATGACGAGGGTTCTGTGACCCCTGCGGCAGTTCAGGTGAATCTCACTTTGGACCGCGGCGAGGTCTTGGGTTTGGTCGGAGAATCTGGCAGCGGCAAGAGCTCGGTGGCGATGTCCGTTCCGCGGCTCTTGCCTTCGCCGCCCGCA
>CADAKF010000106.1 GCA_902788415.1 uncultured bacterium
TCGGCGACGGCCTTGTCCGTCAGCACCGTCAGGCAGACCTGCTTCATCACCGCATTGGAATTGCGGTCGCTGCCGGCCGGAGAGAAAATCGGAATCGGACCCCACACGACAGCCTCGTCGCGTTCGACGAAGTCCTTCGCGAAGACGAGCTTGCCGCTCTTGAGATCGTGGATGCGGAGCTTCGCGTTCCAGTTCGCTGCGCCGTAGTCGGCCGTGAAGAGCGTGCAGACCATCCAGCCAAACGACGCCCAGCCGTCGCCATCATCGGAGTAAGGACCTTCGAATCGCACCTCGACCTGATACTGCGGATCCTTCGTCTTCAGAATGCAGCCGGCGCGCTCCAACGTGTCCATTGCGCGGTCGCGGAACACGCTCGTCTTCTCCGTGCGCGGAATGTACGCGGTCGTCAAGGCGAAGCCCGTGCTCCATCCGCCGCGATATCCGCCGCGACGTCCGTACCAGGGTCCGCCAAAACCCGTCATCGTCGAATAGCTGTACGCCGTGTCATAGGACGTGAACGTCGCATCGAAGCCCGCGACCTGCACGTGCAGCTCCTTCCCCTCGGGAAGCGCCACGACCGGGACAGCCGGATGCTCCGTCTCCCTCACCGTCCAGCAACCGGATGCGAAAAGGAAAAGCGAAAAAGAGACAACGAAAAAGGGATGGCGACTCTTCATGGGGAATATTATATCACAGCGTCGTCGAGCGCGGCGAGCAGGCTGTCGGGCGTGATGAACTCCCCTTTCGCGCGCAAGACCATGATGCGGCCGATGAGCGCGCTCTCGAAGTTGGAGATCTTCACGCCGTCCTTGCGGTCCTCGAGAATCTTCAGCACCGCCTCGGGCGTCATCTTCGGACGCGCCTCGCGCTTCGGCAGAAAGCGGTCGATGACGCCCTGCACGGCCGCGCCAACCGGTGCGAACACGCGCGCGAAGTTCGCCCACGCCGGCGCCAGGAAGAGCAGCCACCGCAGCGGCCGCGCCGACGAAAGGAGCTTCGGCAGGAACTCGCCGAGAAAGAGGATCGCCACCGCCGAGACGGACGAGCCGACGAACTGCAGCGCCGAAGAGTCCGCGAAGAGCGCAGCCGTCAGGGCGGATGCGGCGGACGAATAGCAGACGTTCGCCAGGTTGTTCCCGACGAGGAGCGCCGTCGTCGTGCGGCCCATGTTCGAGATCGCCTCGTAGATGACCTTTGCGTGCGCGCTGCCCTCGCGCGCCATGTGGATGACGCGCTCGCGGCGGACGGAGAGGAAACCTGTCTCCATTCCGGAGCAGAACGCCGAACCCGCCAGCGCCAGGACGACGAGGAGAAAGAGGATGATCGTCATTTCGCCTCCTCCACCTTCTCGACCGCCTCGTCGGTTTCGGCGAGAATCTCCTCGTCGGTCTCGGCTCCGGGACGTTCGACGACCTCGAGCCGCACGAGCGTGACACGGCGATGGCGCCGCTTCAGCACCGTGACGCGGCAGCCGTCCGCGAAAATCTCCTGTCCGACGTGCGGCAGGCGCTCGGCATGGAGCGCGACCCAGCCTGCCAGGCGGTCCGCGTCCTCCGCCTCGAGGTCCACGCCGATCTCGCGGCTGACCTCGTCCAGGTTTGCGCGCGCGTCGATTTCCCAGGTCGACGGACCCTTCTTCACGACGAGCGGCTCGGCGTCCGGGCGGCTGAAGACCGAGGGACCGAAGATGAGCTCGAGGATGTCGTCCGGCGAAATGATGCCCGCCGTGCCGCCGTACTCGTCCAGCACGACCGCGAGCCGCTTGCCGCTCCGGCGGAACGTGACGAGCAAATCGTCGAGCGTGACGGTCTCGGGCACGAAGAGCGCGTCCTCGGTTGTCTTCGTCTCGCGGTCGTAGACGCCCATCACGACATCCGGCGAACGGTTGACGACGGGCAGGTAGCGGTGCTTCGCCGCCTGGACGAGCGCCTCGCGCATGTCGTCCGGCAGGTCCACGTCGTAGACCTCCATGTCGATGCGCGGCGTCATCTCGTCATTCGCGCAGAGCTCCGACAGACGGAGGACGCCCTCAATCATCTCCGCATCCGCCTGCACGAAGTCGCCGCGCTCCGCGCTCGCCTCGAGCACCGAGAGAAGTTCCTCGTCCGACAGCGCGCGGCGTTCGCGCGCAAGCGCGCCCCGGAAGGCGCGCGAGACGGTCTTTAGGACGAGGTTGAACGGCGTCAGGGCCGTGCGCCAGAAGAGGAGGAGCCGCGCGCACGCCGGCGCAAGGTCCTCGGCGCGGCGAAGCGCGATCTGCTTCGGCGTGATCTCGCCGAAGACCAGCAGTCCCACCGTCATCACGGGAACGGCGAGAATGCCGCCGCAGGGAAGCACCGCGGCGAAGAGCCGGTAGCCGATCGCCGCAATCGCGAAGTTGACGAGCGTGTTGCCGACCAGGAGCGTCGACAGGAGGAGCGCCGAGTCGCTCAGGCACTCCGCCACGCGCGCCCCCGCATGCGCGTCCCGCTCGGCGATGCGCTGGCGCTGCGACGGCGAAAGGGAAAAAAGGATCGTCTCCGATCCCGAGAAAAAGAACGAGAGCGAAAACAAGACAGCCAGGAGGACGATCTGCAAGGTCAGCATTTACACGAGCTTGATTTTCCGCCAGCGGCCGCCGCGCCAGCGCAGCAGCGACCCGGTTCCGATAATAATAACATAAACGATCATCGTCGACCAGAGGGCCGGCATCGTGTTGTGGAAGCGACGGACGAGAAAGACGAGCGGCAGCCAGAGGACAAACGAGCAGACGAGCATCCACACCATCACGAACCGCGTGTCCCCCGCCCCCTTCAGCGCGCCCGAGACGACGATGTCCGCCGCATCGAAGAACATCCAGCCGGCCATCAGCCAGAAAAGTATCACACCGAGCGAATGAAACTCGGCGGACTGTGCCACGTCCGGCGGCGCGAAGATTGAGAGAATCGGACGGTGGAAGGCCAGCGTTAGTCCGCCAACCAGAGCGACGAATCCAAGCGCCAGCACAAGCGTCCTCCAGAACGCCGCACTCGCGCCCGAATCGTCTCCGCGCCCGCGGGCCTGTCCGACAAGCGTCTGCGCCCCGAGCGCAAAGCCCATCATCGGAGCGAAGACGAGATAGTTCACCGAAAAGCAGGCGTTGGACACCGCCAGCGCCACATCGCCGACCCCACCCGTCACGAAGACAAAGATAGAAAAGGAAACCATGTTCAGAAGCTCGTAGAGCCCGGATGGGATGCCGAAGCGGAGAATCGACGACAGAATCGGATGAGGGGAGACGGAAGGCACGGAGGTCGCGGAGTCTGCGGAATCGAGATGGCGGCGCGCCAATGCGGCGAGGATTAGCCACTGGACAGCCGTTGAGAAGACCGTCGCATACGCGGCGCCTGCGATGCCGAGTTTCGGCACCACGCACCAGCCGAAGATCAGGACCGGATCGAGCGCGACGTTCAGGAGATTACCAGAGAGGTTCACCCAGAAGATGACGCGCGTCAGCCCCCGACCCGTGAAGTACGCGGTCGCCGCCATCTGTCCGTAGACGAAGATGCCACCGAGAATCATAACGTCATAGTAGGCGCGCTCGAGGCCCAGGATGTCCGGCGACGGCGCGACCTGCGCAAGAATCCAGTCGCCAAACGGCCAGAGTGGCAGCATGAGAAGCCCCGAGACGACAGCGATCGCCAGCGCCGCACGATAGCAGCTGCGGCACTTGGCGTAGTCCTTCGCCCCGTGATACTGCGCGACAAACACGCCGGCATAGCCGATGACTGACTGGAAGAAGCCCATAAACACCCACGCAAGCATGCCCGCTGGCAGCACAGCCTCCAGGGACGCCATCGAATGGTGCGCCAGATACGCCCGGTCGACGAACTGCATGACCGCGTTGTTGACCATGCCGAGCGCAAGCGGCCAGACCAGCTTCAAGATCTCCAGATAAGGCTTCAAGCTTGCACCTTCCCAGGATAGAGGTCATATCCCACGCGGAACTTCTCCGGCGTCAGGTTCGTCATGATGACATTGGCGCCGGCGTCGATGCCACGCCGCCGTCCGTTCTCCGGATCAAGCGCCTCCAGCGCCGTTGCCGCCACGATGTTGACGTTCCACAGATACAGTCGCGTGAGCGCAATCATGCGAAGCGAGAGTTGGTAGTTGGTCGTTGGCAGCTGGTAGCGGGAATCCGGCATCAGAGAATCGGGATGAGCAACATACGGCCCCATACCGACCATGTCCAGGTTTTCGTCGCCGTAAAAGACAATGTCGTGCGCCAAATCATCAATCGTCTGTCCCGGGAGGCCGATCATCACCGCATCGCCCCCGCGTCCTTCCAGCGCCTGTAGACTTCCTCGGTCTGCTCGCCCAAGGACAGCGTCACCTCCAGTCCGCGGCACTTCGCGAGAAGCCGCTCGTAATACACCGTGTTCGCCTCGCTCTCGATCTCCCCCGCCTGGAACGCCACCGCCGGATAGCCCCGCCGCCGCGCCTCGTCGACGCACGCGGCGACTTCCTCCTCGGGAATCAGGTATCGCGGCACTTTCGCGTTGCCCTTGCGGATCCCGCAGTAGAGGCAGTCCTTCGCACAGATGTTTGAACACTCGATGAGTCCGCGCGGCAGCGTCTCCGTCTTGCCGCACTTCGCCTTCACCTCCCGCGCCGCCGCGAAGATCTCGCGCCAAAGCCCCTCGTCCGCACTCGCCAGCATCCCGGAAAGCTCGTCAACGTTAAGGTTCTTCGGCGCCACCAGCGCCCTGTCAAGCGCCGTCATTTCTCCAGTTGATAGTACAGCTTCTGAATCTCAAGCGGCAGAAGGTTCTCAATCTTCCCTTCCAGCTCTCTGGCAATCGCCGCGGTCGCGCAGGTGAAGCGCACCGGAACGCCCATCAGCGCCGCGACCTCGTTCGCATACGGAACCGACTCCAGCACCGTCGCCGCTGTCGTCTGCTGTCCGAGATTCGTGTTGTTGACGATGCCGGTGAACGGCAGCTGACAGGCCGCCTCGATCTCGCGCAAGACCTCCACCGCATCCGCGGCAGTTTGTGTCAGCGGGCGTGCCGCGTTCACGACCGCGAGCATCTCGTAGTCATCTTCCGCCCTGATGTCCGGCACATACCGCCCGAGAGCCAAGGCGCCGCGGTCATCGCCGCCGATGTCCATCACAATCTTCTGCCCGCGCTCGGCGACGAGCCCGTAGATCTCCTTCGGCATCGCCGGGAAGTCGACATTGGAGTTGGCGAAGTCGGAGACGACGAGGTCGATTCCTTCCGCCTGCAGGGCTGCGGCGGAATCCTTCGTGCGAAAATAGGGATTCACGATGTCAAGGTCCGCGATCACGACCTTTTCGCCCGACCGTTTCAGCATCCGCGCGTAGTTGAGCGCGATGTTGGTCTTTCCGCTGCCGTAGTGTCCGGCAAAGAGCGTGATGCGCTTCACTTTCATATGCGGGCAATCTGCTTAAGGTGATTGAAATGCTCGTCACGCGAACACAGCGGAAGCGAATGCTGCACCGCGAGCGCGGCGATCCAGATGTCGTTCGTCGGAATCGGCGTCCCCTGCGTGCGGAGCTGCGAGTAGATGTCCGCATAGCACTGCGTCGTCATGTCGTCGGCGTAAAGGACCTTGACGCGTTTGTTCTCAAGGAACTTCGTGAGCACCTGCTCGTTCCGACGCGCAACCGTCCCGCAGCGGAATCCGGCGCGCAATTCGGCCAGGACGACATGCGGGACGCAAATGCAATCGGCCGAGGCGAAGAGGTCGACGATCTCCTTCTGTCCCTTCGCGAAGTCGAAATAGCGGTTCGTGTCGATCAGGAACTTCATTTCCACAGATCCTCGTCTATCGTCCGCATCTCGGCAAGCGCCTTGTCCGCGGCCGGATCCTCCTGCCAGGTTCCGGCCAACTCCATCAGCGATTCGTTCTTCTCATGTTTGCCAAAGAACCCAAGCCCGGCGGCCAGCATGTCAAGAAGCGCCTGGTTCAAGCTCTTCGACTCCCTTTCCGCATACAGCCGAATGCCCGAATCAAGATACCCGGGAATACCCCGAATCGTATACTGCATACACTCCATGCCTACACCGCCTTTCTTCGTGCCTACACGGATATTATATCATAATTCCGCACTTCCCGGGGAGCGACTGGGACTCGGGAAGACGACCGTCAGCCGGTCCGCCAGCGGCGCAAACAAGATGAACGGCAGCACCAGCACCCCCGCCGTCACGCCCATGAACACGGGCCTGAGCGACGCGTCCTGAATCCAACCGATGACGATGAAACTCGCCAGCGTCTTCAGAAAGTTGTCGTTGAGCGTGCCAAACAAATTCGTGACGAACAGCGGCACGAATGAGTTTTTCACAGCTGCCCCTTCACTTTCTCAAACGCCTTCGCCATCTCCTCGACCGCGCCCCACGCCTTCCGGACCTTCCTGGGGTCGATGATCCTTCCGTGACCCGTCACCTTGTTGCGCTGAAGCTTCCAACCGTTCGTCTCCGCAAGCGTATCCCACCAGAACCCCGCGTCCATCACCTTCCCCTCGACAGTCGGCAGATCCTGCGGCACCAGGACTTCGCCGGACGCCTCCTCGCCGCCCAAGAGTCGCCGCAAGTAGTCGATGTAGAAGAGCTCGCAGTGGTTCGCCACGTCCTTCAGGACCTGCGCTTTGCCCCACAGCGCGTCAATCTCCACCTGCTCGGTGATGTCCTTCGGTGTCACGCACTCCTTAACATTTGCAATCGGCTTCAGCGTGCCGTTCGCGCCGAACGCGACCGCCTTCTCTCCGCCCACAAGCGTATAGACATAGCGCAGCGTCACATCGTCCGGATTGCACACCGCCAGCACCGGCAGCTTCGATCCGCCGCCCATCTTCATGAGGTCGGGGTCCTCGTTCGGAATCGCCGCTGCCATCAGCGACGCCTGCCGCACCTTAAGTCCGTGCTCCGCCAGCCGAGCGAGAATCCGCGCCGTGATGCGGCCGCCGAGAGAATGTCCGACGATCACCAGGTTCTCGCATTCCTCCTTCGGCATCATTGCCACCTCGAACGCGAAGCGCCATGACTCCTTGTCCGCCGACTCCACCGCGTGCGGCCACACGAGCCGGTCACCGTCCCACGCCTTGAACTCGATCTTCGCGCCGGGGAAGGCGTTCGTCATCGCCGTCATCACGTCCTCGCGCGGCTTCTCCGTGCGCATCCACCCCGGAATGTACCAGACCGTCGTCGCCATCAGCAGTGCCTCCGCTATCATCCTTACCTCCAAACCGGTACAAACAGAACATCCACCTTCCGCTTATCTTCCTTCGGATCGTACTCGTTCCGAAAGAGCCGCCACAAAAGCGAGGTCTTCGAGTAGCCGTTCGTTTTCGAGTCATAGGTGAAGAACGGGAACGAATCGACCGTCACGTCGCCGTTCAGCTTCTCATAGTGCCAGAAGCGCCAGAGAATGCTTTTCATGTCATACTCGTGACCCTTGCTCGCCTCGTGCTTCGAATGCCAGAAGAAGTTGCAGAAGATTCCCGACTCGCCATTTTCCTCATCACTTAACTTCTCGCGCGTTTTCGCGTCAAACTTGACCGTGCGGCTTTTCTCGCTCGTGTAGGCGAAGAAATTGCCGAAGTCCGACTCGTCTTCCGCCGTGACGACCTTGCCGTCATCGGACGCATGCCAGCTGATCGTGCGATCGCTGGTGCTCAATCCACTTAACCGCCAGGAGCTGTCACTTACGTAACTGTCCACGCCCTTAATCGTGTGCCACTGATGCTTTTTCCCATTCCATTCACTCACGTGCTTCTCAAGCTTCAGCTTTGGATCAAGCGTCGGAGCGTCCAACATTGCCTCGGCATCCTCCATTCGGTCATCGCTCTTCCAGCCAAAGAAAGGCCACAACCACCCGCCCTTCTTGTGTTCCCTGTGCGTCACCCCGAACAGCGGCGTCACATAGGTGAAGGCATCCTTCACATGCCCAAACAGCAGGCTGACAAAGGAATTGTCATCGTTGTAGTAGAGCGGAAACGCCCAACTGCAATCAATCTCGTCATCGCCCGTCGTATTTACGCCGCCCAGTCCCAGCAGAAAGCGCATCTTTTTGTTGCCCTTGCTCGAACTCTTCACCCACGACAGCAGCGGAGGCACGACATAGGTATCGGAGTCATCACCCCAGTCCCAATACCAAAGCAGCGAGACAAACTTGCGCTCGTCCTTGTACCAGAGCGGCACGCACCAATTGGACTTTGCCGTCTGTCCGTAGAGCGGCGTCACGAACCGGTCCTTGTCCGAATAGTAAAGCGGGAAAAGCCAACTGGTGGTGTCGGAGCCCTTGCCCTCGCGTCCGCAGAGTCCGAAAAGATACCGCTGCGTCCACTCGTCTCGATCACTCGTTCCCCACGACAGGAGCGGCGGCACGCACCAGAAGTCCTCGTTCGTCTCGCGATCGTGCTCCGAGACCCACAGCGGAGAATAGAAGTGGTCGTCGTCAATGTAACCGTAGAACGGCGTCAGAAGCGAATCCCTGTCGCGATAGAAGAGCGGGAACACCCACTGGCCCGAATCGCGGTCGTCTTCTGTCCGGCCAAGCCCAGCAAGTAGGCGTTGAACGACCCCGTCTTGTCGCTGCATCCGCCCGAAAGCAGCGGCGGGGCGATCCACCAGCTCGAACCCTTGTCTTGCCCCGACACCCACGGCAGCGAGACAAAGCCCGAATGATCCTTGTAATAGAACGGGAACGCCCACGACGAACGGTCGTTGCAATCCCAGCCGAACAGCGGCGTCTCGAAGCTCGTGGCGTCACGGTAGTAGAACGGCAGGCACCAGTCGTAGTTCTTCTCGGGCGATTTCTCGTCGCGATGCCGTCCATACGGACCATACCATTCCGTAAAGTTGTCGAAATGGCTGGTCTTGCCGTAAAACGGAAGGATCGCCAGCGAGTTCTCGTCCTGATAGTAGAAAGGCAGGAACAGCTTGTGATTGTTATCCGACCACCAGAGCGGGAATACATTGCAGTACTGGTCTTTCTTCCACCAGGCGAGGGGAAAGAGCGTAAACGACTTGCCATACCGCCACCAGACGAGCGGGAAGAAGTCAACGTGCCTATCCCCCCAGAAAAGCGGGAAGATGCGGTGCTGGTCGTGCTTCGTGTCGAACTGGCAAAGCGGCCAGACGAAGTTGAACTCGTCATAGCCCGCGTTCTTCCCGTCCTGCCGATACTGCGAGTAGATCGGACGAATCGCCAGATGGTCATCCGTCAGCGAGAAGATCGGCCAGGCGACCGACAGCGCCGGTTCGCGGTAGTAGGCGATCGGCCAGAGGTTGACGCGATCCTCGATCCTGCCCGTATAGACACGCTCCGACCCCCCGTAAAGCGGAGTCGATTTCATCACCGAACAGTCGAACGGAGAATGTCCGTACGCCGCCGCCGCCAACAAGACAATTGGAGTCAGTCGTTTCATCTGGTATCTCCTTTCGCAAATTATACCTTTATGTTGGCTTCCTTGTTATGTTGGCTTCGAACTTTTTTTCACGAGTTCATTAGGCAAAGCGCAACATTCTCCCTGACGAAGCCAACATAACTGGTGC
>CADAKF010000107.1 GCA_902788415.1 uncultured bacterium
TGTCGTCACGCGCGCGTCGCTGGACCGGACGAACGTCAACACGGTGCAGCGCGCAATCGAGATCGCGGCGGACGTGCGTTTCGAGAACATCGTCCTTGGCGACGACGCCGATCCGTGGGCGCGGGCCTTTGTTCATGTCCTGCCGGGCGCCACGCTGACGCTGGGCGATGGCGCCGTCATCCGCAATGTCCGCGGGACGTCCCTGTTGCGCGAGGGCACGAAGGAGCCGATCGGGCGGTCGGCGGCCGGTATTCTCGCCGAGGGCAAGCTGGTCATGGAGTCGGGCTCAAAGATCTTTAACTGCACGAACGACTTCGGTGAGTCGGCGGGAGGCGGTGTGCTCGTGTCGGGTGAAAGGGCGTTCTTCGATTTCCGCGGCGGTATCGTCACCGGCTGCTCGGCGCACCGCGGTGGCGGCGTCTTCGTGGAGAAGCAGGCGGGTGCGGCCGTCAGCGGCGCGGGGCAGATCATCGGCAATGCGAACGGCAATCTCTACATGGCCGCGGAAAGTCCGCTTGAGATCACTGGCGTCTTCACTGGGCGAATCGACCATATGGACGGCGTAGTGCGTCCTGAAACGGAGACGAACCTCTTCGCGGACGTCACCTACGACTACACGGGCAACCTCGATGCGCTTGCGGCGGGTGCGCTCCGCTTCACGAACGAACTGACGCGGGCCTGCGGCGTGGCGGTTACGAACGGAACGGGCAAGGCGAGCTACCTCTGGAACACGGCGCTGGCGGCGAGTCCGGACTACGAGAAGGGCGAGGAGCACTGGGCGCCGATCGGCGACGTGCCGCCGCTGCCGCCGCCAGATCCGCCAGGACCGACGCCGGAGTGGGAGGTGGTGACCAACCATCCGACGCCAATCGCATTCAAGTCGATCGACCGCGTGAGCGACACTGAATGGGCGCTTGTCGTCACGAATCGCGTCGCGTTCTGCAATTACCGTCTGATCTGGACAACGGACCTGGCGAAGGGCTTCACGTCGACGGGTGCGTGGGAGCATGCGGTCGGACCCGCCGCGGAGCCCGTCTGGATGACGAACGTCATCACGACGGGCGGCGCGTGGTTCTGGCGCGCCGAGGGCGCGGACGGCACGAACATGGTTCCGCCGCAGGTGGAGAAGTGAAGGCGGGGAAGAACGGACTTTAGACGGAAGACGGGAGACTTTAAGGTTAGGACAAAAAATGGCAGAGAAGAAGATTGAGAAGAAGACCGGAAATACCGCGCTGGACGCGGTGATGAGCCAAATCCGCAAGGAGTTCGGCGAGATGTCGATCATGCGGCTCGGCGACCAGGAGGTGAAGGAGATCCCGGTGATCTCGACGGGTGCGGTGTCGCTCGACATGGCGCTCGGCGTCGGCGGGCTTCCGCGCGGACGAATCGTCGAGTGCTACGGACAGGAGTCGTCCGGCAAGACCACCCTTGCGCTGCATGTCGTCGCGAACGCGCAGAAGGCGGGCGGCGTTGCGGCGTTCATCGACGCGGAGCACGCGCTCGATCCGAACTACGCGAAGAAGATTGGCGTCAACCTCGACGACCTTATCGTCAGCCAGCCGAACAGCGGCGAGGAGGCGCTCACGATCTGCGAGCAGCTGGTGAAGTCCGGCGCGCTCGACGTCGTCGTCGTTGACTCGGTCGCGGCGCTGACGCCGCAGGCGGAGATCGACGGCAACATGGGCGACAGCCACATGGGGCTGCAGGCGCGGCTCATGTCGCAGGCGATGCGCAAGCTCACCTCGACAATCGCGGCGACGAAGACCTTGCTCATCTTTACGAACCAGGTGCGCGAGAAGATCGGCGTGATGTTCGGCAATCCCGAGACGACGCCCGGCGGCAAGGCGCTCAAGTTCTACGCGAGCTGCCGCCTGCAGGTGCAGCGCATCGGCGCGATCAAGAACACGGCCGGGCAGGTCGTCGGCAACCGCACGCGCGTCAAGGTTGTGAAGAACAAGGTTGCGCCGCCGTTCACCGAGGCGGAGTTCGACATCCTCTATACCTGCGGCATCTCTTACGAGGGCAGCGTCCTCGACGCGGCGCTTGCGCGCGGCATCGTCGAGAAGCGCGGCAGCTGGCTTTCGTTCGGCGACGAGCAGCTCGCCCAGGGCTCGCTTGCGACGATCGACTACCTGCGCGAGCACCCGGACGTCACGAAGAAGATCGTCGATCTCGTCAAGACGACGCCCGTCAATCCGGCGCTTGCCAAGAAGAAGTGAAGGCTGTCGTTGTTCTTTCCGGTGGACAGGATTCCGCCACTTGCCTCGCACTTGCCGTGAAGAAATACGGTGCGCGCGAAGTCGCGGCCATCACCTTTGCCTACGGACAGCGTCACGCGGTCGAGACGAAGTTCGCGAAGCGCCTGGCGAAGCGCTTCGGCATCGGCGCGCACAAGGTCGTCAGGTTCGGTTTCTACAAGGACCTGACGACCAATGCGCTCTTCGACCCGACGATTGAGATTAAGGACGGAAGACGAAAGACGAAAGACGCGAGG
The DNA here is from genome assembly GCA_902788415.1 of uncultured bacterium. Lineage (GTDB taxonomy): Bacteria > Verrucomicrobiota > Kiritimatiellia > RFP12 > UBA1067 > UBA1067. The sequence goes on from CADAKF010000107.1 coordinate 2,495, forward strand.
ACGCCGCCGAATACCGTGGTCGAAGGACGCAACGCGTTCTTCCTAACGGCCGCGGCGGTTTGGGCGAAGACGCTCGGCGCGAAGGTCCTCTACACGGGCGTCTCCCAGACGGACTTCTCGGGCTATCCCGACTGCCGCGCTGTCTTCATCAGGGCGCAGGAGAAGGCGATTCGCCTGGCGCTCGAATTCCCCATCCGGATCGTGACGCCGTTCATGAAGATGACGAAAGCGGACGAGTGGGCGCTCGCGGCGAAGCTCGGCGTCTTCGACCTGATCGCGAACGAGACCGTGACCTGCTACAACGGCATTCCCGGAAAGGGCTGCGGCCGCTGTCCCGCCTGCAAGCTGCGCAACCGCGGACTGAAGGAGTATGAACGTTCTCTACGAGGACGCTGACATCGTCGTCGTCGACAAACCGGCGGGACAGATCGTCCATCCGGCGCCGGGGCACGAGACGGGATCTCTTACCGACGAACTCGTCAAGCGCTGTCCCGCGATGGCGAACGTCGGTTCCGCCGAGCGGCCGGGCGTCGTCCATCGCCTTGACCGGGAGACAAGCGGCGTCATGGTCTTTGCGAAGACGCAGTCCGCCTATTTGGATCTCCGGAGGCAATTCGAATCGCACAAGACTGTTGAGAAAAAGTATCTCGCCGTTCTCCACGGTGCGCCGGCAGGGGAGAAGCGGAAGCCTTTCCGCTTCAGAACAAAGGGAACCGTCGACAGTCCGGTCGGACGCGAACACCTGCGCGCCGTTTCGCATTGGGAGGTTCTCGCGAAACGCGGCCCCGTCTCGCTCGTCGCGTTTAAGATCGAGACAGGACGGATGCATCAGATTCGCCTGCACGCGGTCGCGCTCGGCTGTCCCGTCGTTGGGGACAAGCTCTACGGAAATGTGGAAAAAGACCGTCATTTGCGCGTTCGTCCGAAGCGTCATCTCCTTCATGCGGTGGAACTGTCCTTTCTCCATCCGCGCACGCACGTACGCGTCACCTTCGCCGCGCCGCCGCCACCCGACCTTGTCTATGCGGTCTGACGGACGACCCACTTGTCACTCCGGACGAAAAAGAGTATAATACGCGGTCAGATATCCAAAAACAGGAGTTAGAAGACAATGGCTAATACCAAAGGCGGTCGTGCCGCCCGTAAACGTGATCGTCAGAACGCGAAGGCCCGTGCTCGTAACGCGAGCTGCAAGGCGAAGCTTCATGACGCGCATAAGAAGCTCTTCAAGGCCGCTGACGCCAACAAGAAGGACGATGCCGAGAAGAAGTTCAAGGAGTTCGTCTCCGGTCTCGACAAGGCCGTGAAGAAGGGCATCATCACGAAGAACACGGCGAATCGCAAGAAGAGCCGCGCTCAGTTGAAGCTTAACAAGATGGCCAAGTAAGCATTCGCAGGGATGCGATTGTTCGACGGCCATCGAATGCGTTCGATAGCCGTCGTTTGAATTTCAAAACGAAAGGAAGAAGACAATGGACAAGAAGACTCTCCGCGACGTCGAGCTCAAGGGCAAGCGCGTCGTCATGCGTGTTGATTTCAACGTTCCGATGGCCAAGGACGGCTCGGGCAAGATTACGGACGACACCCGCATCGTGGCGGCGCTGCCGTCCATCAAGTATGTCCTCGAGCAGGGCGGTTCGCTCGTTCTCATGAGCCACCTCGGCCGTCCGAAGGGCGTCAAGCTCGGCAAGCCGGCGAATCCGGACAACGCGGCGTTCACGCTGAAGCCGGTCGCGGAGGCGCT
>CADAKF010000108.1 GCA_902788415.1 uncultured bacterium
GTGAATTCTGACCGGATTCATGATATACTTTCCTTGTCTTCGAGCTATAGGGACTCGTATCCCGGGTGCTCTTTCAACCATGCAGCATTGGCTCATGACAAATGGCGGCGCTCTGACTCCCCCGCGATGTACGTGCATCTGGGGGGTAACGAGCTAGCCGCCATGGCCCAGGGGCGATGGCCATCGCTTTCTGGGCATTCTTTTCGCTTCGAGGAAACCTCTCCGCTATCCCGGCACACACCGGGTAGGAACGGGGGGCATTATACTACAAACGGATTGATTAGACAGGGGGGGTAAGTGTGATATAATGCGGGTATCAGTGTAGAAAGGAACAATAAAATGCTTGCAAGAACGCTTTGCGGAATCTTCGCGGTAATTGCGCTTTCAACTTCAGCCACGGAATATCGGCTGGTAGATATCGTCGCAGCGATGTATGAGAAAGGCGAGCATGTGGTCGAGGGACCCGAGTGGGGTGGGCGCTGGGAATTTCGCCAGCCGGGCCATCCGTACGACGGCTCCACTCCCGGGGCGGTGGCGGTAACCAAGGCGGCGGTCGCGAATTTCGCCAACGGGACAACCGCCGACGTGACCTTGGGCGGCTTTGCACGAACCGCCAGCGGCGCTGAAGGATGGTTTTATCCCTTGGTCGGCGGGCAGATTGACAAATGCGACTCGGTTACGATGGACAGCCTGACCTATTATCCCGGCGAGGTGGCGTGCCATCCGTTCAATATGATCGGCGAGGGTCTCCTCATCTCGTTCACGCCCGATCGCGACTGCGACTTTACGCTTGCCGGTTCGGTGCGGATGCCCAATCCCGAGGACAACCCCGCACGCGACGGCATCTTCGTCTGGACATACGATTGGAACGGTCGGATGGAGAACCTCAATTTCATCGAGGACAACGAACCGCGCGCACTCGCCTACGGACCTGCCGCGATGCGCAAGGGCGAGACGTTTGTCGTACGGCTTGACAAACTGAGGACCTATTATTGCGATGCGACGGCATTCAAGCTCAACTTTACGGTTGGCGCCAAAACGATTCCGCGCCTCGAGTTCAAGGCAGACGCCAATCTTTCGCAGCTCGTTTGTGCGGCCATCAAGGATGCCAGTGCGTCCGGCACCGTCGCCAATCTTGTCGACGCGGGCGATTTCGTCTGGAGCTTCGGTTACAACGGGTTCGAACAGCTGGCGGAATATCCCGAGAATTTGGCGCAAACCGGGGTCGGCGGCATTTTCGGCGTACAAACATCCTCGGCGTGGTTCTCGGATTTGCCGATTCTCGGCGCTTCGATTGCCGACACCGACATTTACCCGTATACCGGCAATTCGTATATGAAGCTGGTCCACCCGGGCGAATTGTACTTTCATCCCGGCTATGCCAAGGGCGTGGTCGTGCGGCTGAAGGTGAAAGAAGATGCCGTCTGCGCCAATCGCGTCCTGCGCGTGAAGCTGACCGACTTGAACCCCATTTGGGGCGGCAAAACCGCGAGCGAACATCGGGCTTGCCGGGCTTGGAGCGATTCGGGGGGCGATTATGGAACAGACAGGATTTCCTGGGGTGAGGCCATGCGCGTCTACGTCAACGGCGTCATGCGCTATGAAGGGGCGATGCGCGACGGCACGAATGCGAATGCGAACATTACGGATATCATTGCCGATCTTGCCAGTTTTGACATCACCGACATCAAAGCCGGCGACGAAATCGAATTGCGCTTCCGTGCGCTGCACGATTACCAAGGCGAAGGCATCGATTGCGATGCGACGAGCGTGGCGCTCGAGTGGGGGCGTTTTCACCGCAAAGGCATCGCCGTTATCGTTCGATAGCAAGGGATCGTCCGGGCGGGATATCCAGGCGGCTATCGACCGGGTCGCGGAGGCGGCTGTGAAAAGAGCGCTGGAGGGTATCAAACGCCATTCGCTTTGTGATATAATCTAACCATGAAGAAAGTTCAGATCGAGGTCTTGCTGGCCGGAGTGGAGATCGGCGGCATCAAGTTGCAGCCGCATCTTGTGAAGACGACGCGGCTTGTGACGGTGGACATGGTCTGTCCGCGCGCCTCCATCGCGAGGAAGACCGCTGCGAAGGAAGTGAAGTTCCAGAAGGCGAAGGCCGATCTGAAGGGACAGGGTTGGACCGAGCGTGTGATGTTCCGCGAGGATGTTGACGGGCATTTCGGGTTTGCTGTGCAGCTTTCCGAGGTCCTGGATGACGAGTGGTTCGAGAAGTTCCTGCGGGCGACGGCGAAGGTGGCGCTGAAGGAGTTCAGGGATCTGGCGAAGACCTATACGGTCGGCATCAGCGACATTGCCTCGGCACCGATCGACGCACTGGCGCAGCTCGAGGGGACCTATCCTGGGCCGAGGACGGTCGCGCAGGGCGTCTTGGATGTAACCGAGGACATGCTGCCGGAGTCGGGCAAGGCGGTGACGGTTGAGGTGCCGCTTCACCGTCCGAAGCTCGCCAAGACCGTGGGGCGCGTGAAACTGGAGCTTCGGGCATGAAAGCTATCGTCTCCCTTGGTTCAAACATCGAACCCCGGGCAGATTATCTCAAAAGGGCCCTCGCGGCACTTTCGGCACTTCCTGAAACAACCATCGTGAAGGCCAGTTCGATCATTGAAACGGAGCCTGTTGATGTCCCAGCGGCTTTTAAAGACAGAAAATTTCTCAATCAGGTCGCGATATTTGATACAAAATTGAGTGCCGAGTCATTTTCATGCAAAATGCATGCAATCGAAGATGCGTTGGGGCGGGTTCGGACCATTAGAAACGGCCCACGTACGATTGACATCGACTTGATTGATTTTGGCGGCCAAATTATCAATACCCCCGAGCTGACACTTCCCCATCCCCGTGCCCACCTTCGCGATTTTGTCCAGACCCCCTTGCACGAACTCGGCATTTTATGATATACTACTCGAGTTTTCGTCTCTAAAGAGGCGGTTGCCGCTCTAGCTCAGTCGGTAGAGCACTTCCTTGGTAAGGAAGAGGTCGACGGTCCGATTCCGTTGGGCGGCTCCAGTTTCTTCGGGGGCGAAGACAAGAAGACAAAACAAACAACTCACAGGAGTACCAGCAATGGCTAAGGAAACATTCGATCGCGGCGGAAAGCCGCACGTGAACGTCGGCACGATCGGCCACGTCGACCACGGCAAGACCACCCTCACGGCCGCCATCACGCACGTCCAGGCTCTCAAGGGCCTCTGCGAGGAGATCAAGTACGACCAGGTCGCGAAGGCGTCCGAGTCCGCTGGTCGCCGTGATGCCACCAAGATTCTTACGATTGCGTCTTCGCACGTCGAGTATTCGACCGAGAACCGCCACTATGCGCACGTCGACTGCCCCGGCCACGCCGACTACGTCAAAAACATGATCACCGGCGCGGCGCAGATGGACGGCGCGATCCTCGTCGTCTCGGCCGTCGACGGCCCGATGCCGCAGACCCGCGAGCACGTCCTTCTCGGCCGTCAGGTCGGTGTTCCGAAGATCGTCGTGTTCCTCAACAAGTGCGACCTCGTCGAGGACGCGGAGATGCTCGACCTCGTCGAGATGGAAGTCCGCGAGCTCCTTTCCAAGTACGACTACGATGGCGACAACGCCCCGGTGATCCGCGGCGCGGCCTATCCGGCGACCCAGGCGGCGGCGGCGACCGACGATGCGTGCAAGTGCATCGACGAGCTCATGAACGCCCTCGACACCTACATCCCCGAGCCGCAGCGCGAGCTTGACAAGCCGTTCCTGATGCCGATCGAGGACATCTTCTCGATCGAAGGCCGCGGTACGGTCGTCACGGGCCGCGTCGAGCGCGGTGTCATCAAGGTTGGCGACGAAGTCGAGATCGTCGGTCTCAAGCCGACGGCGAAGACGGCCGTCACGGGCGTCGAGATGTTCCGCAAGCTCCTCGACCAGGGCCAGGCTGGCGACAACATCGGCTGCCTCCTGCGTGGCACGAAGAAGGAAGAGGTTGCGCGTGGCCAGGTGCTCGCGAAGCCGGGTTCCATCACCCCGCACACCGAGTTCAAGGGCCAGGTCTACGTCCTCACGAAGGAAGAGGGCGGCCGCCACACGGCGTTCATGAAGGGCTATCGTCC
>CADAKF010000109.1 GCA_902788415.1 uncultured bacterium
GGCTGGGCCTACGACATCGGCTACGGCGGGCTTGACCACGTGCTCGCCTCGGGCAAGAACGTCAAGATCCTCGTGATGGACACGGAAGTGTACTCCAACACGGGCGGGCAGGCCTCGAAGGCGACGCCGACCGGCGCGATCGCGAAGTTCGCGGCGTCCGGCAAGGTGCAGGCCAAGAAGAACCTCGGCCTCATGCAGATGCAGTACAAGAACGTCTACGTCGCGTACGTCTCGATGGGCACCAACCCGGCGGCGACGGTGAAGGCGTTCAACGAGGCCGAGAACTACAACGGCCCGGCGATCATCATCGCCTACGCGCACTGCATCGAGCAGGGGCTTCTCACGAAGACCGGCCCGGCGCACCAGCGCGCGGCGGTGGAGTCCGTCCACTTCCCGCTCTGGACGTACAACCCGCTGACGGGCAAGGTGAAGCTCGACTCGGCCGACAAGTCCGCGACGGTCTCGTTCGCGAAGAACGCCGTCTCGAAGGAACTCGGCGAGAACCGCTTCCGCCAGCTCGTGAAGAAGGTCGGCGCCGAGAAGGCGACGGCGATGCTCGAGAAGGCGGAGGAGGGCTTCAAGGAGAACTACGCGCTCCTCAAGAAGCTCAGCGAGATGTAAGGTCTCGCGCCTGTCGGCAACAAAGGACGGGGCGGCAATTTCTGCCGCCCCGTCCATTTTGTACGCAGGACATGACACAAGGTCTGGAGTGAAAGTCTCCAATGGGCCAGTTAGGAGGAACCAAATAGCCGAGGACAAGTTTTCGCCCGCGAGGGCGCGGATGAAGGAAGTCTGAGGCGAAGTTCGGAGGATACGCACAGAAAGCGGATACAAGGCCTACTTGCGGGCAAGTCAGCAATACATGACGAAGCCCCAAACCTAACCGTAGCAAGGTGGTAAATCCGCATCCCGCCGGACGAAAGAAGTGTGTCTTATTCCTGGAGATCTCCCCGTCTGCCCGAAAGGGCCAAGGCCGTCGGCAACGGCGGAATGAGGACGCGGAGAAGTCAGCAGAAGCCATAGTAGCGGACCTCGGCCGCGAAGGGCGGAATCAACCAACAGCCACGGGGAACGAAATCGCATGGGCAAGAAGAGGAAGAAAAGAGACGCGGAGGGGCAAATGACCTTTGACCTCCGCGGCAACTTGTCGGCGGAAGGCGGCGAAGTGAAAGGCCGAGATACGCTTGGACAGGGTTCTCAAACGCCCGTGAAGAGGAAACACGAACCCGTGCGCAGGGAAGACCTCATGGGGAAGATCGCCGATCTCGGCAACCTCGCGAGGGCGTGGAGGCGCGTCAAGGCCAACAAGGGGTCGGGCGGCATCGACGGCGAGACCGTCGCGAAGTTCGACGAAAAGGCATGGGCGCACCTCAACGAGATACGAAGTGGACTGCTGGACGGAGACTTCAAGCCCATGGCGGTGCGAGGGGTCGAGATCCCGAAGCCGAACGGCGGGAAGAGGCAGTTGGGAATACCCACGGTCAAGGATCGGGTCGTGCAGCAGGCGGTGGCGCAAGCCCTCACGCCGAGGTACGAGCGGGTGTTCTCGGAGTCAAGTCACGGATTCCGACCGAATCGAAGCGCACACGACGCCCTCAGACGAGGAAGCGCGTATGTGGCCGAAGGCTACTCGACGATGGTCGATCTCGACCTCGAGAAGTTCTTCGACAAGGTGAACCACGACAGACTCATGGCAAGGCTCGCAAGGGACATCGGGGACAGTCGCGTCCTGCGGCTCGTTCTCTCGTTCCTCAAGGCGGGGCTGATGAAAGACGGGGTCTGCCAAAGCCGCGAGGAGGGTACGCCGCAGGGCGGCCCGCTCTCTCCGCTCTTGGCGAACATCGTCCTTGACGAACTCGACAAGGAGTTGGAGCGCAGGGGCCACAAGTTCTGCCGATACGCGGACGACTGCATAATCCTCGTCAGGACACCGAGGGCCGGAGAACGGGTGATGGAGGGCATAACGCGATTCATCGAACGGAAACTCCGCTTGAAGGTGAACAAGGCGAAGAGCAAGGTCGCACCGAGCAGGGAATGCAAGTTCCTCGGCTACACGATAGGCGGCAAGGGCCAGTTGCGCATCTCCAAGGAGAGCAAGGCGAGAATGACGGACAGGCTGAAGGCACTGACGAAACGGAACCAAGGACGCGAGTTCGATGCCGTGATTCGGGAGATCAACGCCTTTCTGCGCGGATGGCTGAACTATTATGGCCTGGCCAGCGCGAAGGTCTGGTTGACGGAAACCGAGGCATGGCTACGGCGGCGAATGCGGTGCTATCGGCTGAAACAGTGCAAGAGGCGGTTCGCCATCGCCAAGTTCCTCATGAAGTCGGGATTGCCCGAATGGAGGGCGTGGCTACTCGCCATGAGCCGCAAGGGGTGGTATCGAATGTCGGTATCTCCGCAGGCGGCGGAAGCCATGAGCAACAAGTGGTTCGCGGAAATGGGACTGATTCCACTCGTATCACCCGTTGGGAGAAACCGCGTGGTGCCATAAGAGGCACGCCTCGTGGTGTGAGAGGGGGAGTTGCAACTCCCCCTACTCGATTCCCGGCGCGCGTTGCCGACGCCTTTTTTCGGCCGGTGTGAGTTCCTGCCCAACAGATGCACGAAAATATGGTATAATTGCACGAACGCTTGACAAGGTGCAAGTGGGTGAATTGTAGACTGGAGTGACTATGGCAAAACTGAAGAAGCCGGGCTTGAAGGCCACGGCGGCGAAATCGGCGGGGAAGGTCTCTGCGCGGAAGTCGGCGGGGCGGGACGCGTCCGGCGAGACGTTTGACGGGGACCTGGACGCGCCGGACGACGACTTGCCGCCCGACGAGGAGGCCGACGCCGCCGCGCTGGACACGGAGTCGCTGGTGGCTGAGGTCGAGCGCACGGAGGCGAAGGGCAGCGAGGCCGACGCCGAAGAAGTCGCGGGCGACGACCTGCCGCCGATGCCGGCCGTTGCCGTTGACGATGCGGCCGACGCCGATGCCGATGCCGTTCTGCCGTCGATGGAGGGCATGTCCATCCTTCGAGAAACGGAGCTCAATGACGTCATTCAAGACGTGAAGCGCCGCAGCGAGGCGAACGGCGGCTACATCACCTACGAGGAGCTCAACCAGATTCTGCCGTCGAACATCGTTGACGCGATCCAGAGCGACAAGTACCTGAAGATCCTCGAGGCGCTCGGCGTCCAGGTCTTGCGCGAGGAGGACGTGAAGAAGTACCTCGACGCGAAGAACGCAAAGACGACCGACACGAAGCGGTCCGACATGATCGAGGACCCGATCCGCATGTACCTGCACCAGATGGGCCAGACGCCGCTGCTCACGCGCGACCAGGAGGTCGACATCTGCAAGCGCATCGAGAAGTCCGAGAAGTCCGTCCGCGAGCTCTTCAACCACTTCGCCTTCGCCCCCCGCTTCTACTTCAAGGTCGTCGAGCAGATCGAGCTCGGCACCGAGCGCTTCGACCGCATCGTCACCGACAAGTACGTCGACAGCCGGTTCAACTACCTCCGCAAGCTGCCCGAACTCAAGGCCGGCCTCAAGGCCAAGATCGAGGCGCTCGCCCGCGTCAACGCGGAGTTCGCGGACTCCGGGCTCGGCTTCGCGATGGTCGATGCGATCCTCCGGGCCAAGGGCGGGACGTCCGCGGAGCAGACGCGCATCGCGCAGCAGATCCAGGCGCACGCGAAGTCCTTCCTGCGCCATTTCAACCAGTTCCTCAACATCGTCATCGAGCTCTCCTTCAAGCAGAAGGAGGTCGAGGCGCTGGCCAGCGTCGCGGCCGGCCCGATCGGCGACGAGACGCCGCCCCAGATCGCCACCACGCACGACGACGAATACTTCTCCAACTGGCGCTTCCACAACGGCGTCCACCACCGGCTGCTCGAGGAACTGCGCGGACGGGGCTCCAACAAGAAGGCCCGCCAGCAGCTTCAGGCCGTCAACGAGGAGCTGGCCCGCATCCAGAACGCGTGCTTCACGCCGATCGACTTCAGCGAGGAGAACCTCGCCTTCCTCCGCGACCCGAAGCGCCCTGTCCGCCGGGGCGCCTCCCCCGACGACGCCGCCCGGGAC
>CADAKF010000110.1:0-4302 GCA_902788415.1 uncultured bacterium
AATCAGGTGAGTCAGGTGAATCAGGTGAAACGCTCGTTGAAGGGAAACGCCTTCTCCCCTCGTGGGGGATCGCGCGTCCCCTCGTGGGGGGTGCGGTCTTCCCTTGTGGGGGTTTTGTCTTCCCTCGTGGGATTTTCGGGGTCGGTGGACGGGCAGCGCAATCCTATCGCAATCGTCTTCTCATGTCACTTCAGCATCAGCATAAAGCCCGGCGCATTAAAGCTGTAGCAGCCCATATCGATCGTGTTGCCGCGCGTCCGTGGCCTTCCGTCGAGGTCGGTCGCGCCCTTCGGCCAGCCCGTCGCATTGCCCGTCCCCGCGCACGGCGAGCCCGCGCGCAGGTGGTAGGCGCGCGCTTTCGTCGGAGCGTAAAGTCGCGGATCGGCGTCGATGACGTGCTTCGCCGCGTCCGCCGCGCCCTCGATGTCGCTGTAGCTGACGTCCAGCGCAATCTTATCGCTGGCGTGGCTGCGGAAACCGGCCGCGTTGTTCCAGCAGATGCAGTTGCGGAATATCGCGCTGCCGCCCGTCGCCGCCGTGTACTGCGAATAGACCGCGCCCTTCTGCGCCCCGGCGGCGATTGTTTCAGCGCAACGGCCTTGCGCGTCCACGAACGTGCCGTTCACGATCTCGAGCGCGCCGCCAAGGTGCGAGATGAGTGCGCCGCGTCCAGACGCCGCGTCAAGCACGTTGGTGAGCGCCACCGTGCCGCTGCGGACCGTAATCGAACCGGACGCGAGCTTGCCCGCGTTCTCGCTGTCCTTGTAGGTGCTCTCGCCCGCGTGCCAGATCGCAATGTTCTCGCCGCCGACGACGGAACCCTCGAAGTAGAACGTGCCGCCGAAATCCCACCCGTCCGCGGCCTTTTCGCCATAGTGCGTCCAGCTGCCGTCGATCGTAAGGTTCTTGAGTGTCGTCGGCGTGTTGTAGACGTAGAGCGTGCCGCCATAGGGGCCGGCCCACGTCTGCGTCCCCCCGTAGCACGGATTGCCCGGCTGCATGTAGTTGGTCGTGAAGAGACAGCTCTCGACGGACAACTGCGCGCAGCTCATAACGCCAATCGCGCCGCCGCCGAAGCCGCGTCCGTGCACCATCTGCCCGTAGTTGCGGTGGAAGCCGCAGTTCCGCACGACGAGCGTCGCGGAATCCGTCGCGCCAATCGCGCCGCCGAGCGGACGCACGTTGTTGCCGCCGGCATGGATCGAATTGTCGGCAAACTGGCAGTCGAGGACCGTAAGCGTGCCGCCCTTCGCGCCGATCGCGCCGCCGTTGAACTGGCTGTCGTTCGCCAGGGCGAAGTTGCCGTTCTCGGTGAACGTGCAGTTCGTCACCGTAAGCGACGTCGAATCGTAGCAGCCGATCGCCTGTCCGTAGCTGTCGTTGCTGTCACCGTTGCGCCCGTTGGTGAAGGTGATCGAGTCGATGAGGACCGTGCATCCCGAGAAACGGAAGATGCGGCTGTTGACCTGATTGACGTCGGACGCGGTGAACACCGTCTGGCCCGCGTATGGCGTGCCGTCCGTCCCGTAGCCGCCGCGGATCGTCAGCGTGCGGTTGCTGAGCCGCGTGCCGGAGACGAGCTCGTTCACAACGTAGCGCCCCTGCTGGACGCGGATTTCGTCCGCCGCGCCCGTCGCCGCGGCAAGCGCCGTCACGAAGTCGGCGGCGTGCGCCCAGCTGCGTCCGTCGCCGTAGCCAGACGGCGTCTCGGCGACGCAGAGCGTCAGTACGTCGCCCGCCTTCCGCGTCGTGAACGTCTGCTCGGGCGTACTGACCTCGCCCATCATGTTCGCCGCCGTCGCGTAGACCCTGTACTCCGTGTCCAGCGCGAGACCCGAGAGGTCCACGCCGAAAGCGCCGACCGGAACCGTCGTACCGGAGAGCGCCTGTACCGTGACCGGATCGGACGATCCATCCGCCGGCTGGTACGTGACGGTGACGGTCGTGTCCGCGCCGCCGTTCGAGACAAGATTCAGGTTGACCCGCGCCGACGCGCGGTAGACGTGCGTAACCGGCAGCGTGTCGGAGTCGTACGCGAGGGTCGGCAGAACGGCAATCGTGAACTGCCGCACAGGATTCGACCACTTGAGCCCCGCCGCACCACCGTCCGCCACGAAGCGGTAGGCGACCGTGCCCTCGAATTCGAAGCCAGTCGAGGCCGTCACACACGTCCACGGCGCATGGTTGCCGCAGTCAATGGCGTGCGCCCAGTCCGCAACGGACGCCGTGCCGCGGTCCTCGAGGTCCCAGACGAACGTGACCGGCACAGCGGCGTCATCCTCGCCCGTGACGTCGCCGTAGAATGTGAAGACGCCGTCCTCGCCGAAAACGTCCGGATACGCCACCATGCCGAGCTCATCGCCGACGACCGGCGGCTCGGCGACGGCGCTCTTCGAGGCGAGCGCTGTGTTGCCGTCGTAGCCCGCGTTCACGTGCAGGCCGTTCGGCTGCGGCTCGGTCGCGAGGACCGCGCGCACCGGATCGAGATCGACCGCCCGCGAGGTCACAGTGTTCGTCGTCACCCACGAGCCGCCGTCGAAATACCCGCCCGCGTAGTTGCCCGCAGCGGACTTCACGTGGAAGTACTCGTCCTCGAAGAGCGGATCGCACGTGACGTTGCCGACGCCCGGCTGCTGCGCCTGGGCGAGACACGCCGCGAAGACCGGCTCCTTGGTCACCGGCACGTCGTAGTCGCCCCCGGCGTTGTTCCAGAAGACGCAGTCGGCGAACGACGCCTTCGAGTCGGAAATGACGGTCGTGTCGCTGTACGCCACGTACGCGGACGCCGGACGGCCGGTCCAGCCGTAGCCGCGCACGCCCGTGACGGTGCAGTTCTTCGCGGAGATCGTACCGCCCTTGTTGCCGATCGCCCACGCCGTCCACGTGTCGGCGACGAGCACGTTCGTCATCGCAAGCGTGCCGCCCACGAGGTCGATGCCGCCGCAGGTGTACATGCCGAGGTTGGAAGTGATCACCTGGTCGGAGAGTCCGCCGCGCCGGACGACGGTGCGAAGGATCGACACGTTCGAGTCGTTCATCCGAATCGTGCCGCCGAACGGATGGAGCGGATACGTGAAGTCCACCGAGCCGTTCCAGTTGGCGTCGAAGAGGGAATCGCGGATCGTGACCCGCGGACAGTTCTCGACTGTGAGCGCGCCGCCAGCGCCTTCATGGCCCAGCTGTGGGGAGCTGGTGTAGTTGCCCGCCCCCGTGGAATGCCGCACGTAGTTGCCGTCGAAGGTGCAGTTCGCGATCTCGACGTCCGGCGCGGACATGATGCGCATCGCGCCGCCGTGGAGATAGCGCTTGTGGATGCTCTGCAGGTAGTTCGAGACGAACAGCGTGTCGCTCACGTAGAGCGCGGTCTGGTCAGCGCCGATCGCACCGCCGCCGCCCCTGACGTTGTCGCTGTTGCCGTAGAGGCGGTTCTTCCAGAAGAGGCAGTCCCGCACGATCAGCGTGCCGCCCTTCGCGCCGATCGCACCGCCGCAGTACGTCTGGTCGTCGAGCGTGGTGTCGGAGTTGTTGCGGAAGGCGCAGCCCTCAAACTGCGCCAGGCAGTCGTCCGTCAGCCGGACGCCCTGCCCATGTCGGTAGGTCGCGGTCTCGCCGCTGCCCTTCGACCAGCCGTTGGAAATGACGAGACCCTCGGCGCAAAACGTCGCCGCGGAGCAGTCGAGGATGCGCGTCTGGACGGACGAGTCGGTGCGGGCGAGGAGGGTCTCGCCGTCCTTCTCGAAGCCCGCGCCCGTGTAGCCGCCGGAGAGGAGGAACGGCGCGACGGTGTTCGTGATCTGGAACGGCGAGTGGTCGGTGGCGATGCCGTAGAGCCCCGCCATCGCGCAGACCATCGAGCCGGGCGTCGCACGCGCCAGGTCGAGCGCCCGCTGGAGCGGCGCGGCCGCGGCCCACGACGAGCCGTCGCCCTCACCGTCCGCCGTGGCGTAGAGGATGTTCGTCGCCGACTGCGCGCGGACCGCGAAGCCCTCGGAGACGCTCATCGTGAAGTTGGTCGAGAACCGGTAGCGGTCCGGCACGCCCGCCCCTTCCCAGCCGACCCGTCGTCTCGCGGACGGTGAAACGGACCGTCACCGTCTCGCCTTCATCGAACGAAGTCGGCGAACAGGTGACGGACAATCCCGCACCGGCCGTGGCAGTGATCCTGTGGCCCCGCTTCCAGCGCCAGAGGAGCGTCGCCTTGCTGCCCTTCGCGTGCACGTAGGTGCACGTGTCGAACGTCGCCGCGACGCTCTCGTTCGTCGTCACGGAGCCGTCCGCCGCAGTCACGACGAGCCGCCAGCC
>CADAKF010000110.1:4361-5125 GCA_902788415.1 uncultured bacterium
TAGCCGGTCTGCTGCGTGCAGATCGGCTCGCCGTACTGCGGATGTGTGCTCGTGACGGACAGCGCGTCGACGCGCCCTACGGGACCTGCGATGAACGCGGTGGCGGAGGAACTCGGGTAGAAGACGCCGTTGACGATGTCATAGAGTCCGGCCACGCCCTCCGGATTGACGGACGGCCAGTAGTCGCGCGCAAGCGACGCGCCCTCGAAGATCTGCAGCGCGTGGATGCGCGCCGCCGCCTGATAGCCGCCGCCGCAGTTGAGGAGGTTGATCGTGCGCACCTCGGTCTTGTTCGACTGCGCCTTGCCGACCCCGGTCGCCTTGTTCGTAACGGCCGTGTAGCCCTGCCCCATGCAGAGCAGGTACTCGACGTTCGGCACGGCGGCCATGATGGCGTTGTTGCCGCCGTGGAAGGTCCCGAAGATGGAGGAGAAGAACCACGGATAGTAGCCCCAGGTGTTGCCGATGATGCCCTTCTGCTGAGATGTCGGCGTCAGGTACGTGAAGTCCATCAGGAGTTTCGTGTCCACCGTCGTCGTATAGAACGAGTTCAAGTACTGGCGTCCGTCCGACTCAACATACTCGATCATCGTGTAGCCAGGCGGCAGCAATCCCGCCGACGCGTCGTTTCCGACAAACATCCCGAGCGCGCACACGCACGCACACACCGCCATCATGAGTTTTTTCATGAGCTGATCCTTTGTTTGGTTGAATGTAAAATCATCTCTTGAAGCGGAAAGGATTCCGCTTCTCCACTCTTGACG
>CADAKF010000111.1 GCA_902788415.1 uncultured bacterium
AGGCGCTATGCGGGGTGAATCCCTTCCGCTTCAAATTAAAAATGGCTCCGTGGACCATATTCAAACGAAGTTGCGTTTGAGAGCGGTATGAAGTGGCCCGCGGAGCCACCTTTGCGCTTCGCTTAGGAAGCGGAAAGGATTCCGCTTCCCCACTCTTCGCGCCAGCCCGAAGCGGAAAGGATTCCGCTTCCCCACTTTCCGCGCCAGCCCGAAGCGGAAAGGATTCCGCTTCCCCACTTCCGCGCCAGCCCGAAGCGGAAAGGATTCCGCTTCCCCACTGATCCCTTCCCCCCTAATCCCTGCTTCACTTGCCCTTGTAGGTCGAATCGGCCTTGAGCATCTCAATCGAGTAGGGATAGACCTCATCGTTGATGCGCCAGCGGAAGTTCGCCGACGTGTCCTTGTAGGTCGAATCGGCCTTGAGCATCTCAATCGAGTAGGGATAGACCTCATCGTTGATGCGCCAGCGGAAGTTCGCCGACGTGTCCGGATGCTTGTCCCAGCCGTAGTTGCGGCCGATCGGAGACTTGAACGGATCCAGGATATCGATCGTGGACGAGAACGGCTGCTCCGCGTCCGGACCTGTGAACGAGCCAGAATCGAAGATAAAGACACGGAACGGCAGGAAATCCGTCGCCGCCGACAGATCCAGCTTGCCGGACACCTTGAACGTCGCGGACTTCCACAGCCCCGTGTAGTTCGTGCTGCACGCGTAGTCCAGCCCGCGCAGCACCTGCGGCGCATGCGCAACGTGCGTGACCGCATTGGACATGTAGAGCGTCGCCACGATCTGCCGGTTCGTGTAGAGCGACTCCCGCCCGCTCTCCTCGAGCACGATGACATGCTGCTCGCCGCCGAAGCTCGAGATTCCGCCGCGGAACCACCAGTTCGTGCCGCCGTTCGTCGTCTTCTCCTCCTCCGTCACCGCGACCGGCGGAATGTCCAGCCAGTACATGTCGGTGAGCGACATCCACGACCAGCTGTCAAGCGCATGCAGCCCCTTGAACCGCGCGAGGCGAATGTCCTCCGCGTTCGCGTCCGGATACTCCTCGTGCAGCCAGCGCATGATCGAAGACGTGTAGGGATTGTCCGCCGTCAGGCCGTACCGCGTCGCAAGCTCGCTCTGCGGCTGCGTCGTCGCCGTCACCGTCACCATGCCCGTCGGCGTCACCGCGTAGGAGAAGCTGCGCCGCCCGTCGACCGTCCGCCCGCGGCCCGTCTCGTCGATCACCGCCTCGTACCAGTTGTCCACCGTGTAGACGACGCTCGTCGACTGGCCCTCGGGCACGACGACCATGATGGTCGGATCCGTCTTCCCGCCGATCGACTGGCGGATGTGCCCGTCGGCCGTTGTGAAGATGATCCACGAGTTCGTGCCGTTCGAGAAGATGAACCAGTTCTGCGGGAGCACCTGTCCCTCGTTGATGCGGCCCGGCGTGAACGCCATCGCCTCGCGCCACGTGTTGCTGCCACCCGGCCACCAGTTCACGTCCGGATCGTCCCGTCCGCCGACGACGCCCGTCGAGACGCACGTCGTCCGACCCGCCTTCACCGCCTGCGCGAGGTCGCGATGCGCCCAGAAGCGCTTCGGAGAGACCTGCTGGCCCGAGGCGCGCTCCTCCGCGTCCAGCTTCTTCATGAAATTCGTGCCGTCGTATTCGGCGCCCCACGACCACTTGCTGTACTCGTTTGTGCCGTCCATCACGAACTGGTGCTCGATGATGCCCGAGGGACGGATCAACTCGAACTGGAGCGGATCGTTGTAAGCCAGCGTGCCGCCCGAGATGTCCGGCCCGATGTCCACCGTGTACCACGACCCGTCCGCCGGCCGCCCGTCAACCTGGCGGACGGTCGACGCCGGGCTCTTCAGCACGAGGAACTCGTAGCCGTTCGTGTAGCCCGGCCCCGGATCCTTGCGCGAGGGCATGTTGAAGGCCGCGTCGCCGAAGAGCGCGATGTTCTTCTGCTCTAGATTGTTCGGCTCGGTGACGCGCAGCATCCAGCCCTTGAGGTCGATGCCCGCCGGCACGCAGATCTCGACGAACTGGTTCGTCTGGGCCTTGCTGCCCAGACCCGGCCCGTCGTTCCAGTTGATCTCGTTGATCCACGCGCGGCCCGGACTCACCGAGTCGAGCACCGTGTACGCCGAGAAGCGCTCGAGATGCGCCGCGTCGTAGCCGTGCTCGCGGTTCTTGTCGAGCGGATAGAACCACGACGGCTCCGTCCATGTCGTCATCGTCATCGTGTCGTCCGAACCGCTGCGGTACCAGTAGCGCACCTTCAGCATGAACTGGACGGTCGTCCCCGGATCGGACGGCGGAACAAGCGTCTCGGGCCGCTCGCCGCAGGAGCGGAACACGAGGTTCGAGCTGTCGCCGACCGGCAGCAGCGTCACGGATGACGTCCGCCCCTTCCACTGCTCGTAGCCCCATGGCTCCTCGCCCTGGTAGTAGGAGAAGGAAACCTCGAAGCCCCGTTCGACGTCGATCTCGTCAGTGAGCTGCTGCACCGACAGCTTCGTCTGGATGCCCCAGCTCTCGCCCGCCAGCGGCTGCTCGACGGGACTCATGATGTCGGCGACCGGCGTCTTGCCGAAGAGGTCCATGCGGAACGGCCGCGCGTAGAGGAATTCGATCGACGGCGGCACCTTCTCGGCGATCACGATCTCGTCGAGAATCACCCTGTCGACGTTCGCCCAACCGCCCGACGGCGCCGCCTCCGTCACCTCGAACTTGATCGCCTTGTAGACGCGCTTGCCGTTCGACGCCCACGTGAAGTTGGTGAACGTCGAGCTCGTCACGAAGTTCGTGCAGAGGACCTCCCACGACTCCACGCCCTCCGCGAGCGAACTGCTCGCGCCCAGCAGCACGATGCGTCCGCCGCCGGACGTCACCGGACGCCCCTCCGCGCCGTAGAGGCGCGCCCGCAGAGAGACCGAGCCGACGCCAGTCTCCGGCCGCGGCGGCTTCAGCGTCGGCGAGTAGATCGCGGGATGGAGCGAACGCCACTGCGGATCGGTCGCGTCGATCGCCTTGCCGTTGTTGTCCTCGACGTCGTTCCACGAGTTGTTGAGCGCGCCCGAGAGGCCCGTGCCGTCCCCGCCCGCGACGGTCATGTCGGCGAGGTACATCCTCCTCTCGCGGTCCGCCCCGTCGCCGATCGTGCGCAGGTTCAGCGCGCGCCAGCTGCGGTCGCTCAGCCCCGGCTCGTCCGTACACGAGATTGCCGTCAGCGTGATCTTGCCGTAGGTCGTCACCTTCGTCGCGTTCGTCGCCGCCACGTACGCCCGCTCGACGACGGCCGGCGGCACGAACAGGCGGAAGACGCCCGAGATCGGACTGTCCTTGTGGTTGTGCCAGCCGAGGTAGGCCGTCTTCGTGCCGACCCTGCCGTCGAGCGCCAGATCCGGATTGCCCGAGTTCCGCGAGAACTTCGCAACCGTCAGCCACTCGCCAATCTCCTGCTGCTCGCCGAGGTCCTTCGACTTAATCGAGTCGTTGTAGCCGCCCAGACCGCCCAGTCCGCCGCCGCTGACCGCGTTCGTCGCCACCTGCAGCCAGACCTCGGCGTTCTCGTCGACGTCGCGGTAGGAGAAGGTGAACTTGCCGAGGCCGTGCAGCACCGGCGAACGCACCGAGACCGGACGCGACGCATCTCCCCGCGCCGGCTGCAGCGTGATCCACTGGCTCTTGACCAGCGCGTTCGTCTCGACCATCGCCTGCGAATAGATGAACTTCTCGCTGTAGTCGGCGTCACGCACCGTGCCCGGGTCGTTGATGTCCGGCGCCTGCCAGCGCCGCTGGACGATGTCGTCGACGACAACACCGACGTTGTTGTCGGTGGACACCTTGAGCCGCATGTCCCACTTGCCGAACCGGCGCAGGTCGAAGGCCGGAAGGTCCGTGAAGCCCCAGCCCTCCACCGTGCGCGAGTCAACCTTCGTCCAGTCCGTCTCGCCCGTCCTGCCGTGCTCGCGCAAATGGAGCTCGAGCTTCTGCTTCAGGTCCGTCGGCGCGCGCAGCCCCTTCCAGGTCGGATCCGCCTGCACGTTGGTGAAGGACTCGGCGCGGCCGTCGACCACCGCCCACTTGCGCGGATTCGCCAGGTCGTTGCGGTCGTCGATGAACGGCTCCTCCTCCTCCGTGTTGCCGATCAGACGGAACGTCTCGTTCACGAAGTACGAGCCGCCCAGACCGCCCACCGACCCGTCCGTCGACTCCCTGTTGTTGGCATTCAGACTCTTGATCGTGCCGCCGAAGGGCTGGCCGAAGTCGGTGTGCGCCGGCATCACGAACTGCGCCGGACAGTCCTTCGAGCCGACGCCGTAGCTACCCCAGCCACGACGCGGCGGGATCCACCGCGTGCGCATCCGAAATGCCGCAGATGATCGTCGTCTTCTTCGGCCTCATCATCGTCGCCGGATCCGAGAACTCGGTGTCGAGCGAGATGAACATGCCGTAGAACTTGCGCTTCGCCTCCTCCGTCCACTTACCGGTCTTCGCGTCGACCTCGGAGGACCAGAGCGGCGCGGCGTTGAAGTCGCGGTACGCAAGCCGCTTGGACACGATCGCGAAGCCCTCGACGCTCCACTTCCAGACCGAGAGCCGCAGCGCCGGCGCCGCGCCACCATTCATGTTCGTGTAGAGCCGCTCGGCGCGGAACTCGTAGCAGCCCGACTCGCTGCTGTAGTAGCCGACGAGCGAGACGGACGCGCCGACGGCCATGTCGCCCAGCGCATCCGCGCCCGAGTTCTGCGCGGCGTGGCTCATCGTCACGGGCGAGAAGAACATGTAGTTCGAGTCCATCAGCGCGGACTTGCTGTAGGAGAACGCGTCGAACGCATGGTCCTGGGCGAGGCGCGCGCGCAGCGAGATCGTCTCGAGACCCGCCGGCGACGACGCCGCGCCGGAGGCGGTGAACTCGATGAGCCCCGCGCCCGCGCCCGCAAGTTTGCCCGCCATGCCCGAGAAGTTCTTCTGGTCCATCGTCGCCGCGCTCACCAGGTTCTCGCTGACGAAGGTGATGCCCTCCGCGCGCCAGCCGTTCTTGTTCGGCGTATTGTAGCTCAGGTGGAAGACGTCCTTGTCGAACTCGTTGCCCGGCGTCGGCGCGTAGTCGGTCTGGTGGAAGGTCTCGCTCCAGTACTCGTTCGTCGGCGAGAACAGCGGCCACGTCACGATCGGCGCCGTCTCGGTCTTCATCGCGCCCGCGTCCACCGAGTTCGTGTACGTCGTGTCCGCGCGGAACCACGGATGGTCCGCCGGCGTGTGCGCGTCGTTCCACGCGTTAAAGTCCTGGTACTCGGCGCGGCCGACCTGGTAGACGAGCTGGTCGCTCAGCCGGAACTCGAGATAGCCCGCCGCATGGTCGATCACGAACGGCACGTTGCCCGCGGCGGCCTCCTCGAGCTGGCCGTTGTTCGGAATTTCCACCGCGTCCGCCAGCGTCTTCGCAAGCCCGAAGA
The DNA here is from genome assembly GCA_902788415.1 of uncultured bacterium. Lineage (GTDB taxonomy): Bacteria > Verrucomicrobiota > Kiritimatiellia > RFP12 > UBA1067 > UBA1067. Next base: position 5,465 of record CADAKF010000111.1, read on the forward strand.
CCACGTTCGTTTTCGTGATGAGGTCAGGATCGTCGCCGCCGCGGCAGTTGAACCCGCGGAAGTGGAAGCCGCACCGGCCCTCCGCCTCCTCCGGCACGCGGACCATCGCCCGCCACATGTGGTCGCCCACGAGCTTCATCGGATAGACACCGCGGAGCGCGACGGCCTCCGGATCGTCCGTCTCGATCTCGACGGACATCTGCTCCCAGTCGCTCTGGCCCTCGCGGATGCGCACGAACCAGTCCGTGCCGCCGGAGGCGAGGCGTCCCGCCGGCGTCTGCGCGATCACCTGCTCGTCGAGGTGGCTCTCCCACTTCATGATTTCCTCGGTGTAGGCCTCCGCCGCGACCGGCGCGCCCCGCCCCGTGTAATCCACATACTCGTAGTACGGCGCCTTCATCAGCGAGACGAAGTAGTACTCGAGGTCGCCCTCGAGCGCCGGCAGCGACAGCGCGGACTGGGTCCGCATCCGCCCCGGCCCCGCACCGTTCAGCACCGCCACGGACCACTCGCCGACGGACGAGAGGTAGCGCCGGCGGTAGAACATCTGCGCGAGCGAGATGTACTCGCCTGGGTCCATCCCCTCATAGGACGAGCCCGGCGGCAGTACCACGCGGCAACGTCCGAAGATGTTCGCCGTGTCCGCCGGCGACGGGAACGGTACGTCAAACGCCCCGGCGAAGCCGACCGCCCGCTCGCCCGGCAGCGTCGGGTCGAAGGTTCCGTACGACTGGAGGTCCGCGTAGACGGACGGCACCGAGGCGATCAAGTTGTCCATCAGCACGAACCCGTCGTCCGGCAGGACGTTACCCTCCGCGTCGACCGCCGACTCGTCCACGCTCGTGCGGCGGATCCTGAAGCGGACGGGCGTATGCAGGTTGACCGGCGCGTGGATGCGGTAGTAGCGGGCGTTCGAGCCGCCCGTGATCTCCTTGAGCGCCAACTCGGTCGTCGCCGGCTCGTCCGTCGGCACGGTCGTCGACCCGAAGTGCGCCGGGTACATGACAACCGACTGCCACATCCCCTCGAGCCGCCCGTACCAGTTCGTCTGGCCGGGTTCTTCCTCCGTCCAGCTGTTCGCATCCGTCGGCGGCAGCCCCTCGACCGTCGAAGTAAATGGTGCCGATGCCGTTCGTGTAGCACGGCGAGTAGACCGCCGCGTCAGTCGTGTTCCGGAGCATCAGCCAGCCCGACGAGCTCCGCGTCGCCGCCACGTCCTCGTTCGTGATCGCCAGCGCCGTCGTCGAGCTCGGCGGCAGGTAGCAGAAGCTGCTGTTCAGCCACTGCATGTCGTTCGTCGGGAACGTGTTGCCCTGGCGGCACTGCTTCAGGTACCAGAGCCGGTTCGTGTCCGCCGACCGGACGAGCTCGAACTCCGTTCCCGGCATGATGTTGTTCGTGCCCGCGCCACCGCCGAGGATCCGCCAGTACGTCTCGCCCGCGTCGCTCTGCGCGCACCAGCCCTGGTTCGTCACGGGCCCGAGCGTGTTGTTGTCGGCGTTCATGAGGAGCACGCGTCCGCTCGTCGACCCGCCGAGGTCGCGCGACGGGTCCTGCCGCTCGATGATGTAGAAGTCAATCGAATAGGGGTTGGGACGGTATTTGTCGCGATCGCCGACCTGGTGGTCGAAGGTGACGCGGTAGAAGCCGACTTCATCGGGCAGGCTCGTGCCGTAGCTCGTCCCGCTCGTCACGTTGACATACTCGTGGGAGTAATTCGCGCCGGTATCCTTATACTTGGGCGTCGGCGAAAACGTCGCCTTTGGCTCGCCCTTATGCCAGATGGTCTTCGAAAGCCCTGGGGTCTGCTCCCACCAGTCGCAGATGAGGCCATTGCCGTCGTTGTGGAGCTCGCAGTCGATGTGGACGAGGTCCGGCACGCAGTAGTCCCTCGCCTTGGTGACGGTGTAGGCCGCCTCCTGGATCCAGGCGTCGGTGAGCACCTTCTTCGAAAGGCGCACCTCATCCACGCAGAAGCCGTCTGACGCCAGCTGCAGCGGCTTGTCGGCGCCGTTCATGTAGTAGGCCGCGCCAGGTTGCTCCGGAATTTTTTTTGGATTGCCTTCCTCTGTCAGCGCCGTCTTGCCGTAAAGCTGCTTCGCCCCCGTGCCAGCGACCGTGCCGTTGCCGAAGACCGCGCCAAGACAGCCCCAATCATTATTCAAAGACCA
>CADAKF010000112.1:0-4197 GCA_902788415.1 uncultured bacterium
GGCATTTGTCCGCCTAAGGTGTGGGTGGTGATTGGGATGAAGTCGTAACAAGGTAACCGTTGGGGAACCAGCGGTTGGATCACCTCCTTTCTAAGGAGATTATTTAGCGGTTGGCGATTGGCTGTTGGCGGTTAGCTTCGGGGAGTGAACCTCCTCAAGAGCTAAAAGCTAAGAGCTGAAAGCTAAAAGCTAAAAAGATGAAGCCTCTCGCAAATGTTTCTGTTCCGTTTCTCTTCCAAAGATACAGATGGGAGTATAGCTCAGATGGTTAGAGCGCGTCCCTGATAAGGACGAGGTCGATGGTTCGACTCCATCTACTCCCACCAATGAATACCTCAGTGGGGGTATAACTCAGTTGGTAGAGTGTCTGCTTTGCAAGCAGAATGTCGCCGGTTCGAATCCGACTACCTCCACCAATCAGACAATCTCAAGCATCAGATCAGTGGCGAAGGCGCGTTCCGAAAGGGACGCGCTTCTTGCATTTTATTGTTGATGACGAATGGCCGTCCTAATGGTGGGGTTCGGGTGGTGGGGTTGTGCGAAATTATGGTATAATGTACGCTCCAGGACGGCTGCTGACGACGCGCAAGCCCGCCCGGTTCCGCATCCGGTGCGATGCGGCGACGCGACCGCCGTTCCGTACGGCCCATGCGGCGGCGACGGACTGGCGGGACGGCTACCTGCCCGTGACGATGGGTGATGGCTGTCGGGGGACAATCTGACGAAGAAGGAAATCTGAAATGAACATGACGAGGCAATTGAAGAGAGCCTTTGCTTTTGTGTCGCTGGCGCTTCCGCTCTGGGCGGAAGCCGTGACGGCGTTTGACGCGGCGGAGTCCGTCTGGCCGGCGGGGCTCGAAGCGGAGATGAACACGCTCATCGCCTTCCGTGCGCCCTTTGAGCTGAAGGCGGGGGAGAGGCCCGTCCTGAAAATGGTCGCGTGGTACTCCTATCGGGTGACGCTAAACGGCGCGTTCGTGGGGTTTGGCCCGGCGCGCGGGCCGAAGGGCTTCTTCCGGCCCGACGAATGGGACCTCTCCAAGGCCGCGAAGCCAGGGCGCAACGAGCTGTGCGTCGAGGTGGCGGGGTACAACGTGCCGAACTTCTATCTGATGGAACAGCCGCCGTTCTTCAAGGCGGAGGTGGTGTGCGGCGGAAAGATCCGTGCCGCGACGAAGCGGACGGGCGGGGCCTTCGCCGCCACGCGCCAGCCGCGCGTCCAAAAGGTGCCGCGCTACTCTTTCCAGCGCACGTTCTGCGAGGCGTATCGCCTGCCCGCGCCCGCGCACCCGCCCGCCCTCGCGCTCGCCGCCGCGCCGGAGCCGACGCTCATCGAGCGCTGGGCGCCTTATCCAGACTTCGAGGTAAACCCGCGCATGGTGCCCGTCTCGTTCGCGAACATCCGCTACGACGAGACGGCGAGCGTCCACGCCGACCGCGCGCTCACGCTGCCGGGGACGTCGCCGGCCTTCAAGGGCTTCCCGCTCGCGGATCTCGAACTGAACGTCGCCTACCTCGCCCAGCGTCTCATCAGCTCTGACCGCCGTCCGGCGACGGACGCCGAGAAGGCGTCCGCGTCATTCGCGCTTGCGGCGGGCGCGTCGATGGTCTTCGACAACGGCCTCAACGACACGGGCTTCCCGGGGCTGCGCGTGGAGGTGAAGAAGCCCGGGCGGCTCGTTCTCCAGTTTGACGAGGTGCTGGCCGCGAACGGCGAGGCGCGCGGCATCCTCCGCTACAAGGACTGCTGCAACGCGCTCGTGTGGGACTTCACGGAGGCGGGCGTCTACGAGGTTGATGCTTTCGAGCCCTACACGATGCGTTATGTCGAGCTGGATGTCGTCTCAGGCGAGATGGTCGTCTCGGCTCCGCGCTTCCGCAGTTACAAGAACCCGACGGCGAAACGCGCCCGCTTCCGCGCGAGCGACCCCGCGCTCGTCGCGGTCTTCGACGCGGCGAACGAGACCTTCCGCCAGAATGCGGTGGACGTATTTATGGACTGCCCGAGCCGCGAGCGCGCGGGCTGGAACTGTGACGCCTACTTTACAGCCCCCGCCTCCACGCTCCTGACGGGCGACTTCGCACTGGAGCGCGTCTTCGAGGAGAACCTGGCGCTGCCGCCCGCGTTCGACGACATCGCGGACGGGGCGCTGCCGATGTGCTATCCGTCAGACCACCGTGATCGTGTCCACATCCCGAACTGGGGCATGTGGTTTGTCCTTGAGACGGAGGAGTATCTGCGGCGGACGGGTGACCGCGCGACGGTGGACGCCTTGCGTCCGCGCCTTGAGAAGTTCGTGGACTACCTCTGGAAGTACCGCAATGCGGATGGCCTGCTCGAACGCCTGCCGAGCTGGGTGTTCGTGGAGTGGAGCCGCGCGAACGAGCTCGTGCAGGACGTGAACTACCCCTCGAACATGACCTGGGCCGACACGCTCGGGGCGATGGACCGCCTTTACGAGCGGCCGGACCTCGCCGCAGAGGCGGCGCGCGTGCGGGCGGAGGTGCACCGCCAGAGCTGGACGGGCACATGGTTCTGCGACAACGCCGTCCGCCAGAAGGACGGTTCGCTCAAGCTTTCGGGCGAATGCACGGAGACGTGCCAGTACTATGCCTTCTTCCACCGGATCGCGACGCCCGAGACGCATCCCGTGCTCTGGAAGACGCTGCTGGCGGACTTCGGCCCGAAGCGCTACGACCCGTCGGACAGGAAGAAGATGCTCAAGCACCCCGAGATCTGGCCCTCCAACGCTTTCATCGGCAACTACCTGCGCCTGAAGCTGCTGGAGCGCGAGGGGCGCGGGCGGCAGATCCTCGACGAGACGAAGGGCTTCTTCACGTACATGGCGGAGCGGACAGGGACGCTGTGGGAACATGACCGGGCGAACGCGAGCTGCAACCACGGCTTCGCCTCCTACGCGGCGGTGCTGCTCGTCCACAGCGTCCTCGGCGTGGAGGTGGATCACCGGACGAAGACCGTGACGGCGCGCCCGACAGACGTCAATCTCGCCTTCTGCGGTGTCACGCTGCCCGTCCCTGGCGGCGAGATCGTCTACGACTGGACGGTGAAGGGCGGACACCGGGAGGAGACGTTCGCGGCCCCGCCCGGCTGGCGGCTCATCCACTGCCATGCGAAGGGGGCTAAATCTGGGCGAGACCTTCCTCAAGCGCGGCGATGATGTCGTCCTCGTGCTCGAGACCGATCGAAAGATAACGCTCACCCGTATCTGGAAGAAGCGCGACGATCGTTTTGCCGGCCCACTCGGGCTTCTTCGCAAGTTCCAGCGCCGCGCTCAATTGTTAATACAGTATTCAAGCGCCTGCGCAGCCTTGGGATCGCGGGCGAGAATGTGGGCGAGCGTCACGCTTTCGAGCGTATTGGCAAAGGCGCTATTCACATCTGCCCACACCCGGCGCGCGAGACAGTTCTTTCGCTTTGGACAATCATGTCGCGGCTGCAGACAGTCTAAAATGGCGAGCGGACCTTGCATCGTCTCGATAATTTCAAGAAGCGTAATCTGATCCGGACTCTTCGCCAGACGGAATCCACCGATGTTGCCGCGAACCGAGCGCAAAAGACCATTTCTGCGCAGCGGAATCACAATGCGGGAGAGAAACTTTTCGGAGAGATGCTGCTCCTTTGCAATTGCAGCCCCCGTTCGAGGGCTATCAGATTCCGCATGAGAAGCCACATCAATGAGCGCCCTGAGCGCATACCGCGCCTTCGCCGAAATCTTCAGCGCCTTCTGTGCACACGCCGCGGCACTCGCCGCGGCACTCGCCGATGGATTCTTTTTTTTACCAGCCATATCACTACCTTTCTGGTTGTGATTATACCACAAATCGCCTGCCCTTGTCTTTGCCGCCTCTATAGTTTTACAGAGGGCAGGTTTCCCGGGGCGTACCCGACCCCAAAACGCCGCGCCCGCCCGCGTGGCTGATTTCTTTTTTTCTGTCGTTGGGGTGGGCAAGAAAAAGGGACTCTCATCGCGCGACTCATCCCTCGACCGACTCGCCAACAAATGCTTACGCGCCTTCCAACCAAATTTCAGGGTCGATTCTCTTGCGAGCTTGTCGCGACGGTGCTCGACCTATTTTCCGAGATCGACGCTTACGGGTACGACAGGCGAATTCGCCTGATTCGCTCCGTTGGTGTCGCTTCCGGAATGATCGGCGTCTTGCGCCGTGTGGCTGATC
>CADAKF010000112.1:4236-5222 GCA_902788415.1 uncultured bacterium
AGCAACCCGCTGCGATTGTCACAATTCCCCCGCCAATCGCCGCGAGAAGGACGGGCCTCACCGCCTCCCACAACTGCTGGCAGAGTTTCTTCCAATCGATTTTTACTTTCATAGCATTCTCCTTTCACTTGAATTGAAAAAGGGGGAAGCGGAATCCTTTCCGCTTCGGGAGAAACGAACTTCCGCTTCCCCCTAGACCTAGGCCTTCGACCTAGACCTACCCTTACCGAATGACCGTCACCTTGCCGTAGGTGACGAGATCCTCGCCGCCCTCGCTGCCGCCGTTGCGGTGGAAGACGATCTTCATGTTGTACTCGCCCGCCTCCGGGTACGGGTACTCGGGTTCGGACGCCGGCTGGAAGTCGGCCTCATCGGCTTCGAAGCCCGCCTCCTTCGGGATGGTCGTCTGACGCCACGTCTTGCCTTCGAAGGTGAAGTCAACGTACGCGATGCCGTTGTCGGTCCTGGGGTCGTAGCCGACGTTCGTGCCGCGAATGTTGGTCGGGGCGTCCAGCTCGAGGAAGGGCATCTCCATCACCTTGACGTCGCCGCTCTTCGACTGCACGATCAGACCGCCTTCGACCCTCAGGTACTTCACCTTGCGGAACGCCGTCTGAAGCGGACCCTCCGGGTCGCCCGCGCGGCTCTTCACGACGAGCTTGTAGTCGCCCGCCGGGAGAAGCTCCGCGGTGTGCGCGACGAAGAGCTGCTTCGAGATGACCTCGTCGATGACGAGCGGGAAGGTCGTCCCGAGCGCGTTCGTCAGGTACGCCTCCGCGCCCTCGTCGTCCAGCACCATGTTGAATCCGGCGACCCGGAAGGAGTGCTGGCCGTGGATCAGGTTGTACGGCCTCGGCGTCGCGAGGTTCATCACGTTGTCCACGCGCAGCTTCGTGAGGGAGTCGTCCTGCGCGATGTACGGAACGACGTCGGCCAGCGCGTTCTTGACCTCCTCGTCGAGCCGCAGCGCGAGCTCCAGCGCGTTC
>CADAKF010000113.1 GCA_902788415.1 uncultured bacterium
ACTTACAAACAGGAATTCTTCGACCGCGAGTATACCGCCAAGGAGGCGTACGGGCGGCTGTGGGGCTTCGCGAGGAAGTACCGCCTCCGGATCGTGATTGGCGTCTTCTGCGGCATGCTCACGGCCGGGACGCTCGTCCCGATGTTCTCGCTCATCCAGCCCGCGCTCGCGAAGGTGGAGCGGCGGGAGAGTGAAGAATTAAGAATTAAGAATGAAGAATTAAGAAATGACGGCGAGGTGAAGGACCTTTCGTCTTCCGTCTCGCGTCCTGCGTCCGTCGCCGACAAGCAGTCGAAGAAAATCCTGAAGGAATATGGCAAGATCCAGCAGTGGGCGGCAAAAGTCGGCATAGAGCTGCAGGACGAGGACGAGGCCCTAGGACTCCCGCTGTTCTTCGCGATCGTCGTCCTCCTGCCGCTCGTGGCGCTTGTGCGCCTGGGGCTTGTTTTCCTGAACCACTACTGCCTCGCGTGGGCGGGGATGAAGACGGTGCGGGACATCCGGTGCGAGCTTTTGCGGTGCGTGAACGCGCAGTCGATGCAGTTTCACGGACGGATTGACGTGGGGCAGCTGATGTCCCGCTGCACGTCCGATCCCCAGCAGGTGCAGCTCATCATCCAGACGGTCCTGCAGGAAGTCGCGCAGGCGCCGTTCGAGATCGCGGTGTCGATCGGGTTCATCGTATGGACAGCCTGGCAGAATCACATGCTGCCGACCTTGTGTATTTTGGCGATCGGGTTCCCGCTCTTCATGATACCCGTCGTCTTTCTTTCGAAGCGCATCCGCAAGTGGTCGCGCAAGGCGTTGGAGCGCTTTTCCGTTGTCGGCAGTCGCATTCACGAGATCCTGACCTGCGTCAAGGCCGTGAAGGCCTACAATACGGAATCTTATGAGCAGCAGCGCTACGAGAAGGCGAACGACCAGACGCTGAAGGCGACGTTGAGGTCGCTTCGCTGGGGCCTGCTCGTCGGGCCGGCCGTAGAGACGGTCGGGATCCTCCTTCTCTGCGCCTTCCTCGTCTGGTGTTTTGCGGCCAACGTCAGGCTTTCGACGATCGTGCCGATGCTGGCGCCGCTCTTGATCGCGTACAAGCCGATCAAGCAGCTTTCGAAACTGCAGGTGCAGATCGAACAGGGCCGCGCCGCGCTGGCGCGCCTGTGGTCGCTCATGGACGTTCATATGGAATTGCCGGAGTCAGAGACCTCCCGTCTTCCGTCTTCCGTCTCCCGTCCTTTGTTCTCCGACCGCATCGTCTTCGACGACGTGTCCTTCCGCTATGATACGGCCGATCATGACGCCGTCTCGCATGCTTCCTTCGAGATTCCCCGCGGCAAGATGGTCGCCGTCGTCGGCGGCACGGGAAGCGGCAAGACGACGATATCCGGGCTTCTCTCGCGCTTCTACGATCCGACATCTGGGCGCGTAACGCTGGACGGTGTCGATCTCAGGGATTTCAGAATCTCAGATCTCAGAATGCTCATCGGCGCGGTGCAGCAGGAGACCCTGCTCTTCAACGACACGATCGAGGAGAATATCAAGTACGGTTCGCCCGACGCGACGCATGACGAGGTGGTCGCTGCCGCCAAGATGGCGAACGCGCACGATTTCATCGTGTCGCAGCCGGAGGGTTACGCGCGGATGTGCGGCGAGAAGGGGTTTGCGCTCTCGGGCGGTGAGCGCCAGCGCATCGCGATTGCCCGCGCGATTCTCCGCAATCCCCCGATCCTCATCCTCGACGAGGCGACGAGCGCACTCGACACAGTGACGGAGAAGCTTGTGCAGGACGCACTCGAGAACCTGATGCAGAACCGCACGGTCTTTGCGATTGCCCACCGGCTTTCGACGATCCGCAACGCCGATCTCATTCTGGTGATGGACCATGGCGAGATCGTCGAGCGCGGCACCCATGACGAATTGTATGCGAAAAACGGCGTGTACCGCAAGCTTTGCGACATGCAGGCGACGAATTGATTGCAGAACGAATGCGCAACCTGGGACTCTGAGTGCGACTCCGAGGGTCAACTTTCATTCATGATGGCCGGCAGTTTAGGGCAACATATTGCTGTTAACATGCGTTATGGCTGATAAGAGCAAAATATTATGGTAAAATATGGCCATGAACATCTCAATGGACTCCATTTCCATGACATCGCCGGGCGATGCGCTTGCGCTGTTGCGCACATGGCTGCGCACCGAGCGGCAGCGCGTCAGCTGGACGCAGCGGGAGCTTGCGCGGAGAAGCGGCGTGCCGGCGGCGTCCATTTCGCGCCTGGAGCGGACTGGGCTTGCCTCCACGGATGCGCTCTTTCGTGTCGCTTTCGCCCTGCGGCAGCTTGAGGCCGTCGGCGATTTCCTGAAAGAGAGGCAGCGCCTCGCGTCCGTGCCTGTTTCGCTGGAAGCCCTGCCGCGCCGGAAAGTCGTTCAGCGTGTACGCATGAATAAGGAGGATCAGTCATGCGCCTGACGGTTTCCCTTCGTTTTTCGCCCACGTACCGGATCAAGGTGGGTACCCTCTTCGACTTGGGGCGTGACACGGCCTTTGAATATGACCGAGGATTCCTTGCGACGGGGCTCAACCTGGCACCGTTTCGTCTGCCACCCCGAAGCGGCATTCTTGTCTACGACCATTCAGGCAACATGGACACCTTTGGCGTGTTCGAGGACTCGCTTCCGGACGGCTGGGGGCGGCGTCTTGTAGATGTCGCCTATCGGCAACGCTTCGGACGGCTTCCGTCAGTGCTGGAACGCCTTGCCTGCGTAGGGACAAATGGCATGGGTGCCTTGGTCTATGAGCCGGAGGAGCCGCTTGAGAACGAGACGACATTCGCCGACCTTGCAGCACTTGCTGAATCGGCGGAACGTTTTGCCGAAGGGAAGGCCGAAGATGTTTTGCCGGAGGTACGCCGGGCGGGCGGCAGTTCGGGCGGTGCGCGTCCAAAGGTGTTCATAGGGTTTAACCCACAAACGGGAGATGTCTGCGCAGAGAGGGAATCTTTGCCATCTGGGTTTGAGCATTGGATCGTCAAGTTCAACACACGCCAGGATGGTGCAGATGCGGGCATTCGTGAGTTCCGCTATTACGAGAAGGCGATCGCAGCCGGCGTTTCGATGATGCCGAGCCGACTGATCGAGACGAGGGCCGGCGTCTTCTTCGCCACGAAACGGTTCGACCGCACGGATGCCGGCGGACGGCTTCATGTCGCTTCGGCGGCAGGACTTCTCCATGCGGATTTCCGTACACCGGGCGATGAATACGCGCTCCTGTTCAAGCTGACGGATGCGCTGACGCACGATTATTCAGCAAAGGAAGAACTGTTTCGCCGCGCCACGCTGAATGTCCTTGAACACAATCGCGACGACCATCTGAAGAATTTTGCGTTTCTGATGGACGATCAGGGCCGCTGGTCGCTGGCTCCGTTCTACGACTTCACCTACAGCGACGGGCCTAACGGCTGGCAGACGCTGTCGGTCGCGGGCGAGGGCGCGAACCCGACGCAGGCCGACCTTGACCGTCTGGCGCACGAGGTCGGCCTGAAAGCGGCTCGCCCAGACGGTGAAGTTGACCGGATTGATTAGACAGGGGGGATTGTGTATAATAAGCGTAGAATGTCT
>CADAKF010000114.1 GCA_902788415.1 uncultured bacterium
ACGTACGAGCCGGACCGGGCGGACTTCACGACGCTCCTCTTCCAGACCGGCTACCTCACGATCGTCGGTTTTCAGCAGCGCGGGGCCTCGCGGCGCTACGCGCTCGACTTCCCGAACCTGGAGGTCGAGAACTCGTTCCTGCGGCAGGTCGTGCCGGCCTACACGGGACAGGAGACGAACCGCGCGAACGACATCCAGGCGGACGCGGTGGATGCGCTCTATGACCACGAGCCGGAGAGGTTCGTCATGGCGCTGAAGCGGCTCTTCGCGAACGTCCCCTACGACCTCACGGACCGGCAGAACGAGCAGATGTGGCAGGCGATCGTGTACGTCGTCCTGAAGATGGTGGGCGTCGCCGTGCTGGCGGAGGTGAAGACGAACGAGGGGCGCATCGACATGACGGCGGAGACGCCGGAGCACTGCTACGTGATCGAGTTCAAGCTCGACACGTCCGCCGCCGCCGCGATCAGGCAGATCAAGGCGAACCGCTACGCGGACAAGTTCGCCGGCAACGGCAAGACGCTGACCCTCGTCGGCCTCGCGTTCTCGAAGGAGAGGCGCACGATCGTCGACGCCGCCATAGAGGAAGCATAGAGGAGGGAGAAAGGAGTACCCCACGCCTCACCTCGAACCTCCAGCATGAGTGTCGCCGCCTTGTCCGCATTTCGTTTTGTTGGCGTAAATTTTTTGCGTTTTATTGGCGCTATTGTTCGGAAATTATGGTATACTCTGCGGCGTCGTTGGATTGGTCGGCGCGGCCCGAACGGATTTCGTCGGATGCGCGGGCCTCGTCCTCACGGCAGAACGGTTAAAACAACGGAAAGAATACGGACGATACACCATCAACAAAGGAGACACAACCATGGTGCGCCAAGCAAGCTTGGCTGAACTTGTAGAATGAAAGGAATCTACTCAGTAAGGATAATGGCATACTGACAGGAAGGCTGGCTGCACGAAGGGCGACCGACGCGCAGAAGCCCAGCCCGACGAAGGAATGAGCCAAACTAAAGTGAAGTCCCGTATGTACGCCTCGATACTTCCAATCGAAAGATAGCCCGATGGCCAAGCGAATCATAATAGCCGAAGCCCACGCGGACGCGCCGAAACCATTACGCGGTGCGCCTGACGGGTCGGGGTATAGGGACATGGCGCGTTCCGAAAGTTCAGCGCAGGAACTTGGGAGACCTGCCGACGGGAAACCGACGGCAGGAGTCGGACGAGACCGTAGTAGCGGGGAAGCGGGTAATGACCGCGGAGCGAAGGGTCTCGACACGGAGAATGTCTCAAAGGGAATCGGCGTGAAGTCGTTGCGTAAGCGGCACTTGACGGAACGGGAGATTCGGGAAATCGGCGCGAAACGCCACCTCACGAAATATCCCGACATCGCGCTGATGACGGAGAGACTGGCGAGAAAGGCGGCGGCCGAGCCGAAGTTCCGCTTCTATCGACTGTTCTGGTGGATAACGCACGAGCAAACGCTTCGTTGCGCATGGGAGCGCGTCCGTGCGAACGGCGGCGCACCGGGCGTGGACGGCGTGACCTTTCAGATGATAGAGCGGAGCGAGGGTGGCGTGGACGGATTCCTCGCGGGGTTGCAAAAGGAACTCCGCGAGAACGCCTACCGCGCAAGCCCGTTGCGTCGGAAGTACATCGAGAAGGCGAACGGCAAGATGCGGCCCCTCGGCATCCCCACCGTCAAGGACAGGGTGGTGCAGTGCGCGGTCAAGACAGTCATCGAGCCGATATTTGAGGAGGACTTCCATGACTGCTCGTTCGGTTTCCGTCCCAATCGGAGCGCGCAAGATGCCGTGGCAAGGATTGCGGAGAATGTCAAGAAAGGCAAGGCGCTTGCGTATGACGCAGACCTCTCGTCCTACTTCGACACGATACCGCATGACAAGCTCATGGCGGCTGTGCAGATGCGCATATCGGACGGCAGGGTGCTTGGTCTCATCCGGCATTGGCTCAAGGTGTGCGTGCAGGAACCGAACGGAGTGAGGATAAGCCCCAAGGGGAGGGGGACGCCGCAAGGAGGTGTCATATCCCCGCTTCTGGCGAACATCTACCTGCATTGGTTCGAGACGATTGTTTCGCTGACTGCCAAGGCCTGCGGTCAGGTCATGTCGATTGTGCGCTATGCGGACGACTTCGTGATTCTCGCTCGGTCGTGGGCAGATGGATTTCTACAGAGGGTCGAAGGAATACTTGAAGGACGCATGGGGCTGACGGTGAACAGGGAGAAGACGAAGGTGCTCGACTTCCGTGAACCGCACACGACATTGACATTCCTCGGGTATGACTTCAGGATGGTGCGCGACAGGCTCTTCGGCACGGGAAAGAGGTATCTCACCTTTGGCCCGTCGAAGAAGTCGATGAAGGGCGTCAGAGAGAAGATACACGCCATCACTCACGCGAGGAACGGTCTATTGACTGTCGAGAAGGTTGTCGGACGGCTCAACAAACTGACGAAGGGATGGGGGGCTTTCTACTCGGTCGGCTATCCGTCAAAGGCGTTTCACGCGGTGAACGGCTATGCGCTTCGGCGCATGGCTCGTTTCCTCAACCGCAAGAGCCAGCGGCGGTATCGGCTGAAGTTTGCGGACACATACTACGGTGAACTCAACCACTACGGCATGTACTGGCTCAAATGGGCTGATGTCCGCAGACGGCCATATTGACAGGAAAAAAAAATCGCTATAATCATCAGCGACAACTTGTAAAAGCAAAGAAAGGAACGCCACGCAATGACAAACGCAATTCTTCGGGGAAAGCCGGATGCGGGAAATCCGCACGTCCGGTTTGATGAGGGGGAAGTCGCATCGGCGAAGCCGAGGCGTGGGTCTCTACTCTACAAGAACCTGATGATGGCACTCACGAAGAGCCGGACGAAGGCACTGGCGAAGAGTCTGACGAAGACGCTCACGAAGAATTTGATGATGGCACTGGCGGCGGCGGCGACGCTCTGCGGTTGCGCAAAGAACGACGCGAACACCCTCAAGATGATTACGGAGGCGACGTTCCCGCCCTACGAGTTCCTGCGCGGACAGGAAATCGTCGGCATCGACGTCGAGATCTGCAAGGCGGTCGCCGCGAAGATGGGCAAGACGTTCGCGGTCGAGAACGTCGATTTCGACTCCGTCATCCCGTCCGTCATGTCGGGCAAGGCCGATATCGCGGCCGCCGGCATCACGGTGACGGAGGACCGCAAGAAGAACGTCGATTTCTCCGACGTCTACGCGAAGACGGAAATCGTCCTCATCTACAAGAAGTCCGCGCCGCTCCTCACGGCGGCCGACTGCAAGGGCAAGCGCATCGGCGTCCAGGGCGGCAACACGGCCGAGACGATCGTGATCGAGCAGTTCAAGCAGGAGCCCGAGCGCTTCCGCTCCGCCGCCGAGGCGTGCGCCGCGCTCAAGGCGGGCCGTTGCGACGGCGTCCTGGTGGACGTCG
>CADAKF010000115.1 GCA_902788415.1 uncultured bacterium
GTTGCGTTTGAGAGCGGTATGAAGCGGTCCACGGAGCCGTCTTTTGCGCTTCGCTTAGGAAGCGGAAAGGATTCCGCTTCCCCACTGGGAAGCGCTTACCCACTCTTTAGTCGTCCACGGAGTCGTTTTTTCACAAGCGGAAAGGATTCCGCTTCCCCACTGGGAGCGCTTACCCACTATAGCGGTCCACGGAGCCACCTTTGCGCTGGCGCTTAGGAAGCGGAAAGGATTCCGCTTCCCCACTGGGAGTGGCGCTTCCCCACTCTTCGGTGCCGATTGAGAAGCTCAGATGCACTTTTGCTCAGATGCTCAGATGCCGAGGTCGGTCAAGACCGCTGGAGCGGTCTTGACCGACCGAGTACGACCGAGTACCGCAAGTGAAGTGAATTATGATATAATTTACAGACATTTTGGAATCATAGGAGAATTATTTCAATGAAGACCAGCTGCAAGAGCCAGGAAAAGTGCCAGGTTAAGCTCACGGTGACGCTTGACGCGGACGAGATGAGCGCGATCGTGAAGGACGTGGAGAAGGTGTTTCTGCGGGAGGCGCAGCTTCCCGGCTTCCGCAAGGGCAAGGTGCCGCTTCAGGTCATCCGCAAGGAGTTCGCGGACGGCCTTAAGCAGGAGACCCAGCGCGCGATGTTCCAGAAGAAGTATCCCGAGGCAATCAAGGCCGAGGGAATCGACGAGATCGCGCTCGCGAACGTCGAGGACATGAAGTTTGACGAGAAGGGCGGCTCGTTCGTCGCCATCGTCGAGGTCAAGCCGCAGTTCAAGCTGCCGACCTACAAGGGCCTCAAGGTCGAGTTCAAGGACGCGAAGGTCGAGGACGCGCAGGTCAAGGACCAGCTTGAGCGCCTGCGCGCCGCGTACGCGAAGTACGAGGACGCGAAGGACGGCGAGACGGTTGCGGACGGCGACTTCGTCCAGATCGACTACGAGGGCACGGTCGGCAAGAAGAAGATCCTCGAGATCAATCCCGAGGCGAAGATCGTCGCCGAGGGCAAGGGCTTCTGGACGCAGGTCGAGGAAGGCCGCTTCCTCCCCGAGATCCTCGACGCCGTCAAGGGCATGAAGGCCGGCGAGACGAAGGACGGCATCAAGGCGAAGTTCGATAAGGAGTCCGCGCCGGAGGGCCTCAAGGGCGAGAAGGCGACGTACACGGTGACGCTCAAGAGCTTCCGCCGCCGCATCCTGCCGACGGACGCCGAGTTCGCCGAGAAGGCGAAGGCCGAGAGCTTCGAGAAGCTGCAGACGACGATCCGCGAGTCGCTCGAGAAGAGCGCCGTCGAGAACGAGGCGATCCGCCGCGAGAACGAGGCGGTCGAGCTTCTCATGAAGAAGGTCGACTTCGACGTGCCCGAGAGCCAGGTTCGCCGTGCGATGGACGGCTACCTGCAGGAGCTCGCGCAGCGCGCGCAGTATTCCGGCCTCAACGCCGAGTACTTCGAGAAGAACCGCGACAAGATCCTGAAGGACGCCGAGGCCGCCGCCACGAAGCAGGTCCGCCTCTGGTACGTCCTTGACGCGATCGCCGCGGCCGAGAAGATCGAGGCGAAGGACGAGGAGAAGGGCAAGAAGGTCATCGAGTTCGTCCTCGCGAATGCGAAGAAATGAAACAAACTATGGCAAGTTCCTACATGATCCCATACGTCGTCGAGCAGACCGGCAAGGGCGAGCGGACGTATGACATCTACTCGCGGCTCCTCCTCGACCGCATCGTCTTCATCTCGGGCGAGGTGAACGACGAGATGGCGAACGCTATCTGCGCGCAGCTCCTCTTTCTGCAGTCGCAGGACGCGAAGAAGGAGATCTCCGTCTACGTCAACTCGCCGGGCGGCAGCGTCACGGCGGGGCTGGCGATCTACGACACGATGCAGTTCGTGAAGTGTCCGGTCGCGACGTACTGCATCGGGCAGGCGGCCTCGATGGGCGCCGTGCTTCTCACGGCCGGCGCGAAGGGCCGGCGCTTCGCGCTCCCGAACGCGCGCATCATGATCCACCAGCCGTGGGGCGGCGCCGAGGGCAAGGCCTCCGACATCGAGATCACGGCGAAGGAGATCCTGCGTCTCAAGGAGAAGTTGAACGAGATCCTCGCGAAGCATTCCGGCAAGAAGATGGCGGATGTCGTGAAGGACACCGATCGCGACCATTTCATGTCCGCCGAGGAGGCGAAGGCCTGGGGCCTGATCGACGAAGTGCTGTGAAGCAAGAAGAATACATTTGCTCGTTCTGCGGGCGCTCGTCCAAGGAAGTGACAATCATTCCCGGTGCGGACGGCAACATCTGCGTCGACTGCGTCCGGCACGCGAACGAGATGGTGTCGCGCCACGAGAAGCAGGCGAATGCCGCACCGCCCCTGCCGCCGACTCCGACGCCGAAGGCAATCAAGGAGTTTCTCGACCAGTACGTGATCGGACATGAGGAGACGAAGAAGGTCCTCGCCGTCGCCGTCCACAACCACTATCGCCGGCTGGAGGCCTCTGAAAAGAGTGGGGAAGCAGATCGAGAAGTCGAACATCCTCCTCATCGGGCCGACGGGGACCGGCAAGACGCTGCTGGCGAAGACGCTGGCGAAGATCCTGGGCGTGCCGTTTGCGATCGGCGATGCGACGGTCCTCACGCAGGCGGGCTACGTCGGCGAAGATGTCGAGAATCTCGTGCGCTATCTCCTGCAGAACGCGGACGGCAACGTGGAGCTCGCGAAGCGCGGCATCATCTATGTGGACGAGATCGACAAGATCGCGTCGAAGACGGACAACGTCTCCATCACGCGCGACGTCGGCGGCGAGGGCGTCCAGCAGACCCTGCTGAAGCTCGTCGAGGGCACGGTCTGCCGCATTCCGCCGAAGGGCGGGCGCAAGCATCCCGACCAGGAGTACATCGAGGTCGACACGTCCAACATCCTCTTCATCTGCGGCGGCGCGTTCGTCGGTCTCGACAAGATCGTCGCCGAGCGCAAGGGCAAGCATGCGATCGGCTTCGGCGCGGCCCAGAGTGGAGAAGCGGAATCCCTTCCGCTTCAGAAGGAGAATGAGATCAACCCCCAGGACATCCGTCCCGAGGATCTCGTGAAGTTCGGGCTCATTCCCGAGTTCACGGGGCGTCTGCCCGTCATCACCTCTCTCAAGGACCTCTCCGAGGACGATCTCGTCCGGGTTCTTACGGAGCCGAAGAACTCGCTCGTAAAGCAGTACCAGAAGCTCCTGGCGATGGACGGCGTCGAGCTCGTCTTCGAGCCGAAGGCGCTGAAGGAGCTCGCGAAGATCGCGCTCGCGCGCAAGACGGGCGCGCGCGGACTCCGCGCCGAGATGGAGCGCCTGATGATGGATGTGATGTACGAGGCGCCGGGCAACGCGAAGATGAAGAAGGTCGTCGTGACGCCGAAGATGATTCAGGAGAAGCTGGGATAGCATAACCGCTAAAATGCAACTGACCTTATTGAAAGCCAAGCTTCACCGGATCCGCGTGACGGAAGCGAACCTCAACTACGAGGGTTCGCTGACGCTCGATCCGGACGACATGGAGGCGGTCGGAATCGTCCCCTACGAGAAGATTCTCTGCGCCGACGTCGAGAACGGCAACCGCTTCGAGACCTATGCGATTGCCGGCAAGCGTGGCAGTCACGTCTGCTGCCTCAACGGCGCCGCGGCCCACAAGGGCAAGGTCGGCGACCGTCTCATCGTCATGTGCTTCGCGCAGATGTCTCCCGAAGAGGCCGTGAATTGGACTCCGAAGGTGAAGCACTTTAGGTAAGAGGTGAGCGACTTTCTCCTCTCCCTGAAAGACGTCTCCCTCGCCTTCGGAGGTCCGCAGGTCCTGGACAAGGTTTCGCTGTCGATTCACAAGGGACTGAGGGCGGCCTTGACGGGCCGCAACGGCGAAGGCAAGTCAACGCTTTTGAAGGTCATCGCCGGAACGCTCGAGCCCGACACCGGCGAAATCGTCAAGGCACCGAATCTCAAGGTCGTCTATGTCGGCCAGGGAGTCGTTGAGTCGAAGTCGGAAGTCGACTCTTCCCTCAACCTCTCCGGCGGACAGATCCGCCGCAAGGCCCTCGAAGGCGCGCTTCTCTCCCAGCCCGATCTCCTGCTTCTTGACGAGCCGACGAACCATCTCGACGTCGAGAACATCGACTGGCTCGAGGGGATGATCCGCCGACAGCGCGAGATGGCCGTCGTCATTGTCACGCACGACCGGCGGTTCCTGAAGCGCGTCGCGACGAAGATCTTCGATCTCGACCGCGGCGAACTCGCCGGCTGGGAGTGCGACTATCCGACGTTCGTGAAACGCAAGGCGGAGCTTCTCGCGGACGAGGCGGTCTATTGGGAGCGCAAGTCGAAGAAGCTCGCGCAGGAGGAGGCGTGGATCCGCCGCGGCGTGAAGGCGCGCACGACGCGCAACGAGGGACGCGTCGCGGCGCTCATGAAGCTGCGCGCCGAATTCGCCGCGCGCCGCGCGCCCGTCGGCACCGCGACGCTGAAGCTCGACACGGCCGCAGCCGGCGGCGTCAGGGTCTTGAAGATCGAGAAGCTGGGGTTTGGGTGGGGGGCCGAAGGGAGGACTTTAGACGAAAGACATGAGACTTTAGACGCGAAAGGACGTGAGACATTAGACGAAAGACCTATCATCTCCAATTTCACGGCTGATATTCTCCGCGGCGAGCGGATCGGCATCCTCGGCCGCAACGGCGCGGGCAAGACCACGCTCCTCAAGCTCCTGACCGGAAGGCTTCAGCCGACCGAGGGATCGGTGACGCTCGGCACGAATGTCGAGATGGCGTTTCTCGATCAGCTCCGCGGCGAATTGAAGCCGGAGCTCACGGTCGGCGAGAACATCGCGAGCGACCGCGATGAGGTGATTGTGGGCGGCGTCAAGAAGCACGTCTATTCGTATCTTGCGGATTTCCTCTTTTCGCCGGAGCGCGTGCGCACACCTGTGAAGGCGCTTTCCGGCGGCGAACGCGCGCGGCTGATGCTTGCGAAGCTCTTCCTGAAGCCGGCGAATCTGCTCATCATGGACGAGCCGACGAACGATCTCGACATCGAGACGCTGGAGCTTCTCGAGGAGCAGCTTCTCAATTACTCGGGGACGCTGCTGCTGGTCTCGCACGACCGCGAGTTCCTTGACAATGTCGTCACCTCGACATTCGTCCTTGAAGGCGACGGCGAGGTCCGACAGTTTCCCGGCGGATATGCCGACTACGAGCGGCAGCGAAAGAGTGGGGAAGCGGAATCCTTTCCGCTTCGTGCTGGCGCGAAGAGTGGAGAAGCATATCCCCCGAGCGAAGCGAGCTGCGAAGCAGGCGCTATGCGGGGTGAATCCCTTCCGCTTCGGGCTAAAAAGCTCTCCTACAACGAGAAGCGGGAGCTCGAGGGACTTCCGGCGAAGATCGCCGCGTTGGAGCAGGAGGTTGCCGAGATTGAGGCGTTTCTTTCCGACGGCGCGAACTACGCGAAGGATCCCGCGCGCTGCAAATCCGCCGCGGAACGCCTGCCGCTGGCGAAGTCCGAACTCGATGCGGCCGAAAGCCGCTGGCTTGAGCTCGAAGACCGAGCGTAGCGGACAGGGAAGCTGTTAGCTGTTAGAGTGGGGAGCGCTTACCCACTATAGCGGTCCACGGAGCCACCTTTTGCGCTTCGCTTAGGAAGCGGAAAGGATTCCGCTTCCCCACTGGGAGTGGCGCTTACCGAGTGGGGAAGCGGAATCCTTTCCGCTTCAAATTAAGAATGGCTCCGTGGACCGCTGAATCATCGCGGCAAACGAGTGGGGAAGCGGAATCCTTTCCGCTTCAAATTAAAAATGGCTCCGTGGACCGCTGAATAATCGCGGCAAAACGCGAGGTGCGTTTGGTGGCG
>CADAKF010000116.1 GCA_902788415.1 uncultured bacterium
GTCTCCGATCTTCGCAATCCGCCGATGAACTGGGGCTATCCGCGCACATGGGAGGGCTTCAAGCATGCGCTGATGCGCGGTCAGTATGAGGCGATCGCGTTCCAGATGCCGACGTGGGCGGGTATCTCCGGATACTTCAAGGATGTGCTCGTGCAGTTCACGGACATTCTCGCGTTTCTCGCGCTCGTGCCGTTCGCGGCGGGTCACTGGATCGTCAAGAAGGAGAACCGTAAGGCGTTCTGGTCCTGGATGGTGCCGGCGGTCGCGTGCTTCCTCCTGATGTCGGTGCTGCTGATCGGTCTTGCCAACGTGAAAGGCGATGTGCAGGACGGCTTTATGTCTTGCCAACGTGAAAGGCGATGTGCAGGACGGCTTTATTCAGAAGGTGAAGTTCATCTCCTCGCACGCGATGATCGCGCTCTGGATCGGGTACGGGCTCGTGTTTGTCGGCGCGTGGGTGCTTCGGTTGCTTGAGTCGAAGGCGAAGTCCGAAGGCGAACAGAGGAATTGTAACTTCCATTCTTCGACTTCGACTGAGACCTTTGCCTTGATCATCGCGCTTGCGATGATCGCCTTTGCGGGCGTGACGCCGATTGTGCAGAACTACACGGACGACCGACTGGTGTTCGAGCTCGGCGGCGCGGAGCAGAACGGGCATACGTTCGGCTGGCAGTTCGGTGCGTACCAGCTCGAAGCTCGAAGGCGCAAAGGCGATTAACGAGCAGATCACGGCGGACGAGGAGCCTCTGCCCGATCCGAGCTGGCCGCCGCCGATGGAGCCGTTCTCGATCTTCTTTGGCGGCACCGATCCGGGGCGTTTCGTCCCGACCTACATGATTTACTCGGCACTGTTCCGTCCCGACGTCTACCTCATCACGCAGAACGCGTTGGCGGACGACACGTACATGTCCGTCGAGCGCGACCTCTACGGCGATGAGATCTGGATTCCTTCGAAGGAGGACTCGGCGGAGGCGTTCAACGTCTACGTGGACGAGGTGCAGCGCGGGGTCCGTCAGGCGAACGGCGACCTCAAGATCGAGAACGGACGTGTCCAGGTGACGGGGGCGCTGGGCGTCATGGAGATCAACGGCATTCTCACGAAGATGATGCACGACCACGATCGGCTGCGCCATTCCTTCTACGTCGAGGAGTCATATGTGATTCCGTGGATGTATCCGTACCTCTCGCCGCATGGCCTCATCATGAAGATCAATGCGGACAAGACGCCCTATGACGCGAAGCGGGCGGCGAAGGACATGGACTTCTGGGACTGGTACGTCAGACGGCTCCTTGATGATCCGATGTACCGTCGCGATTTCGCGGGGCAGAAGTCGTTCTCGAAGCTTCGTGCGGCGATCGCGGGGCTCTACCAGAAGCAGGGCCGTTACCGCGAGGGCGCGCAGGCGTTCCGCGAGGCGGTGACGCTCTATCCCGCGTCGCCCGAGGCGACGTTCCGCTACGCACAGGAGATTCTGATGCCGTTCCGCAAGTGGGACACGGTTCTTGAGATGATGGACTATACGGACACGATCGACCCGAACAACCGGCGGACGGCGGGACTTCGCAACTATATCGTGCGCATCCGCCAGCTGACAGCCGACGTCGAGCGCCTCGAGGCGAAGCGCCGCGGCAAGGAGAAGATGTCCGATGCGGACATCCTGTCGCTTGCGAGCTGCTACTTCGAAATGGGCCGTACGATGGAGGCGGCGCAGCTTGCGCGCGGCGTGGCGGACAAGGTGACGGACACCGCATTCCTCAGGTCGCTTGCGACGATATTTGTCGAGGCGCGCCTCGACGCGGACGCCGAGAAGGCACTGACGCGCTACCTGAAGGCAAATCCGACCGGCGATGCGGACGCCTGGGCGGATCTTGCGAAGATCCAGTACCGCGCGCATAAGACGCAGGCCGCGCAACAGAGCTTCATCCAAGGCTATCAGATTGACCGGCAGCGGCTGTTCCAGCGGCTTCAGCGCGACGAAGAGCTCTACAAGCTTGCCGCGCCGCTTTTCCAGCAGCGCAAGTGACTTAACAAGAGAAAGGAAACAAAATGCTCAAGGCACCTAAGAAGGGAATTAAGTGGGAGAAGTTCGGGTTCGGCTTCTCGGACGTCAACTGCCATCTGCGCATGACGTGGAAGAACGGCAAGTGGTCCAAGCCCACGTTTGTGAAGGACCCGTGGATCAAGATGCACATCGGAGCCGCGTGCCTCCATTACGGGCAGGAGTGCTTCGAGGGCATCAAGGCGTTCCGGCAGAAGGACGGCAAGGTCGTGATCTTCCGTCCGGACGAGAACGCGAAGCGCATGTTCCGCACGGCTGAGCGCACGTGCATGCCGCCCGTGCCGGTCGAGACGTTCATCGACTGCTGCAAGGCGATCGTGAAGAAGAACGCCGAGTTCGTTCCGCCGTACGGGACGGGCGGGTCGATGTACCTCCGTCCGCTGCTGATCGGCACCGGTCCGCAGATCGGTGTCGCGCCGGCGCACGAGTACACGTTCATGATCATGGTGATGCCGGTCGGCGCGTATTACAAGGGCGGCATCAAGCCGGTCCGTGCGGTGATCTATGACGAGTACGACCGCGCCGCGCCGCAGGGCATGGGCGACGTGAAGGTCGGCGGCAACTACGCCGCGGGCATCTTCGCACACGAGAAGGCGAAGCACAACGGCTGGCCGGTCGAACTGTACCTGGACGCGAAGTCGCACAAGTTCGTCGAGGAGTTCGCGACGTCCAACTTCGCGGGCATCTCGAAATCGGGCGCGTACGTGACGCCGGACTCGAAATCGGTGCTGCCGTCGGTGACGAATATGTCCCTCAAGCAGTGCGCGAAGGACCTCGGCATTAAGGTCGAGTGCCGTCCGATTCCGTACGGCGAAATCAAGAAGTTCCAGGCCGTCGCCGCGCTCGGCACGGCGGTCGTGATTACGCCCGTCTGGGAGATTACCCGCGGCAAGGACGTCATCAAGATCTCCGATCCGGACGTCGTCCACCCGACGCTGCAGAAGCTTTACGACACCGTTCAGGGCATCCAGTACGGAGTCCTGAAGGACAAGCACAAGTGGTGCTTTGAGGTGAAGTGAGTCCCATTGTCTCCACCATACTCGAGAACCGCGGCATAACCGCCGCGGCGCTTGAGGAGTTCCTGCATCCGACGCTGGACAAGCTTGCGAAGCCGGAGAGCCTGCCGGGCATCGTCGAGGCGGCCGACTTCGTCCTTGACTCCGTCGTCTACCGGCGGAAGATCGTCGTCTTCGGCGACTACGACTGCGACGGCGTCTGCGCGACGGCGATTGTGTCGCGGACGCTGAAGGCGCTTGGCGGGGACGTCTCGGAGTTCATCCCCGACCGTCTCACGGAGGGCTACGGCATGAGCGAGGCGTCGATCGCCCGCATGCTGAAGAACAATCCCGGCGTCGGACTCGTCGTCACGGTCGACAACGGCATCAACTCCGTGGAGGAGGTCACGAACCTTAAGCGCAAGTGGTGTTCCGTCGTCGTCACCGACCATCATCTTCCCGGCGAGACGCTGCCGGATGCGAACGCGATCGTCGATCCGAAGCTCGCGGCTCCGCCGGAGCTTTCCAACCTCTGCGGCGCCGGCGTCGCGTTCCTGCTGGCGAATCGCATTGTCTCCGAGGCGAAGCGCCGCGGCATCTACAAGGGTTCGCCGCTCGGCGGCCCGCTTCTTGTGATGGCGGGGCTGGCGACGGTGACGGACATCATGCCGCTCTTGGGGCAGAACCGCATTCTCGTCTCGGAGGCGCTGAAGCGCTTTCCGTCTTGCGCGCCGACCGGCCTGCGGGAGTTGCATGCGCGCGCGGCGCGGAACGTCCGCGACGTGATGACGACGCGGGACTTCGGCTATATGATCGGTCCGCGCATCAACGCGGCCGGGCGTCTCGCCTCGCCGCTCGAGGCGCTGGAGCTTCTGACGAGCGAAGACCGCGAGATCGT
>CADAKF010000117.1 GCA_902788415.1 uncultured bacterium
AAGGTCGTCTACAGCGGGGAGAAATACAGGACTTCGCTCGGCGATGTGGTGGTCCAGGCGTATCGCTACCGAAACGGCAAGGCGTCGTCGCTGATGGTGGCGCCCGATGCGACGTGGACGATGCCCATGACGGGCGTCAACGACTGGTACGAGCTCTCGACGCCGACGAACGGCTACGTCTGCGGCGGCAAGAACGTGTTCGCGGTCTTCAATGACGTCAATCGCGATGGCGTCTGGACGGCTGGCGAGCCCTACGGCGTCCTTGACGCCGTCGACGTCGGCTATGCGTCGATCCCGGATTCGGTCGTCGAGGTGACGGACTGCAACCCGTCGATGATGCGGCTTGACCTTGCGGGGGCCCTGGCGGCCAACGACTCTGCCGCGCAGGCGGCGCTGAACGACCGCGGTGTCAACGGGTTCAACAGCGAGGCGAACATCAGCGTCGACCCGAACAACTACCAGAACCCGCTCGACACGACCACGCACGTGCGGGTGCGCCTGGTGCGCCATCAGGTAAACCGCCAGAGCTCGTACTACAACACGGTCGATCGCAAGACCTATTACGTCGGTGAGGTGCTGATGGACAGGTACGTCGACGTCTCGCAGGTCGCGCCCCTGACGGAAGCGGTCCTCCTCGAACAGGGCGTCCCTGACCTTGACTGGGGGACGGGCCTCCCGAACCTCTGCTACTACCAGAACATCAAGTTCTCCGAGCTTGCCTCGATCGCGTATGCCCTCATTGTGGGTGAGGAGGAGTGGACGCCGGCCAAGGCGCTATCCGCGTGCAACTGCCTCTCCACGGTGTTCGTCAACGCCTTCGAGATCGGCGATGAGCAGACGAAGGCCGCTCCGCTGTCCGTCTCCTTCGAGGACGAGGCGTGCCGTCCGACGTTCAGGTGGCGTCACGACCAGACGCGGAAGTCCTACCCCGCGTTCCGTCTGCGGATCTGGGATAGCGCGACGGCGGTCTACGCTTCGGGCGTCCAGCGTGTGCCGGTGCGCGACGCGGACGGCGTCTATGTGTGGACAGCGCCGGTTTACGTGGGCGACAAGCTTGAGAACGGCAAGAGCTACACGTTCTCCGTCTCGATGCTTGACGCGAAGTTCACGACACCGAACACGTCCGAGACGAAGATGTCCTTCCGCGCCGAGGCCAACGGCGTTGGCGGCGATCTCTCCGATCAGTACTCTGTCTATGCGGCCGTGAAGTACTTCGGCCCGGCCGACACGAACAAGACGATCCGCGTCGAGGCGTTCGAGTCGCCTGACTTCGTCGGTCTGCCGGCGTCTGCGACGGTGGTCCGGAACTGCAACGACCTGATGTCGACCAACTCGGTCTCGCTCAACGCGCAGCTGATCGGACTCGAGGCCAGCAAGCCGTACTACGTCCGCGCGTTCATCGACACGAACGGAAACGGCGTCAAGGATGACAACGAGTCGTGGGGCTACGGCAACTACGTCGACTCCGACCGGAAGGATCTCTACACGCCGCGTGCGTACGTGGCGAAGAAGGGCTCCTTCCAGATGCCCGAGGCCGTTGTCTACATCGAGGACGTTGACCGCGACAACAACGGCATCCCGGATGCCCGCGCCGACCTGACCGCGCCGATCGCCGACAGCCCGTACATCGTCACGTACGCCGGCGGCAACGTGGATCCGGTTGCGACGAACCTCTTCAAGGCGATGGGCGACGACGCGGCGCTGCTGCCGTTCGTCTCGCAGCTCCACAGCTTCGAGAACGGCGACACGTTCAGCTCCTTCCAGCTGTACTTCGCGATGGCGCAGGGCAGCGTGCCGAGCGTCGACCAGCTGAAGACCGAATCCGACGTCCGCGTGACCTCGTTCTCGCTTGAGGACGGCATCAAGCTCGCGATCAGCACCCGCACGACCATTGACGGCAAGACGCTGCTGCCGAAGGTCTCCGGCCTCAGCTACAGCGTGAAGATTAAGGTGAAAGTCGAATTTGTCAACGACCTCAACGGCGGATGGACGTCGCTGGGCGAGACGGACCCCATCGTGGTTTCGGTCAACGCGGTCAGCGAGGAGCTCGACCCGGCGTCGCTGCAGTCCGTCAATGATGCGATTGCCGCAAGGACCTCTGGCTTGTCCGGCTTCTTCAAGGTTACGGCCGAAGTTGCGGAGTAAGGAATGTTTGAATGTTTGAAGGTTTGAAAGTTTGAAAGGCTGAAGGTTTGAAGCTTAGACTCTATCACGGATCGAAGGCGGGACTCGACGGGGCGATCAGCCCCGAGCGGGGAAACGCTGCCGCCGATTTCGGGGCCGGCTTCTATCTCGGTACGGACAGCCATCAGCCGCAGACACTGATCTGCGGCGGACCGTCGCCCGTCCTCTATGCGGCGGAGTGCGATTTCGAGGGACTAAAGGTCTTCTCGTTCGAGCCCGGGCTTGACTGGGCGCTTTTCGTCGCGTTCTGCCGCAACCTGCTGGAAGACTTCGCGGAAACGTCCTTCTACAGACGCTATCGGGAGATTCGCGACACGCATGATGTCATCTTCGGCAAGATCGCCAATGACCGGATTTTCAACACGGTGCAGGCGTTCTTCCGCGGCGAAATCACCGACGCCGTTTTGACCAGGTCATTGGCGGCGCTTAATCTCGGCGACCAGTACTGTGCGAAGACCGCAGCGGCCTGCGGACGGATCGAGATCGTCGATTCGCGCATGCTGACTGCCGCCGAGTGCGAGGCGCTTGGGGTCAAGGCGGAGAATCAGCGCGCCCGTGCGATTCGCGAGACGAAGCGCATCCGCGACCAATACCGCCGGGAGGGGGTCTTCTTCGATGAGATTCTCGAACGCATGGCGAAGGAGGGATCGACATGTCCGTAGCCGCGTTCGAGAGTCGGATGACCGACGTCCAGTTCGAGCTCTGCAAGACACAGGCGGAGCTCTTCGAGACGGCGTGTGCGAAAAACTACGACATGTCCGCGTTCGTTCCGGCGTTCATGGACAGCGAGATCGCCGCAGGACTCGATGCGAGTTTCAACCACTACCAGTGGGCCGGACAGCAGTACATCCTGAATGCGATGGGCGACATCTGCGGCGTTGTGCCGGCGAAGCGTCCGCCGGTCGGCGACTCGGCCGAGGCGTGCTACTGGATCGGCTACATCTATCGCTTCTGGAACTGCATGACGGGCGAGAAGTCGAGGGACATCTACCGCATCGCAGACTATCGCAGGATGAATCTCTGCTACCCGGGCTATCACACGCTCTCGTGCGAGATGGCGGTGGACCGGCTGAAGGAGAAGGTGGTTTCAA
>CADAKF010000118.1 GCA_902788415.1 uncultured bacterium
GCGCCGCGGATCGTTGAAGCGGAGTTCCGTGCCGTCATCCAGCGTCAACACGGCGTGATCGTGCTTGCGGCGTTGCGAGGCACAGTCCTCGACCCGCACGGTGCCGGTCATGCCGAAATGAAAGACGAGCATGCGTCCGTCATCGAGGTCCGCGACGGCATAGCGCGCCCGACGACGGCAGCCCGTGAACGCTCGCCCTTCGAGCTTCGCTGTGCAAAGCGGCTTGAGCGGCGTGCGCAGTTTCGGTGTGAAGACCTCGACCTTCTTGATCTTCCGTTTCTTCAGCGTGCGATTCAACGCCCGCGTAATGGTTTCAGCCTCCGGTAGTTCAGGCATATCATCTCCTTCACGACGAATACGGCAAACGTGCGAAATGAATGCCACCAGGCGCACAGCCCGACGGCGGCAAGCTTGAGCCCGAGGCAGAGAACAAAGCCGAGAAGCGCGCCGAAACTGCACACCCGAAGACGCCCCAGCGCGAGCAATGGAAGCGCTGCGCGCAAATGGACGGCAGGATGGAGTCGACGAGGGTGACGATAACCAGCACAATATCATCAACATCATGTCCATTACTTTGCCTCCTCGCCGCCGCGCTCCGCCTCCAACAGCGCCCGCTTGCGATTGAGCGCCTTCGGCCCCCGGCTGCCACCGAAGCCGCAGAGCGAGCCGTCCGCGGCAATGACACGATGACAGGGAACCTCTGGCGCAAAGGGATTATGCCGGAGAGCCTGTCCGATCGCCTGCGCGGAGCCACAGCCGATCCGCCGCGCCAGTTCGCCGTAGGTGATCGTCTCGCCGCGCGACACGTTCAAGAGCTCGAGATAGACGCGTAAACGAAACGAGGACAGCCCTCGAGAGTCAACGACTTCCACCAGCCGTTCGCCTTCGTATCGGAACTTCATTATGAAGAACTCCGTGCGCTCGTCCAACGCCTTCAAGAAGAGCTTGTCCCCTTCCCAGAGGTTCTTCTTGAGAAGTTCCTGCTTGTCGAGCCAGACGAGTTCGCCCTCGTCGCAGTCGACGAGCTTGCCGCGCCACTTCGTCGCGGTGTAGAGATACATGTACTCCATGCCCCAGACGTCGGACACGAAGATGATGAGTCCGCGAAGCCGGAAGTCTGACATCGTAAGCCCCGTCTCTTCCTTCACCTCGCGGAGCGCACATTCATCCGGCGTCTCGCCCGGCTCGAACTTGCCGCCGACGCCGATCCACTTGTCGCCGTTCTCGTCATGCTCCTTCTTCGTTCGATGCAGGATGAGATACTTCCCGTCCCGCTCGAGATAGACGAGCGACGTCTTGCGTCCGTTGTAATTTGCCTTTTGACTCACTTGAGCTCCTTGGCCGTCTTGCGGATGAAGCGCGGCAGATGGAACCAGATCGAGTGGTAACCGTAGCCTCCGTCCTTCATCTCGGTGATCGCATCTTCGACCTTCCAGTCCTGGCGCAGGATGCGATAGAGCGCACACATCGTGCCCGTGCGGTCCGCACCGTGCTGACAATGGACAAGTACCGGGACGGCGTTCGTGTCGTCCATGACCGCGAGGAACGCCTTGACCTGTTCGACCTTGGGATTCCAGGTCGTGATCTCAATCCGCTTCGCCGCAAGCGGGAGGCCACCGATCTCGTCCGAATCAGAATGGTTGTCGCGCAGGTTGACGACCGTCTTCACCCCAAGCGCGACGAGATTGGTCATCCCCTCCGCCGTCGGCTGGGCGCTGCGGTAAAGCTTCGCGTCAACGCGGTGCAGGTTGGGGAGCCCCGCCCGCTCCATCTTCTCGGCCCACGCAACCGGACGCTCCGCGGCGATGAGTAGCCCGGCAACTATCAAAGCAAGGATAGCAAGAACATGTTTCATGTTAATCAGCCCCCTTTAATTATTGTGACGCGCCAAGACCAACGACGACGTCGTGAACGTTTATGTGAAACCCTTTCGTTTTGCGACGAATCACAATCTATCGCCCTTTACAGAGTCAGCCACGTCCTCGCCGAGAAGAAGCGCAGGGTTGAGCAGAAACGGGATGACGCCGACGAAGTAAATGCCATCCTCGTTCGCGCGAAGAGGCTGACTACCGCCGACAATCACCAACTTACGGAAGAAATCCCCGCTGTTACGCAGGGAGAACGTCTCCTGCGCTTCCTTCTCGACGTCTGGAATTTCAAGGGCGCTTTGGATGTACACCTTGCGAAACGACAAATTAACGACGAAGTCGATCTCGTGCTGACGACGTTCTTGCCTTCCCTTCACGCGCGTAACGGTCTCCACGACGCCAACGTCAACCGAATAACCGCGGCGAAGCAACTCGGTATAAATGACATTCTCCATCAGATGCGTCTTCTCAAGCTGTCGGAAGTTGAGCTTCGCATTCCGAAGTCCGACATCTACGGCATAGTATTTCGACGGATAGCCGAAATACCGCTTCCCCTTCACGTCATACCGATGCGCGACAGAAAGAAGGAAACAATCCTCCATATAACCCAGATACTTAGACAGCGTGGGGGCGCTGACATCGACTTTCAGCACCGTCTTCATCGCATCCGCCAGACGCGTCGGGTTCGTCAGCGAGCCGACGGATGACGACACCGCCTTGATGGCGTTGTCCAGCACATAGTCGTCTTTCAGGTTGTAACGCTCGACGATATCGCGATTGTAGACATACCGGAAAAGCCCTTCAAGGTACGAAGCCCGTTCCCCGTCGTCCTTCGCAGTAACGGCACGCGGCATGCCGCCGTACATGAGATAGTTGTCCCAAGCCGCGGAGGCGTCCAAATCCGGACGAGCCGAGCGATATTCTGCAAACGAAAGCGGCCAAATGCGAATCTCATAGCCGCGGTCGCGAAAGTTCGTGGCAACGTCCTTCGACAACATCCGCGAATTCGACCCAGTGACATAGACGCTGACACCTCGTTTCTTCACCAGCGAATTAAGCACGTCATAAAAGGTCGTCGCCGTCGAATCGGTGTCGTCCTCTGGCTGACACATCTGGATTTCGTCGATCAGGACATAAGTCGGTTTTCCATCCCTTGGCAACCTATCCTTGACGAACTTCGACAGGGCCTCGGGACGCCGTTCGTCCTTATGGTCATCATCATCCAGCTGAATCGTAATGATATGATCATCTGTAATGCCGGCTTCATGCAACCAGTCCACAAACAACTCAAAAAGCAGATAGCTCTTTCCGCAGCGGCGAATGCCGGTGATTACCTTCACCCGATCATCGTCGCGATAATCGATCAGCTTCTGAAGATAAAAATCTCGCTTTATTCTCATCGCACTCCAATTTTGCTATTAGGTCACTTGTGACCTATTTGCAAAACGACATTATTTTAGCAAATCGCTTCGCGCCTGACAAGTACTCAGTCAACACCGCTATCGCGGTCTTGACTGACCTCGGCATCTGAGCATCTGAGCAAAAGTGCATCTGAGATAAAATGAGAGGCCTGAACTCCTGAAGTTCGGTTTCTGATACAATCAGAACCACACTAACGCGAGCTAGCCCGCGAGGGTTGCTCAAAAAC
>CADAKF010000119.1 GCA_902788415.1 uncultured bacterium
GCGGAGCCGCCCGTTCGGACGCGAATTTTCGTGTTTCAGCCCGGAGGGCTCGGCTGGACGGGGTGATAAGCCGACGTTCCAGCGCAGAAAACCGCGCTTTTCAGCGGCTATGAAAAATCAGGGATAAGCGTGCAGAAGGAAACGGCGCTTGAGAAAAAGATCGTAGATTTGCTATAATACCGAAAAGTTTTGGCAATGGGCTGATTTATGAAGACGATTGTTGTCGGTGCTGGATTTACGGGTGTTCGACTGTCGCGGGCTTTGCTTGCGGCAGGTCAGCAGGTCGTGGTGATCGATCGCGACGCTGAGCGTGTCCGCGATGTCAGCGCACAGCTTGACTGCACCGTTCTCCACGCCGAGGGGAACAGTCTCTCGGTCCTGGAGCAGGCGGGCCTCGCGTCGGCGGACGCCTTGGTCGCTGTTTCGTCCAGTGACGAGGTGAACGTGATCACGTGCGCATTGGCGGATGCGATCCGCCATGATGTCCTGAAGATCGCGCGCGTTCGCAATTACGAGTATTACGCTGACGCCGTTGCCGTGTCGGCGAAGCTAGCCGCAACGGCAAACGGCCGGCGGCCCGTGTTCGGTATTGACTGGATGGTGAATCCGGATGTCGAGGCAGCACGTGTCCTGTCGCAGACGTTGGCGCACGGGGCGGTGGGTGACATCCAGGAGCTCGGGAACGATTACGGCATTGTCACGTTGCGCGTCGGTGGTGACGCGCCCATCGTCGGCCGTCCGCTCCGGACGCTGGACGCGGTCCCGGGATGGACGTTTCTGATTGCCTACGTGGAATCGGGCGACGGCTCGCGCCTGCCCTCGGGCGAGACGGTGCTGGCGGCCGGGGACCGCATCGGTGTTTTGGCGAAGATATCGGAGATGGAGGCGGTCGCGGTCCTGTGTGATTCGCGCGCCGACGTGGCCACCGGACTTCTTGTCGTCGGTGCGGGCCAGGTCGGATCCCTTGTCGTCTCGAGTCAGCGCGTGCGCGTCGGCGGCTCGACGTTCGGTCGGTTGCTCGGCTGGCGCCGTTCCGGCGCGTCGAGGTTGGACGTCACGGTCGTCGACGAATCTGCCGACCGCTGTCGGTCTGTCTCGGAACAGTATCGTGGCGTGCGGGTCCTGTGCGGGGACGTGACGGACGCCAATCTCGTCGCGGAGGAGGGGCTCGGACGGTGCGACGTCGCCCTCGCCGTTTCCGAGAACTTCGACCGCAACCTGATTGCGGCGGCGTATCTCAAGTCACACGGCGTCGGGCGGACGGTGGCGCTGACGGCAAGCGCCGATGCCGCGGGAATGGCCGCCCGTCTCGGGGTCGACGTGGTCGTCTCCATGGACGCGACGGTCGTCGACGGCATCATGAGCCATCTGCGGGGTGTCAACGTCCTTTCCGTACACACGGTCTGCGGCGGCGCCTACGAGATCGTCGAATGTACGGTGCCGCGTGATGCGAAGGCGTCCGGCAAGCCGCTCAAGGAGCTTGAACTCGCCGGCCGGGCGCTCGTGCTGATGGCGCACGGCGCGGGTGGCGGAAGCGTCGTTCCGCGCGGCGACACCGTGATCGAACCCGGTTTGACACTCGTCCTGATCGTGCCGTCGGGGGATCGCCGCATCGTTTCCGCCTTTGCGGGAGACGGACGGTGAAGTCGATTCTCGCAAGGTCGCTTTCGACGGTGCTGGCGCTGGTCGGCACGTCGTTCCTGCTGCCGATGTTCGTCGCCGGCTGGTACGGCGAGTGGCGGAACCTGGCGGACTTCGGCGTGCCGCTCGTGATCAGTTGGACTCTGGCCGTCTGGTTCGCACGCCGCAGCCGTGGCCGGATCCGGCTTGCCGGCGCCCAGAACGCCTTCATGATCGTCGGAAGCGTATGGGTGGCGATCGGAATCTTCGGCGCATGGCCGTTCTACGCGAGCGGGTGTTTCCCCGGACTCGTCGATGCGATCTTCGAGAGCGTGAGCGGCTTC
Source organism: uncultured bacterium (assembly GCA_902788415.1). Classification (GTDB taxonomy): domain Bacteria; phylum Verrucomicrobiota; class Kiritimatiellia; order RFP12; family UBA1067; genus UBA1067. The sequence goes on from CADAKF010000119.1 coordinate 1,965, forward strand.
ACCACGACGGGTGCGTCCGTCCTGTCGGATGTCGAGGCGCTCCCCAAGTGCATCAACTTCTGGCGGTGCCAGACGCACTGGCTGGGCGGCATGGGCGTCATCGCCTTGGCTGTGGCGCTCATTCCGCTCCTGGGCGTCGGCGCGTTCCGGCTCATCCAGGCGGAGACAAGCGGTCCTGAGAAGGGCAAGCTGACGTCGCGGATCGGCGACACAGCGCGCGTTCTCTGGCTGATCTATTTCGTCCTGACGGTTGTCCAGGCCGTGGCGCTCCATTGGGTCGGCATGGGCTGGTTTGACGCCGTGTGCCATGCCTTCTCGACGATGGGTACGGGAGGCTTCTCCACGCGCAACGCTTCGCTCGGGGCGTTCGCAAGCCCTGCGGCGGAATGGATTTGCACGCTGTTCATGGTTCTTGCCTCTGTGAACTTCGGCGTCTACTACGCAATTTGTGCGGGGAAATGGGCCGAGGTGAGGGACAATACGGAACTCCGGGGATTCGTCTTTCTGCTGGTGCCGGTCATTGCCGGCGTGACGCTGTTTGAGTTGCCGCAATTCGGTTCAACTTCGGCTTCGCTTAGGAACGCGGCCTTTCAGGTCGCGTCGATTGTCTCGACCACGGGTTTCATGACAAGCGACTTTACGTGCTGGACATCGGCGGCGCAGATGGTCATCTTGCTCCTCTTCCTCGTGGGAGGTTGTTCCGGTTCGACCGCCGGCGGCATCAAGGTTATCCGCTGGTCGATCCTCGCCAAGGCGCTCCGCAACGACATCATGAAGCTTCTGCACCCGCATGGCGTCTTTACGCTTCGCGTCAACGGAACGCCGGCGAAGCGCGAGATCGTGTCGGTCGTCGGTTCGTTCATCTTCGTCTACATGATCGTCGTGTTCGCCACGGCCTTGGCGGGCGCGGTTTGCGGGTTGGACGTTCCCACGGCGTTCACGGCGGCGCTGAGTATGGTGGGGAACGTCGGGCCGGCCTTTGGCAGCCTTGGTCCGGCACAGAACTACGGTGCGATTCCGGACGCATTGAAGATCGTCTATTGCATCGCCATGCTCGCCGGACGTCTTGAAATCTACACGCTGATGATCCTGGTCGGACAGTCGCTCTCTCGACCGAAATAATCTGCCTCAATGCGCCCGAATTCTGGACGCTCAAGTTCGATTTTCAAGATCTCGCCGGCCGACGAATGTCTACGGCTTTGAAAGAACGTGGAAGTTCTGAAAACCTTGGAG
>CADAKF010000120.1 GCA_902788415.1 uncultured bacterium
ACGATCGAGATTTCGACGAGCGGGTGGTGCGGCAGCGGAACGCGGCAGAAATGGAGTTTCCACAAGCTCGGGCAGACGGCGGGCGCGGCGGAGTTCAAGACCGGCGCGTGGATCAATTCGCCGCGATGGCCAGAGGCGAATGTCCTGAGCGCGGCAGTTACGCTCGCGTGCTCGACGAACGAGCCGACGCGGTTTCTGCAAGTCAAGTTCCTCTACGATGACGGCAAGCCGGTCGGACCGTTGAAGTTCGACGCCGTCGCACGCGCCGGGACTTTCGAGACGCAGGTCATCGACGCCAATCCCGCACGTGTCGCCCGCGGCATCGCGCTGACGGTTCCCGAGGACGGGGACGGCGACTGGAGCGTCCGCGGCATTTCCCTCGCCTACGCCGGATCACTGGCGAACGCCGCAACCTGTCTGCCGCGGGGACTCCTCCTCTCCATCCGCTAAACCGCCCCCGAAATGAACCTGCCCAGAGTCTTCGCGCGGCTCTTCCGCACCACGACGCCGCGCACCTCCCACGTCGGCCAGGGCCCCTATGCCAACGACGAGACGTGGAACCGCTTCTTCGCCAAGTACCGGAGGTCGTGCATCGACTTCATCCGGCTCAAGTACCCCGCCTGGCAGTCGGACGCCGAGGACGTCTTCATGCGCGTCGCCGAGCGCATCTCGCGCGATCCCCTTCTCACCAGCCGCAAGCCGGGCGACACCTTCCGCACTGTCCTCTGCAACCTCTGCATCCGCGAGATCGGACGCCTCCACAACCCCCACCGCGAACGCGCCATCCGCCGCTTCCGCAGCCAGCCGCTCGACGTCATCCTGCCGGGACTCCGCCGGAAGAGCCCCGAAGCCGAGCGCCTCGCGGAGCTCGCCGCCTTCATCCGCAACGACCTGCTGGACCCCGATTACGTCAACGGACGCTTCTACGAGCCGCTGGACGAGGAGAAGTTCGGCATCTGGCGGCAGGTGCAGCGGCTCGGGACGAGCGTGCCCAAGGCGGCCAAGACGCTCGGCCTCGGGCGCTGGACCGTCTACCGCGCCGTCAACCCGATCAACCGCTGGATCGGGAACGAGGCGCGCAAGCTCGCCGTGCGGCTCGACTACCTATGATCGGCACGGGAAGCGTCATCGGCGCGTGGGCCGTCCTCGGCTATCTCGGCGACGGCTGCTCCGGCACGGTCTGGCGCGTCCGCGAAACCGCCGCGCCCTTCCGCCTCGGCGCGTTGAAAATCCATGACGGACCGAAGACGACCGCCACGGCGGAGGACTTCCGCCGCGAGCGCGACTTCGTCGTCCGCCAGCCCCTCGCCGGCTTCATGCCCGAATGCTACGCCAGCGGCGAGACGGACGGCGGCACGCCCTACTTCGTGATGCAGCTCGCGGACAAACTGCCGCGGAAGCTCGCCCGGCGGGACCTGAAGCGCGTCATCGACCGGACCGCCGCGGCGCTTCAGCGGCTTCACCGGCTCGGCTGGCTCCATTGCGACGTCAAGCGCAAGAACATCGGCCTCATCGACGGCACCGCCGTCCTCCTCGACTTCGGCAGCGTCCGCGAAACCGCCGCGGCGAAGGCGCGCCCCGAGCGCGTCGGCACGTGGCTCAACATGGCGCCGGAGGTCCGCGACGAGGTCCTCCTTGACGAACGCGCCGACGTCTATTCGCTCGCCGCCGCCTTCCGCGGACTCTGCCGCAACCGCGACCGCCGCTTCTTCGAGTCGCTGATCGTCCGCTCGCTCGACAACAATCCGCTGAAGCGTCCGCAGACGATGGACGCCTTCCGCCGCGAGCTCGCCGCCGACCAGGACCGGCTCGAGAAGTTCGCCGTCCACGCCCGCATCGCGTGGGCGGTCGTCGGGTTTCTCCTCGTCTGCAACCTCGCGTTCGGCATCTGGCACATCGTCCGCCTCTTCCACCGGGACGAGCAGCGCCGCCGCGCCGAGACCTACGCCCAGCTCGGGCTCGAGGCCTACGACGACCGCCACTACCGCCTCGCCGCCACGCTCATCCGCAAGGCTGTCGACACGGGCGCCTGCACCAACGCCGCCGCGTTCTACGCCCTCGCGGAGATCTACTTCGCCGGAGAAGCGCTTCCCAGGGACACAACCGTCAGCCGAAAGTTCGCCGAGCGAGCCGACCGCCTCGGCCACCCGAAGGCGTCATCCCTGCTGAATCGCCTTTCCCATTAGCCGCTGAACCTTGTACTTCGTCGCTGTAAAAAAACGGCACGCGCGTTGGGTTCGTCAAGGTCTGAATATTTCAAGGTTCGGTATTGGCCTTTGCAAAAAGCGGCAGCAACATCAATGTGATCAGAATCTGTTTCATGGTTTCTTGCGAAGAACCGAAAAATCAGGCGTGCCGCCGACCTCGGTCAATCTGCCATTTTTATACATCATCAGGCCGTGCTCACCGTAGAAATTCGTCATGGAATAATAGCATGTCAGGTCTTCGTTAGTATCCACTTCGTAGCACTTGAAATCACCATTGCGAGTCAACCAATGCTCAATTCGAGAAATTTTTCCTGCCGCCAAATATGTGAAATGGTGCACTCCATCAGTAAGATAATATCGGTCGACGCTTGTCAAGTTAGTGCTCACAATATTTGTGCTTACATTGACAATATCTACGTAGTATTCGACGTTTGTAATGTCACTGCAGATGTTTGTGGCAGTAAAGATTAACCCACTTCCGTTTTCACTCCACACCCCTCGCCTGTCAGACATGTTATTTGACAGACTATGGTAAAAACCATCCCACTCCGCCTTGCATTCCCCTTTGAGATCAAGGAAGGTGTCGTACACCGCATCTGCATTTGCAAGAAACGGCAACAACATCATTGCGAACAGTGCTTGTTTCATAGTTTCATTCCCTTCTGTTATTTTATGTGATGCCAGTTGTTGGCCCCGAGATCATTTGCAAGAGATGTCGGATTTAAACCTTTGCCAATTATCCATCCTTTACGCGTACGCTGTATCCAAATCCCGCACGCATTCGCCGCGTCAACCGTTCCGCTCCGTCCAATTGAACAATCGAACAATCGAACAATTCTCCGACCCTCGTGAACCACCGTCCGCAGTCATACCCGAACACATAAGCGGCTTCCTCCG
>CADAKF010000121.1 GCA_902788415.1 uncultured bacterium
GCCCCCTCCGCCTGAAGCTGTTCCCTCAAATCAGCGTTCAAAATTTGTCGCTCTTACGGGCGTTGCAATCTGCGCAAAGCATCTGTAGGTTCTCTGGCACGGTCTTTCCGCCCTTCGACCACGGCTTGATGTGGTCGCCACGCATCTCCTCAAAGGCGAACTTACCCTTGCAGATCGGACAGACGCCCTTCTGATCCTCATAGGCAACCCGCATGTCATCAAGGTCGAACGCACGCAAGTTGAGCTTTTCGAAAAGCGTCCGGTCGGAAAGAAGGAACTCATAAATGCCGCCATGCCGCTGGACTTCCTTGTCCGCCATCAGCTCCGCAACCCCCTTGTCGAGCTTCACGGGATTGTACTTGCGCTCGCCGTATTTTGCGTAGAGCCGTCCCCAGTCGAGCCCCTTCATCTCCTTGCGGTAGGTCGGGAAGATCGTCTCGACCCAGTTGATGACCTTCTGGAAGTAAAGCCACAGTTCGGTCGCCTCGCCGTCCCCCTGGTGGATGCCCATGTACTTGTCAACGGCCTTCGCCTTGTCCGTATTGGCAATCCACATGATCGCCGTCTCAAGGTAGGCCTGTCGGTCAACCTCACCCTTCAGGTACTTGCCGCCGAGCTTGTAGGCGACGCATCCCGGCTTGCTGAAGTACCGCTTCGCGTCCGAAACCCACGGACCGGGATAGATGGCGTTCCGCATCTCCTGCTCGGTGAGCTCCAGCCCTGCGATGTTGATCGTCCTGAACCAGTCGATCTTCTCGCTTTCCTCGCCCTCACAGAGATACACCATCAACTCGTAGTCAAGGAACTTCTTCTGAATGTCCTCCGGCTGACGGTGAAAATACTTCTTGCCGAGCTCCAAATCGCCCCACGCGAAATCACCCGCCACGTACTGACAGATTGAGATCGTGCGTTGCTGTCCGTCCATCACCTCGAATGTGCCGTCCTTCTTCTTCGCCCAGTACATGACGTTGAGCGGAAACCCGCGCATCACGGTGCGGATCACCGCATCGCGGTTCTTCTCCTTGTAGACGAACTCCCGCTGGTACTCGGGACGGATGTCGAGCCGCCCTCCATACCCCGAAACGCCCCGCTCGGGATCGTCCACATAGTCCTTCACCAGTTCGCGAATCGTAATCTTCTTCAATTCGATCTTCATAGTGTCCTTTCGATTACGCACCGTGTTTGCAAGCCGCTGCAAACACGGTGCGTAATTCACTTTGCCGGTTTCCTGTGACGAATGAGAATGCGCTGATAAACTTTTTCTAGTTTTCCGTCCAAACAAAGGACACCGCTTGCATTCAAGTCATAGGTGCCATTTTTACCGAACTTGGCACGATACGCCGCCTTGCACTCGGCTGACGAATAGACCTTCGTCTTCAGCCCATATAGATTTTCGTTCTCACACATCCCGATAATCTCAAACTGTTCTGGATTGTACTTATCCATAAAAGTAATCGGCACACCCATCACCCCTGAATAATCCATTGGAATGTCCGCTGTCTTGCCAACTTCAATTGCATCATAATTATCATACCTAGGAAATTCGACATGCGAATATGTCTTATAGAGCGGCAAGTTTTCATGGCGCTTCTTAATCTCCAAATTCGTAAACCACACCACTCCCGACACTCGGATCATTCCTTTGCGATGATCCCCAGCTGTCGCCGTATCAACATAGTTGGAATAAAAGTGTCCCGCTCCGCCTCGAAACCCAAACCCCAACCATAACTTGTTTTCTTTAATCAGCGGAAATATCTCTTTGTAAGTAATCGCATTCTGATTGCCGATGATTACAAACTTCTTGTCATACTTCACCAACTGTGCGACATACTCACGGAACAGCGAAAACGGCGGGTTTGTGACGACGATGTCAGCTTGCTTCAGGATCTCGATGCATTCAGCACTGCGAAAGTCGCCGTCGCCCTCCAATTCCTTCACGCAAACCTCGTCATCATCTACGACCATGTTGCCGTTCTTGTCCCCTTCGTAGATCTGACAGATCGCCCGTTCGCAGTCGCCTTGCGAAAAGAGATCGACATCTTGGCTCTTGTAGCACGTTGCGATGAGGCGCTTCAGCTGAAGCTTTTCAAAGTTGTCCGCGAAGTACTTGAAGAAGTTGCTCTTGCGCGGATCGTCGCAGTTGCAGAGAACGACCTTGCCCTTGAAATGTTCCTTGTAGTGTTTGAGCTCGTTTTCAATGTCCACGAGCTGTGTGTAGAACTCGTCCTTCTTGCGCTTCTTCGCCAGAGTCAGATCGGCATTTTTCGCCATCGCCACTTCACCGAGGACAACCGCCGCAAGTGCGATGAAACAGATTGCAATACGTTTCACTGACCGCATCGGTTTGTCCTTCGTTTGCCGCACTCCTCAAAACGCGCGGCCTCATGCCTCATGCAATAAGGCGGGGTGCATTCCGCCTCGTACACTCTCACGAAGCCCTACCACAGGCATAGTCGGATGCACGAAAAGCGAGAATGCACCCCATCGGGTGCATAACTCACAAATATCGCGTCCGACAACTTGAAATAGTGGTAGTATTTCGTGAGAACGTTCTATCTGCTGTTACGCAAACAGCCCTGCGGGATTTCTCCCCCGCAAGACAGGAAGATTATAGCAAATTTCTGCGCTCGACGAGCGAGCGGCGGGGAGTCCTGGAGTGAGGAACGCCCGAGCCCGCAAGCGTAGGAGAGATCTGCGCACGCAACCAGAGATTTTGTCGAGGCAGGGTAGGCTGAACGAAGTTCGTTGTCTTCAGTGAGAAGCGCGGACTCGGGCTGACGAGACCGAGCAGGAGCTCCCCGACGCGAGCGACGCCTTTCGCGAGAAGACCGCTTCTGTCAATTGAAACTATGAAGCGCGAGCTCGAGCGCTTCAAGGAGCGTGTCACCCGTCGGGGCGACGGCGCGGAGCCGCCATGCGGCGTGGCTGCCCTGTCCGCAGAGGACGCACCGCACCTTCAGCGCATCCGCGACCTCCTTGTCATGGAGGGCGTCCCCGATGAGGACTACGTCCGGCTGCTCGCCGA
>CADAKF010000122.1 GCA_902788415.1 uncultured bacterium
TCACTGCCAAAACCGATGCCCTCGTGAGAAAACCTCGCCGCGACAGAAACTTTAGCGGCGTTTACTATCAGAACGTGCGTTTACTTCTGGCCGCGGCGCGGAAAGTCCTTGTTGCGCATTGACATACCCTACGGGGGTATGGTATACTTCGCACCGTTATGAGAACTCAGGAAACGACGACGATGCTGACGCTGCGGCTGAACAAGCTGATCGGCCAGCTGAACGGAATCAAGAAGATGGTCGATGAGGGGGCACCCTGCGAGGATGTCCTCACTCAGATGAACGCGGTCAATGGCGCCTTGCATAAGCTTTCGTTCCTGATGCTTGACGCGCATGTGCGGCATTGCGTGAGGGAGGGAATGAAGGACGGGCGGGCCGACGAGACGATCGAGTCGCTTGCCGAGGCGATCGAAAGCTTCTCGAAGATGGCCTGAGGAGGAGGTCCACGATGGAACTGCTGTTGTCTTTCTGGAACGTTCTGGCGATGATGGCGCCTTGGCTGCTGGCGGGTTTCTTCCTGGCCGGCGTGGTGTCCGTTCTCCTTCCGCGCGCATGGGTCGTCTCGGCCATGGGGCGTGCGAAGGGCTGGCGGGGCGTCCTGAATGCCGTCCTGATCGGCGCGCCCCTGCCGATCTGCTCATGCGGCGTGTTGCCGATGACGACGGGACTTAAGAAGGCGGGCGCGGGCAAAGGCGCGATCGCCGGCTTCCTCATCGCTACGCCGCAGACCGGCCTGGACTCGGTTCTGGCGACTTATGCGCTGATGGGCCCCGTCTTTGCGGTGGCACGTCCGCTGGCGGCCTTAGCGACGGGCCTCCTCGGCGGCATTGCCGTCGATGCGCTGACGCGGAAGGAGGGGGACGGTGACGTCGCGTCGGAGCGGCACGCCCACTGCCATTGCTGTTGCTGCCATCATACGTCTGGAAAGACGCATGATTCCGACGCCGGGGAGACGCCGCGCGGCAATGTGTTCCTGAGGATATTTCGCACGGGGTATTTCGAGTTGCTGGGCGAGGTGTCCCGTCCGCTCGCTTTCGGACTGGCCGTCTCGGCTGTCATGACGGTCTGTGTGCCGGCCAATTGCTTCGCGACTGCCTTCGGGGGCAACGACTGGCTGGCGATGCTGGCAATGGTGCTGGTCGGGTTCCCCATGTACGTCTGTTCGACGGCGTCGATTCCGATTGCCGCGTCCCTCGTCGCGAAGGGCCTGACGCCCGGAGCGGCGTTCGTGTTCCTAATGGTCGGACCGGCGATTAACGCCGCCTCGCTGGCGACGGTCTCGAGGCTGATCGGCGTTCGCGCGACGGCGGCGTATGCGCTTGTCATCGCCTTCGGGGCCATTGCCTGTGGAATCGGCGTAAACGCGTTGCCGTCGGAGACGGTCAGCGGGATTTCCGCTGCGGCGGGACAGGAGGGTGTCACGGCGCTGCAGCACGTTGCCGCAGTGGTGCTGACGCTGCTTGTGGCGGTCGGGCTGTTCAGGAGGAAGTGAAAGGGACGTGAGGGGGCCCTTGCTGGGTAGTTTCCAGGGGTCAGCTCTTTGAGAGTGAAGAGTGCTGAGCGGTAGAAGTTAAGTTTAGTTTTTCAGACGGCACGCCGCGTCATCGCCAGGAGAATCGAAACAAAGACGGGTTCGGCAGGAGGGCGAGGTGGCATAGATTTCGTCAAAGTCGGCGCGGACGAGCGGTGGCGTCTCCACCGGATCGTTCGCATACGTCGCCACTGCACGGTAGCGGCAGGCCGGGGCGAGGGCGGCGAGCGAATCTTCGACTCCTTCAGGCAGCAGCCGCAGCACCGTCTGCTCCGGATGTACGACGGCGAGGAGTTCCCGCAGCAGCGACGGAGAGTTGGCTGCGGGCGCGACGAGCCGCACATCGAGCCGACGGCGACGGGCCGCCGCAGCCGTGGTCGGGCCGATCGCCGCGACCTTCGAGCCATGTGCGCGAAACGCGTCCACGAGTTCCTCCGCCAGTGCATCGACCGCGTTCGCGCTCGTCACCACCAGCCAGTCGGCAGCGCCTGCCTCGGCGCTCGTCAGCGCAGCGGGCAGCGGACGAATCCGGCCGACCGTAACTTCCGTCACCTCGGCGCCGGCCGCCCGGAGCCGGTCGGCGAGCGCCGATGGGCTGTCGCCGACCTTCGCGACGAGGCAGCGTCGCCCGAAGGCGGCGACGTCGCCGACGACCAGCACCGCCGGCGCCGAAAGCCCGTGCGCCGCCGCAGCAGCCGCAATCGATGCGAGCGGGCCGCGAACTGAGCGCTGGCCGGCGGTCGTGCCGTCGGACACGACCGCCGACGGCGTTGACGGAGCGCGTCCGGCGGCGATGAGGCGCGAGGCGATTTCGTCTAACTGGCCGAAGCCCATCATGAAGACGAGCGTCGTCCGTTCGTCCCGCATCGAGGCGTAGTCGAGATCGCCGGCGGCGAAGCGCTCGCCGCGCGCGGCGATGACGCGGAACGCCGTCGCCGCGCCGCGGTGGGTGAGCGGAATGCCCGCCGCCTCCGGCGCGCCAATCGCCGCGGAGACGCCGGGAATGACCTCGCAGGCGATGCCGTGCGAACGCAGGAACGCGACCTCCTCCCCTCCGCGGCCGAAGACGAACGGATCTCCGCCCTTCAGCCGCACGACATGCGCGTGACGCGCGGCAAGCGCGGCGAGCAGCTCGTTGATCTCGCGCTGGGTGGCGGACCGAACGTCGGCGCCGCCAGCCGTCGCCGGCGTCTTGCCGACGTAGTGGAGTTCGCAGCCGCGACGGGCTTCGCGGAGCAGCTCCGGGGCGACGAGCCGGTCGTAGACGATGGCGTCGGCCGCGCGGATCGCCGCCAGTCCCTTCACCGTGATCAGACCTGGGTCGCCTGGGCCGGCGCCCACGAGGGTCACACGCGTCGGCTTCGTCCGCTCAAAGAAAGTCCGCAGTCGCAGTTCGCCGTCGGCGGCAATCTCCGCATAGGCCGCCACGGCGTCACGGCAGGTCGCGCCGGTTGAGCGAAGGAACTCGCGC
>CADAKF010000123.1 GCA_902788415.1 uncultured bacterium
CGGCTTCGTGCGGCTCTGGCCCTCCTCGAAGTCGGAGAGGTAGTCCTTGTCCGAGTCGTAGCCCTCGTCCTCCTCGAAGTCCCAGCCGTAGCTCGAGACGCGGATGGTCGCGATGTTGTCGTGCTTCGAGCTGCTCGGCGACGGCGCGTCCCACGCGTTGAAGTCGTAGCGCGGCGTCACCAGGCCCTCGTCGGGGTTGTAGGTGAAGCCCGGGAACTCCTCCCACTTGTGCTCGTTGCCGAACTGGTCCGTGAACGACGCCGGGGCCATCGGGTCCTTGTAGCTGCCGATGTCCAGCGGTCGGTAGTAGCGGTGCGTCAGCGAGTACAAGTAACTCTTGTCCGTCATCCACAGCGGCGACGGATCGGTGTGCAGGTAAGACGCGTTCGCCTGCAGCATCGACTGGATCGACTCCTGCTGGTTGCGGATGTCGTCGCCGTCGGGGTCGGCCGCCGCGAGGCCGTTCAGCCACGGGAAGCGGTGGAAGTCATAGCTGCTCTTCCCCTTCGTGCGGTAGTCCGGGAACGCCTTCGGGAAGTGGGGGCTGTCGGGCTCGAGCCGGTTGAGCGCTGTCCAGTAGTTGTTCTCGGCCGACGGATACTCGATCCAGCTGCCGTTCTTCGGATACGGGTCACGGCAGCCGCCGTACGCCTCGAAGACGCGGTCGACCGCCGGACGGTGCCCGTTGTTGTAGCTGCGGCTCTCGCCGAGGAGCGGGTTCAGGCCGTGGAAGAGCTCCCAGTAGTCGTCCATGCCGTCGTAGTCCGTGTCGGCGAGGTTCGGGTCCGTGCCGGGATACTCCTTCGGCGCGACGACGTAGTTGCCCCCCTCGGCATCGCCCCAGTAGTACAGGCCATCCGCCGCCTGGCCCCACTGCGTCGCGCTGGGGAACACCAGAGGACCGCCTTTGCGCTGCTGCAGCGTGTAGGAACGCCACGTGAAGCGGTTGAAGTTCATCTCCTGCCCGCCCGTGACGGTCCACTTGCTCTTGTCCGGCGTCGTCAGGTCGTGGTAGACGCCGTCGTAGAACATGTACCACCGGCCGGCCGCCTGGTCGAACGCGTTCGTGCAGAGCGAGAACCAGTTCGCGCCAATGTCGTACGTGCCCGACACCAGGATGTGCGGGTTGTAGTAGGGGGACTGGCCGTCGTACTCCTCCGTGCCCGGCTCAATGCCGGCGAGGATCGTGCGCGTCGTGCCGTCCTCGTTCTTCTGCCGGATCACGCCGCCGATGACGAGGCGCTCGCCCCAGTCGACCGAATCGTCAAGACCGCTGAGGTTCTCCCAGCTCGAGATCGTGTCGTCGTAGCGCCAGCAGCGCATGGCGTTGACGAGGTACTCCTGCCAGTTGAGGAGGCCGTCGTGGTCGTAGTCCTCGCTCGCGTCGCTGACCGTGCCGTCGACCGTCGGGACCATCCGCCCGAAGCCGTCCTCGCGGCACCAGCGCTCCAGCGACTCCGGCAGCACCTTCATCTCGGCCGACGGATTCTTGCCGACGTAGGCGTAGCTGGCGCTCGCGTCCAGCGCCTTGCCCGTGCCGTACTGCACTTCCCACGGATCGGGCAGGCCGTCGAGGTCGGTGTCCCACGAGAGCGGGTCGAGGCCGCCGCCCGCGCCCGGCGCCGGAATCGCGTCCGGATAGCTCGGCTCGCGGCCCTGCCACTGCTCCGTCTCCTGGAGGTACGCGAAGAGACCCTCCTCCTCGCCGTCCGGGATGCCGTCGCCGTCGGTGTCGTCCGTCCACGGGTCGGTCGGCTGCTTCTTGTTCGTCCAGAACGGATGCGTCACGAGGTAGCTGTCGATGATCGACTGGCAGTAGGGCCCGAAGTAAAGCGAGCAGGTGGAGCCGTGGAACTCGGAAACGAACTCGCCGGTCGGGTTCTTCGCCGAATTAACGCCCAAGGGACCGTAGTTGCGCTTGCGCGCGCCAGGCCCCTCGCCGTAGGCCTTCGGGCCGCCGAGGACGTAGAGTTCCCAGCCGTCGGGCATGCCGTCGCCGTCCGTATCGGCCGTCGACGGGTCGGTGCAGTAGTCGCTCCAGATGTTGATCCAGCTACGGCCGCGGTCGGGCGTCATCTTCATCGGCGAGCCGCCCAGCGACGCCTCGGGCTGGTCGTCGAGGTAATGCCAGAAGCAGACGAGGAACTCGTCCAGCTGAGTGAAGGGCATCGCCTCGCCCCAGCCGAACTCGGGGTGCCACGCGTCCTTCATGTCCGTGCCGGCCGCAACGCCCTGATAGGCGTGGGTGTGGATGTTGAAGAGGTTCACCTCCTGCGTCGCCACGCACGGCTTGTCCTTGAAGCCGGACACCGTCTCCGCGCCGCAGACCCACTGGCCGTAGGGCTGCCCCTCGTCGTAGACCCGCGGACCGTACTGCCACACGCGGTAGCACGGACCCTTCGCGCCTTCGACCGTCACGTTGACGATGTCGCACGCCTCGGGCGCCTCCGCAAGGCGCGTGCCGCACGCCAGGGCGCTCGGCGCGCCGCGGCTGAGACCCTCGGCCAGCTCCTGGGCCGCCCAGCACTCGTCCTCGGTCAGCATCTGAGTCAGGACACACTTGCCGTCCACCGACTTGACCAGCGTCGCCGCCGCGGCCGTCGTCACATTCGTCGTGAGGGTCGTCTCGCCCTCCTCGTCCGTCTCCTCGACCACGAGCTTGAAGCCGGACGTCGTCGTCTCGGAGACGACGTTCGTGCCGCCCGGCAGCCAGTACCAGCGGACCGACCCGTCGCCCTGCAGGAAGCCGCTGATCATCACCTTCTTCTT
>CADAKF010000124.1 GCA_902788415.1 uncultured bacterium
GTGTGCGGTCCGAATGCGCTGTTCGTCGATTCGCGGATGACGCACTGCAGGGTCTGGAGCGCGGGCCTCGGTGTCCTGTACATCACGGAGGGCCTGGCGGACCGCATCACGATGACGAACAACGTCGAGCACTATGACAACGTATCCGCGACGGCGCTCCGCCTCAACGGCGCGAACGCGATCTGCCGCAACAGCTTCATCGCGCGGAACGCGAGCGGCGGCGATGACGCGACGTCCGTCAAGCCGGCGGTGCGCGTGACGAAGGGCGTGCTGGAGAACTGCACGGTCGTCAATAACAACGGCGGCGCGGGGGTGTGCGGCGGCATCTATGTCGCGGCCGATGCGGACGCGGTGGTGCGCAACTGTATCTCGGTCGACAACCTCGCGACGGGCAGCGAGACGACGAAGAACATCCAGCTGGCGGACGGTGCGTCCGTGAGCCACTGCTGCTCGCCGGACCTCGAGGACGGCGTCAACGGCAACAAGTCGGGCGATCCGATGTTCAAGACGGTCAAGGACACCGGCTTTGCGTACGGCATCCGCTCCATCTCGCCGTGCTACGGCACGGGCCTGAAGCTGCCCTGGATGGGCGGCGCGCTCGACTACCTCCACCAGCCGCGCGTCACTGGCGCGCCCGACATCGGCTGCGTCGAGTCGCAGTCGAAGGGACTCATGCTGATGGTGAAGTAGCTGTTAGCGGTTAGCTGTTAGCGATTGGCAGAGCGGTTGGCTGCCGCTTGACCGCGGGGCGTAGATATCCTATACTACGCCCCCAATTCATTATGTTGGATTTCAAGGGTATTTCGGTTCATTACGGACATCAGGACGTCCTCAGCGACGTCACGTTCCGCGTCAACAAGGGCGATCGCGTCGGCGTTGTGGGTCCCAACGGGAGCGGCAAGTCGACTTTGTTCAAGATCATCCTCGGCGAGTTGTCGACGGACACCGGTGAGCTTGTGATCGAGAATTCGCCGCGCATCGGGTGGACGCGACAGAATCCCGAGCCGGACACGCCTGACGAAACCTTGCTCGAGTATTCGCTCCGCGGCATTCCCGGCCTCTCCGAGATGGAGGCGGAGATGGCGGAGCTCGAGGCCGACCTCCAGGATCCGGTCAAGATGAAGCGCTACGGCGAGCTGCAGACCAAGTTCGAGCACCTGGGCGGCTACGACATCGAGACGCGCGTCAAGATTGCGCTCGGGGGGCTTGGGTTTACGACGGAGGAATTCCAAAAGCCGTTCACTTCGTTTTCCGGCGGCTGGCGCATGCGTGCGGAGCTTTCGCGCGTCCTCGCCTCGAAGCCGGATCTCCTGCTCCTGGACGAGCCGTCCAACTACCTCGACCTTCCGGCCGTGGACTGGCTGCAGAAGTTCCTGAAGCAATACGACGGCACACTGATGCTCATTTCTCACGACCGCTATCTACTGCGGACGCTGACGAACATCATCGTCGAGGTCGACGCCGCGACGGCGACGCGCTACGAAGGGGACCTGGACTTCTATCTCCGCGAGCGCGAGGTCCGCTACGAGCACCTGAAGGCGGCGAAGGAGAATCAGGACCATCACCGCGAGCAGCTTCAGCGCTTCGTCGACCGCTTCCGCGCGCAGGCGACGAAGGCGGCGCAGGCGCAGTCGCGGCAGAAGCTCATCGACAAGATCGACGAGGCGCGGATCGTCCTTCCGAAGCGCTACACGAACTCGGGACGCCTCCGTTTGGCCGAGCCGCCGCCCAGCGGCATCGAGATGTTCCGCTGCGAAAACCTCGGGTTTGCCTACGACAAACAGGTGAAGGTTGGAGGTGAAGGTGAAGAATGGAAGTTCGTCTTTCGCGGCGTTGAGTTCAACGTGACGCGGGGCGACAAGGTTGCGCTCATCGGCTACAACGGACTCGGCAAGACGACGCTGATGCGGATCATCGCGGGGACGCGGCAGCCGACGGAGGGTAAGGCGGTCTTGGGGCACAATGTTGTCCCGGGTTATCTTTCGCAGGAGTTTGCGGAGACGATTCCGCCGGACGTCACGGTCTACCGCAACGCGAAGAACGCCTGGGATGCGCACGGGGGCGGGCCGGAGAAGGTCTTCCGCAACCAGCTCGGCGCGTTTGGCTTCGACGAGAACGACGTGGAAAAGCCGGCCGGTGTCCTTTCGGGCGGCGAGAAGATCCGGCTCGCGTTTCTGCGGCTCTTCCTGACGGCGCCGAACTTCCTGCTGCTGGACGAGCCGACGACGCATCTCGACCTCGACGGACGCCGTCTCCTCCAGGAGGCGCTACAGAAATATACGGGAACGATCCTCCTCGTCTCGCACGACATCGACTTCGTGCGGGCGGTCGCGACGAGCGTCCTGGAGATCACGCGCGAGGGCTTGAATCGCTATCCCGGCGGCTACGACTATTACTGCGAGAAGAGCGGAAGAGGTGGAGGAAGTGGTGGAGGCGGAGGAAGTGGAAGAAGTGCGAGTGCATCCCTATCCTCCTCCACCTCCTCCACGTCTTCCACCTCTAAAGAGCTGCGCAAGCAGCGGGCGGAGGCGCGGGCGAAGGTTGCGCCGCGCGTGAAGGAG
>CADAKF010000125.1 GCA_902788415.1 uncultured bacterium
GTCGATGTAGGGTGCGGCATTGTCCCCTTTCTCGTTTGTCATTTTGGCGACCTGATGCGGCTGGGCGTCGGGCATCTTGCCCGCCGGCCAGAGGTTCTCGCGCTCGGCGGACGCGGTAAGCGCCGCGAAAAGGAACGGTATGAGAATTCGCTTCATTCTATTCCGCCTCCTCCAAACGGAAATTGCGGAAGGCAAGGCCGGAGTGCTCGGCCGGCATCATCTGGAACTGCACGGCGATCGAGATGATCTTGCGGAAATGCTCCGGGACAGTCCCATTGTCGATGCCGATCCAGACGGTCTCCCACGTTTCGGGGTCGTTGTCGGCGCGATACGCCCAGCCGCCGCGCTTGTGCATCGGAACGCGCCAGCCGCCGAAGGCAAGCTTGCCGTTCTCGTCGCGTCCGTTCAGCTTGAGCTGGGGCGTCGCGTGGTCGTGGTAGTTTCCGTCCGCGTCGGGGAGGCGGTTCATCTCGAAGTAGAGGCGGCAGTACTTCCCGGGCTCGACAGGGATGGATTCGGCGAGATCGGCGTTCCCGCAGCACCAGCTCCCGGCCGTCTCGTCAAGCGCCACGTTCCAAGTCCTTGTTGCCTCGTCGTAGCTCGCATGGACGCCCTTCCCGCCGCCAGAGCGGCCGATCTTCGGAAACTCCACCACCTTCGGCTCCGGTTTCTGCACGGTAATCGCCGCAACGTAAGACGTCGTGCCGCGCCGCGGCGCAATCTCGACGGACGCAATCTTCTTCTCGGGCTTCGGGTTCGGCCACTGACGGATCATGTACTTGTGTCCTTCGCCGTCCTTCCAGCCGACAACTTCCTGCCCGCTCTTCGCGTCCACTTCTACGGATGTCTTGTCATCGTAGACAACGCGGTAGACGGGCGCGGCAGTATGTGCGAAGTAGAGGAATGCCGCGCGCGAATCGACTGCAATCCCCTTCACGGGCTTCTCGACCTTGATCACGTCCTTAAACTGGTTCTGGTCGAAACGGATGAAGTCGAAGCGCATGCCACGCCAGTCGGTCACGCCCCACGGAATCTTGAAGTCCGGATTCTGGACGTTGGCGAATTCGTTGAGCCGCACGAAGACCATGCGGTTCGGGTCGACGTCGAAAACGGGCTGGCGAGCCGCGCGCTCCGCTTTCTCGCGGGCGATTTCCACCTTGCCGAGCTCAAGCGCCTTCTCCGCGGTAAGCCCCTGATCCCACACGACATCCGACGAGCGCGGATATTTCGCAAGGACATCGGAAACATCGCCGTACACGTAGAAATGCGAGCCGCCCGAAAGAACGAGCGTGTAGTAGCCGTTGGCGTCGGGCCTTAGCGGCTGGCGATGGGAGACGAGATTGCGGACACGCGGATCCGCGCCAGCGACCGACTTGTCGTCGGGGCGCGTGAAGAGGCGCACAAGTATCGGCTTCTTCGCGCCACCAGGAAGAGGCGCGGGCTTAAAGCGCACGACCGGCAGCGTCGGCGCACGCGAAGTGATCATGTACGCGTCAAGTTTGCCGCGGCGGGCTGGCGTCACTTCGATCGAGGCCGCGGCGCTTCCGTCGTCCTTGATCGCGTCCAGCATTTCGCAGCACGGCTTCACGCCCTTCTTCGCGGCCGCCGCGAGAACGGCGGAAACCATTTCAGCCGTCGGCACCTTCTCCTTGAACTCGACAAGCGAACCGCCCTTCGCAGCCCATTCGTCGATGCGGCTGCGCGTGACGGGATCCATCGCCGCAATTCCGGCAAACGTCAGCACGTCGTAGCGGTTGAGGCGGTCCGTCTCGTTGATCTGCGGCTCGAAGATGACGTCTATCGGAAGATGCGCGTATTCAAGCGCCTGCACGAGCGCGTCGAAAAGACGATGGTTGCCGCCGCCGTTCGCGAACGCGTGGCGCTCGTTCGTCTGCGAGAAAAGAACGGCCACCTTGCGCGGAACGCCGCGGTCGCGCGGCGTGAAGAACTCGTTCACGTCCTGTATCTCGCGCTTGGCGAGGCGTATTCCGAGCAGCTGGTCGGTGTTGACCTTGTAGGGGCAAAGGAAGTTGTAGGCGCTCACTTTGCCGACTTTTTTTAGCGACTCCTCGGGCCACATCCGCCAGAACTTCGTGCCCTTCCACTTGCCCTCGGTCTCGACGACTTCGTGCACCACACGCCAATCGCTCGGACGGCGCGACCACTTGAACATGTAGGAGACGTTGTACCCCCGCTGATACTGGTCGAGAAAGCTCTGGCGGATCGAGTTCGTGGAGCAGCCGACGTACATCTCCGAGTCGACGATCGGCTTTCCGTCCGCAAGCGCCCTCAGAAGATGCGCCTCGACCGCCCCGCCGTGCCCGCCCGTCGGCGCGCACACGACGCCGAGCGGCTTGTTAGCCGTATAGAGGTCGATGCCGCGCGTGCGCATGGTGGTCGGCTGGAAGCACGCGAGCGCGTTCGGGTCGACCCTGCGTATCGCCTCCTGGCCCTCGGCCAAGAGAGATGCGAACTTCTCCTCTATCGCCTTGATACG
>CADAKF010000126.1 GCA_902788415.1 uncultured bacterium
CCGACCGCCTCGAGCGGATCGCCCGTCACGTGCACCGTCGGCACCTTCACCGTGCCGCGCACCGTCGCGAGCGTGCCGTTTGCCGCCATGTAGGGCGTCGTGCCGGACGAGTAGCCGCCCGCGCCGCCGGCGACCGTCACCGTCGGCACGCCCGCGATCGTCGAGTCATAGGTGAGCCCCTCCGGCGTCTCGCCGCGCGCTAGCGCGTCGCGATCCTCGGCGCTCGTCGCCAGGAGGAGCGCAATGCGTCCGCCCGCCGCGCCGTAGCTCGAGCCAGACGTCGAGCCGCCGGACGCGAGAAGCTGCGCCTGCGAGCCAGCGGCGAATCCCATCGCCGACACCCAGATGCCGCCGCCCGACGTGTTCGCGTGACCGGTCGCAAGCGAGCTGCCGGTTGCGTCAAGCGTGCCGTTCAGGGTGAACTGCCCGCCGCACTCGATCCAGATCGCGCCCGCACCACGCGACGCCTGCGCATAGCCGCAGGAGCCCGGCAGGAACGGCGCATACTGGTAGCCGTACGCACGACCAGCATTGGCATGGTACCGATCGCCGAGACCGCCATAGCCGGCGCCGGTAACCTCATTCGGCAACCGTCCTCCAGAACCTGGCGCATACGTCTCAGGATGCGCCGCTGAGATGGCGTAAGACGTATAACGAGAACCGCGAATCTCGTGCGAGAACTCGCCCGTCTTCGTCGTCCAGCCCCAGCCGCGGGCGACAGCATCGAATTTCGCGCCCGCGGCGATCTCGACCGAACCCGCCGTAAAGCGCACCGACGCGCCCGTTAGATAGTCGGAGTCGGGGACAATCTTGGAGGTGTCGTTCAGCGTCAGCTTGCCCGCGACGGTAACCGGCGTCGCCTCGGCGTAGAGCGTCGCGAAGTCGATGTCGCTCGCCCGCGTCGCGTAGACCGCGAGCGCGGCCGAACCCGAAAGCGTCAGGTTGCCGCCGATGACGACCCTGAGAGGCGCCGTCAGATCCTTGCCGCCGAACGAGACCTCTCCGGCAATCGCGGCATCGCCCATGACCTTAAGCCCGAAGCGCTCGCCGTCCACCGCCGTCTGGGCGAGGATGTCCGCCACGTTGCCGCCGACCACGAGCTTCGCGTCGGACGCGACCGTGAGCGACGCGGCGCCGATGACGCCCGCCGCGTAAACTGTCTTCCCTTCGAGCGTCACCGAGTCCGTCAGCCCCGGCACGCCCGCCGGAGACCAGTTGGAGGGTTCGTCCCAGTCGCCGCCGTCCTCACCGACGAACGTCTTCTCGGCACCCGTGCCCGCCGGAACGTCCGCGAAGAAGTCGGGCTCGGGATCCTTCGTGATGGAGGCGATCGTCCACTCAAGTGTCAGCAGCGCATGCTTCTCCGCAAGCGTCCAGGACGCCGTCGAGCCCGTGCCGCTCGCGACCACCGTCTCGCCGTCGAGAAGCCGCCAGCCGCTCGCCGTGTAGTGGACCGCCGACTCGTCCGCGCACTTGAGGTCCTCGATGCCGAACGAGGCCAGCGCGTCGGGATTGACCGAAAGGAGTCCGCCGATCCTCTCCGCGCCGCGGACGCCGACGCCCTTCACGGCGACAAGCGTCATCGCATTGGTGTTGACAGTGTAGGTACGCGTGCCGGCCTCGGTGCGCGTACGGTCGATGATCATCGCGTCCGTATGGGAAATGCCGCCGTAAGTGTGGGCGTTGATAAAGTCCAGATTGTCGCCGTACGCGAGCGACACCTGCGCGGGCGCCTGTCCCGTCACGAGGTTGTCGATGTGCGCCGCCGTGAGACCCGCGCCGAGCGAGATGCGTCCGCCCCTGTTGGACGTACCGTAGTTGTCGGCTGATCCGTTGGCATTGAACCGCGCCGTGGAGTAGAACTTGAAGCCGTTCGCAACCAGCCAGATACCGCCTCCGGCGGAACCGTTATAGAACCGGTAGAGACCGTTCGCCCAGATGTCGCCGGCAATCGTCTGTGTGCCCGTGGTGAAGATGACGACCGCACCGCCGCCATGCGCCCAGCCACCAAACGTCGTTGACATGTACCCATACTTGTTGTAAAGACCGGAAACGCCGCCCGGAAGCCACGGCGCGTAGGCGTAGCCATAGGCGACGCGAGAACCCTTGGCCCCGTAGCTCGCGGCAGAACCGCAGCTGATGCCGGCGCCCGGACAGTAGCTGTAGCCGTCGTTCTCCTTCACGTAGACGTGACCAAGCGCATCAAGCGCGGCGAAGTCGACGCCCGCCTGCGGTGCCCAGCCATAGCCCTTGCCAGACGCCTCGATCTGGCCACCCTCTTCCAACACGAAGTCCGCGCAATTCACGAAGACGGGATTGCCGGTGAGCACGTCGGTGATCGGCTGGAAGGTTCCGCCGCGCTCGATCTTGAAGGTCTCGGTCACGGTGAGCTTGCACGCGCTCGGATAGACC
>CADAKF010000127.1 GCA_902788415.1 uncultured bacterium
GACCCGAATGCCGCTAACTTAAGGCTCATATGACCTCCTCCGGGCGATACTCCGAGCGCGGTTTTGTCAGCAGCGGATAAGGCTTTGGTCGTCGCTTGACCGCCCGCACGTAGTTCTTCCGCTTCCGTCTCGACAGCGCATCCGCCTCGACTGCGGCGACGAGCCTTGAGAATGCTCTTCCGAGCGATCTTCGGGCGGCGTACAGCATCGGGGCTGTCGAGATGAACGCCATTGCCGCAGCCGCCGTGCTGGCTATCCCGCGCCGTTGTCCGCGCGCGCGTCCGCGTGCGATGACATAGCGCATGAGGTTGTACGCCAGGATGAGGACGCCGATCTCCAACTTCACGACAAGCGGCGTCCGCCCCCTGATGAACTCGTAGCGCAGCGTCGTTTTCATGTCGCGGAAGGAGACTTCGATCTCCCAGCGCCTGAGATACCATTCGAGTATCTTTTCCTTCGGATACTTCTTGTCGTCCAGAAGCGACGTGACGACCACGATTTCCTCGTCCCGGAACCCGCGCACGCGGATCTTCGCCGTTATGACCCGCACGGTGATCTCGTCCGGGAACCCGGCCCGTCTCTCAGGCGGGACGGTCATGGACCGCTTCGACTGGCGCTTTTCCCATTTCGTGAGCCTGTCGCCCGGCCCGAGCGCCACGTCGTCCTGGCGCCCCTTGCGGCACCAGTCCTTTCCCCGGAATATCCCGTCCGCGCCAGCCTCGGCAAGGATCGCGAAGGCCGTGAACGAGCAGAAGGCCCTGTCTCCAACGTGCAGCTCGCCCGCCTTGAACCTCGCGGAGGCTTCGACGTACAGCCGGAAGTCGTGCGCCTTCCAGGGCGCCGTGACAAGGATGGACGAGCCCTTGCCCACGAGGGAATGGGCCACCAGCGCGCCCACCACCGGGAATCCGCAGCCCGACTTCGGCCCCGAGGCATACGGCCATTCGGCGCGGTTCTCCTCGGTGTCCGACGCCTGGAACGTCGTGCCGTCCAGCGCCCACACGCCGGAGAACTCGTCGAGACCGCAGAGGGCGTCCGCCTTTGCGCAAAGCCTTGCCGACATCCCCTCAAGCGTGGAGGGCAAGACCCTTCCGCGAGCCTTGCAGAACGCGGCGGTCGACGCCGACACGTCCATCCCGAGCTCGAGCTGGGCCCTGCGCACCGCCTCCTTGCACGGCGCGTTGCGGCCAAGCGCCTGCCCGAGCATCAGGCCGACCGTGGTCCGCTCGTCGAAGGCGCGCACGCGCCCGCCCTCGCGGGTCGAGACTCCTGGGAAAACCTGACGGAATGACTCCGCCGCCTCGCGGGCCGACGGCCTCGCGAAGCCGAGAGAGAGAAGAAGAGCAGTGTCGTCCATATAGGGCGGTAATTATACCGCCCTATTGCGTAAATGTCAATGGTGTGGTATAATTTTGCGCATGAAAAAGGACATGGAGATCGCGGCCGCCGAAAGGGAGATGGCGGCCATAAGAAAAGAGCTCGGAAACATCGGGCTCGTGTCGCACGGCTACGTGCAGGACAGGGGGCCCGGAGCCGGCGGACCGTGCTACCAGTGGACCAGGAAGGTGAGGGCGAAGACCGTGTCGGTCGCTCTCTCGAAGGAGCAGTTCGCGGCGATGAGCGCCGCCATAGCCAACTGGAAGGCGTTGAAGGCCAGGCTTGCGCGACTGGAGGAGCTTTCTCGGCTCGTCATCTTCCGCACGACTCCAGACACCCGCCGCTCCAAGCGCCCGACGAATGCCACACTGGGAATCGGGGAACGCCCAAAATCACCTTAAGTTAGCGGCATTCGACTCTGACCCTTTTTGCCCCACGACCCTCGCGTGGGACGACAGGCGCAACGTTCCGAGCCGCATAGTTTCGCCGGCGGGGCGGATTTGGGAATGGACGACGAACGGGAACGAAATCGTCGTCCATGGCGCAGGGACGTATGACGCCCGCGACGTCACGCATGTCTTCTTGGACGGCAGCGAGCGGCCCGTCTCGATCGTTTTCCCCGACGGCGGAGCGATGGAAATATCATACGACGCTTCCGGCTACGCGACGAACGTGTCGGCATCCGCGCTGCCTCCTGTCGCCTTCGGGCGTGATGCGCTCGGCTTCGTGGATTCGGTTTCCGCGCCGGGCCCGCACGGCACGACGCGAACGGCGTCGGCGGAAAACAACTGGCGCGGCAATCCTCTTTCCGTGACGCATCCCGACGGCACGTCCGAGACGTTCGAGTACGAAGGCAACGGACGGCGCGTGACGCGACACATCGACGCGCTCGGACGCGAGGACGTGTACAAGTGGGTTCTCGGCCATCCCGTCCGCGCCGGGCGCGTGGTCAATGGCGTCACGAACTCGCTTTTCGGGGTCGATTACGACAAGCAGCTGAATGTCGTGGCGAT
>CADAKF010000128.1 GCA_902788415.1 uncultured bacterium
GGACGACCTGCGTCACGTTGTCGGCAAATTCTGGCGAAAAGGCAAAGTCGTCCTTCGTGTCGAGCCGTGTCAGCCCGTCGCTGTAGCGATCTATTCCGCTGACCGTCCATCCGTTCGTCTCGCCCGTGCCAACCTCGGCCCATGCGCCAACGTCGACGACAATCGTCTCGGCAAAGACAAGCACTGGCAAGGAGGAGACAAAAGACGCAAATATGACCGCCAGTCTTTTCATGTGTCCTTATTGTACCACAAACGGACGCATCGCGAAACAACGATGCGCACATTCCGACAGTTGGTCGAGGACTATCCCTTCTCCCTTCTTTTACTTCAGCATCAGCATGAGGCCGAAGGGAGCCGGGAAGTAGGCGTAAGCGCCGAGGTCGACGTTCTGCCCTTCCGCAACGCGCGGATGTCCCGCGAGGTCAAGCTGGTCGCTCTGCCCGGAAAGTGTCTGCCCCGCGCCCCGCGCCGGAAAGTGTCTGCCCCGCGCCCCGCGCCGGCGACTTCGGCTTCAGCGCAAACGGCGGCAGCCCCTTGTCGTTTTCGCCGCGGAACTTGATGTCGGCGACAGTCACGGCGCTCCGGCTCCCCTCGCCGATCACCGTCGGCGCGGGATTCGCCGTCCCGTAGAACGTGTGGTCGAGTGTCACCGCGCCGCAGTCGTACGACGAATTGCCAACCAGAATCGAGTTGCGAACCGTCCCAGATGCAATCGGCAGCATCTTCGGCATCGTATTGTCGGCAATCGTGCAGTTGACAAGTTCGGAAACATCACGAATCGCGTCATCCAGAAATTTGTCCTTCGTCACATTTCCGGCAAAGAGGCAGTTAGTGACGACTGCGCCCGTCTTGCCGCGAACCCAGGCGGCTCTATCCGTGGTGTTGTTCGTGAAAATGCAGTTCATCAGCGAAGCGACAGAGTACAACAATGCACAGCTGGGCGAAGAACACCCGACAAACCGGCAACGCTCGACGAACTTGGCATTGTAGATCATCGCACCGCACAAATCACCGCGAAGCGCGGTCGAGGCGTTCGTGCAGTTGAGGAATGTCGTGTCGACGACCTCGATCGTGCCGTCGCCCATGAGAAGTCCGCCATAATAGTAGGAGGGATTCCGACAGGCGGAAAACGTACAGTTCGAGATCGTGCCGCCCGCCTGGGACTTGACGACCGAAGCACAATTGGATTCAGCGAACGTGCATCCACTCACACGGTTACAGAGCCAGGCCGACGAGGTGCTAACCAAACCGCTTGCGGAGATGTTGTTGGTGAAATATGAATCTATGACATTGGCGACATCGTAGCAACCCGGACAATGGCGGGTGTTGTCTTGAATGACATTGTCCGCAAAGACACAGCGAACGACATTCGTGAGCCCGCTGACAAGACCGCTGTCGAGCGGATTCGCCGCACCGTTGTTGGTGTTGCAGAGAAACCATGAATCGTAGGCGGAGTATGCCCGACCTCCGCCCAGCGCCGCCACGGCAGAGCGTCCATTGCAATAGTTTGCTTTGAACGTACAGTTCGAAACATTTGCCTTGCAGACCGCCCCGCCAGAGTCGCTCGTGGTATTACCGATGAATGTGCAATTGACGGCGTCAATCTTGTAAATCGCCGCGCCGACACAGGACAAACAGTCTTTGATGATGCAGTTTTCAATTAGCGATCCGCCAAACGGTCCTGCGGAATCGTCAGAGGATCCGAAAATCGCCCCGCCGCCATGGAGCGTTGTATTCTCCTGGCAGTCGCTCATCGTAATGCCGGAAATCTTAACGGCATTGCCATAGACCCGGAAGAGGCGAATGTTCTTGTTGTCTGCTCGCCGACCAAGTAAGACCACATCTTCCGGCTTGCCAGTGGCGGACCGGACCGTAATCGGATAGTTCTTCCCGCTCTTACCGAGCAGATAATACGAAGATGTCCAACGACTTCCGTTCCAGGAGCTGTCGTAAGTGCTCGTTCCCGTCACATCTTCAGCTTCCTGATAGGTGCCGGTCGCGAGCACGATCTCGCCGCCCTGGTCGGCGTTGACCTTTGCGACGGCGTCCAGCAGCGAACAAGGATCGCCCTGCGCGCCCGACCCCTTCCCGCCCGGCGAGGCGTAATACGTCGCCGCATTCGACACAACCGCCGCGAGAGTCGCGGCAACCGCCATCAGCATCCGTTTCATCATCTTGTTGAGCTCCGTTTGGGTTTTCATCATCTTGTTGAGCTCCGTTTGGGTTTTCAGTTATTTTGACTTGAAGACACGCCACAGCGCATTCAGGTAGCCGTAGCCGAAATGGTCGTCGGGCTCGAGGTAGGTTCCCTCGGTCCACTCGTTCCACGAGTTGATCGTGATGAGGCGCGGCATCCCCTTCGCGGGATGCGCATCCGCCCACTCCTTCGTGCGGCGGCAGAACTCCTCGAAGAGCTCGGGCGTCGACCCGTGGACGAACGGCTCCGCCGCCCCCTTCGGATAGCGCGCGTTCGTATCCCACCCGCACGTGATGTTCGGGAAGAATACGGCGCCGGCCTTCTCCGCCTCCGCCAGCGCGACGTCGAAGTTCTTCATCGAGAGCTCGCCCCACGCGCGGTAGGTGAGCTCGTGCTTGCGGTCGCCCATCTCGGCCCACGTGTGGTAGCCCCAGTTGTAGAATGTCGTCGAGTCGACCTTGAGCCCCTCCGGCGGCATGAACGCCGCATTCGCCTGGAGGTGCACGCCGGGGAAGCCCGCCTTCCGCGCCTCGGCGCGGAGGTAGTCAAGGCGCGCGTTCGCCTTCGCGACACCTTCCCACTCCGCTAAGCGGGCGAACCTGTAGAACGACACGACCGGCTTGCCGCCGATGGTGTAGTAGTTCGGCTTCTTGAAGTAGCCGATCCACCGCGCGACGATCTTCACCCAGTCCTCGTCTGTGATCTTCGCAGACCAGATCATCTTTTTCTTTTCCGCGCCGGAGAGTTTGTTGTTCCAGAGCCCGTCCACGTTGTGGTTCGCCCACATGATGTAGAACTTCATCCGCTCGCAGTTCTTGGCCTTCAGAAAGCCGTTGTTGAGCGCACCCTCGAGGAACGGACGCCCGCCGTACCAGTACCAGTCGTAGATGAAGACGTTGACGCCCGCCGCAGTCGCCGCGTCGATCTTCCGCGCGACCACAACCGGATCGTCCTCCATCTCGTAGCCCCAGAGCGGCTTCACGCCCCAGTAGTCGTCGGGGTAGTGCTTCACCGCCTCGTAGACGTTCTGCCACTCGCCCTTGCCGTCCTTGAAGATGCCGAGCTCCGCCCAGCGCGGCTCCGCGTGGTACGCCGGCCACACGTACGCGGCAAGATCATAATCGGCCCCAAGCGCCGCGCATGCGCCCGCGAAAACAGATGCCGCACTGCTAATGATACGAATTATCCTATTTGACATAAACGACACTCCTTGCTGTTGGCCGTAATTGTAATTGTACTAAATGATATGCGATTTGCGCAATGTCATTTTTTACCATGACTTACACTTTTTGATACGATTCTGCTATAATCCCCGCATGAACCAATTTCTCTACTGCACAGTCGGCGAGACTCAGCGTCTGTTCGGCGTCTACCTGACGGGCGCGGGCGCAGAGGAGACCGCCCCGGGCGAGCCCTATCCGCACGACTACCACTCCTCGGACTACTTCTTCACCTGGAACAAGGGACGGCGGCTCGTCGCCGACGAATACCAGCTCCTCTACATCCGCGCGGGCCGCGGCGTCATCGAATTCAAGCGCGGCAAGGGCATTCCCCTCGAAGCCGGATCGCTCGTCATCCTCCATCCAGGCGAATGGCATCGCTATCGTCCGGACCCGAAGATCGGCTGGAGCGAGGCCTACATCGGCATCGGCGGCGACCGTCTCGCGCCGATCTTCCGCAAGCCGTTCTTCGAGGGACCTCCGACCGTCCTCCGCCTGGAATCCGGCGGCAGGTTCGAGCACGATTTCCTCGACTTGATTGACGCCATCCGCGCCAAGACCGCCGACGCGCCCTACTCGCTCGCGCTGCGGACTCTGACCCTCGTCGCCGGGCTGATCGAGGGGCTTCATGCCGAGAACGGACGCAACCCCGGCTTCGCCGACATCCGCCGGGCGCACCACTTCATCGGACACCATCTTGGCGAAGTGATCGATTTCGAGAAGCTCGCGAAGGACGTCGGGCTCGGTTACTCGGTATTCCGCAAGCGCTTCCGCGAATACACGGGCATGGCGCCGCTCGAGTACCAGATCACCCTGCGCGTCCGCCGCGCGTCACGCCTCCTGACCAGCACAAGCATCCCGATCGCCGAAATCGCCGCGGGCACCGGCTTCAACACCCCGAACTACTTCTCGCGCTTCTTCCGCAAGGCCACAGGCCTCTCCCCCGCCGAGTTCCGAAAGTCCCAGTCCTGACCGCCGTTTCCAGCACCTCCGCTATTTCGAATCATCCTGTCCCGCGAAGGCCTTGCTGACCGGTGCGCGGTTCGCCGTCAGCGGCATCGGCTCGGTCGTGAGGAGCGCCGTCATGAACGGCGCAGGGAACACCCGCAAAGCCGTCGTGGTCGTCGTCCAGCTGGTAGAGGGAGAACTTCGCGCCGTCCGCGCCCTTGAGCGCGAGCTTCACCGTGCGCGGCTCGGGCGTGTCGTTCACGAGGAAGACCGCCTTGCCGCCCTTCGCGTCCTTCGCCGCCGCGACGTCGAGATGCGGCGCGTCCGCGGCACTTTCGACCGCCGTGCCGAGACGGTAGAGCCCGTTCCAGTAGCGGAACGCGTGGTAGGTCGTCGTGCGCGACTCCTTCTTGTCCCCAAAGTTAAAGACACCGCAATAGGTGCGCGTCGGCAGCGCGTCATAGTACATCGCCTTGTCAACGCTGCTGCGCTGCATGATGCAGAACGCCTCGGCGACGCATGCCGCGCCCACCTCGCTCTTCATCTCGCCGAACTCGTTCCACGCCTTGCCGACGCGGTTCCACTCGTTGAAGATGCTCTCGGTCTTCGCGAGGCCCGCAGCGTCCAGTTTCTTGCGCACATAGGCCGCGTGGCGGGCGATGCGCTCGGGTGTCTCCTTCACGTAGAGGTGCCATGAGTAGAAGTCGAGCGGCGCCTTCGTCTTCGGGTCGGTCACAAACTTGAGGAAGTCCTCGAACCAGGTGACGAAGCTCTTGCGGAACGGAGTCGACTCGATGCCGCCCGCGGAGTCGATCGCGTAGAAGCCGCAACCGCCGTAGCCGCCGACCTTGATTCCAGGGAAGCGGGCCTTCAGGTGATTCGCCGCGACGCGGTAGAGTTCGAAGAACTGCTCGCGCGTTCCCTTCCACATCGGTGGGTTCTCGGGCTCGTTCCAGATCTCCCAGTAGTCAATGCCCCACCGGTAGCCGTCCGCCCAGCCCTCGTTGTAGTGCGCGACCACATGCTCACAGATACGCGCCCACTTCGCGAAGTCCTTCGGCGGATAGATGTTGTAGGCCTTGATGCGGTGGTAGTTCTCGATCGTGACGCCCAGGCGATAGAAGACCTCCGTGCCCGCCGCGACGATGTTCGTGAGCCACGCATCGGTGAAGGTGAAGTCGTAGCTCTTCGGATCGTTCTCGTCCGCGTCGAAGTCCGGGAAGA
>CADAKF010000129.1 GCA_902788415.1 uncultured bacterium
CATCTCCAACTCCGGCTCGCCCTGGAACTCGTAGCAGCCCATGTCGGGCTTGGAGCTATTGTACTGGCGCGGATTGCCGGCGAAGTCCAAGACCGCCTCGGTCTCGCAGCCCATATTGATGCACATAGAGGTCTTCTGTAGTGTATAGTCTCCATTCGCCGCGTCGGTGAACCGCGGGTCAAGCGAAAGGTTGCCGTTCACCCCCGTCACCAGCTCGGGACAGCAGGTGTAGGAGATCGCCGCCCGACAGGCGTCATCGGCGAAGGCAACATTGATCTCATCCGATTCGATACCCCTGTTGCCAGTGATGATGCAGTTGCGCACCACCGCGTCCGCCGAAGCAATGTAAAGCCCGGTGTTGGGCGAACCGTTCACCTTATTGTTGACAATGGTGCAGTTCTCCAGGAGGCCGCGCGACACGTAGGCCGCCGGACAGCTCTTGGTGATGGTATAGGTCAGGTTGGCCCCGTCGATCAGGCAGTTGCGGACCACGGCCGTCTTGCCCGTCAGGCGCACGCCGCACCCGGAGTTGTCGTTGTAACCGGTGTAGGTCCGCGTGATGCGGATGCGCTCGGCCAGTCCGGCGGAAACGGACAGCATGCAGGAGGCGCCGTTCCAGAGCATGCAGTTGTCAATCAGGGAATCACCGAAGTAGGCGCCGTCGCCGCGGAGGTTCACGACGCCGGTTCCGCCGGCCGAACCGCACGCGGTGCACAGGACGTTGGTGACCGTGCCGGACGTGATGTCGAACGCCGCGCCGACGTTGCTCCCCATGTACGCGGCGGCCAGGATCTTGACCGTCACGTTCACGACAACGGCATACGGGTCGTTGAGCGTGAAGACCGCCTTGCCGGCCTGGTATTGCGATGCGTAGACAATCGTTTCGTCACGGCTCTCGCCAATGACGCGGATGTCGCCCGCGAGCGACGGCAAATCCGCGGGGGCGACCGTGTGCGTTCCGTCGCCGACCATCACGTCGAGCGGCGCGACGGTATTGTTGATCGCGTACTTGATCGTCTTGTACGGCGCGGCGGCCGTGCCGCGCCCCGCCTCGTCGACGCCATTCGTCGCAACGTAGACGATGTTCGGCGGGAAGACCTTCACCGTCGTCGGGCCCGTGATATTCTTCAGCTTGCAGGTCGGCGACCGACGCGTCTTGGGGTCGAGCCCCGGACCGTCCCACACGGCCTCGCCGCCCGTCGCGGTGAACGACACGTCCTCGCCGCCGTTGACCCACATGTACGAGGGCGACACGTCAAGTCCGCCCGTCGCCACCACCGTCACGCGGTACTTCGACTTCCAGCGCCACGTGATCCGCGCAGAATTGCCGCGCACGTGGGTAAAGGTGCAGGTGGTGAGGTTGTCCGCCGTGTTCGTCGTCGTCGAGACAAGCTCTCCGGCGCTGAAGATCTCCAGCTTCCAGCCGAGCAGCGTCGCGCCGAGTTCCGGCGTCTCGACGGTCGTTTCGGGCATCGTGCAGGTGACCTCCTCGCCGTCCGTCAGGTTCGTCCGCCGTCCGTAGCCGACGAACGGTCCGCAGATCGGCTCGCTCGCCTCGCCCGGATCGCCGACGATGTCGACGAAATTATCAACGTCCGGACCGAGAACGAAGTCGTCGCCCGTGCCGGCGTTCGTGTAGAACTTCGCATTGACGACGTCGTAGAGGCCGGCGACCTTCGTGCCGTTGTCGTTCGTGTAGCACGGCACAAAGAGGCGCTTCAGCTCGTCGGCGTGCTCGCCCTGCTCGTAGATCGACATGCCGTACATCTTGTACTTCGCCCTGTAGCTGCTGACGCCCCAGAGGCCGATCGTGGCGTCGACGAGCGTGCCGTACTCTCCGCGGCTGGCGACCCCCTTCGTGAGGTTGGTCATCACGGACCAGGTGGACGTGTGGACGCTGTGATAGGTGTCGCCGGCGACGCCCGTGCCGACGTAAATGCCAGACCCCGGACCGCACATCGTGAAGTTGCCGTTGATCTGCAGCAGCCAGGCGTTGCCCCAGTAGCCGCCGAAGATGCCCGCCGCCGGCGTGGCGGCGTCGAGCTGGAAGTCCATCTCAATCTTGGTATTCACCCCGCACGAGTAGACGCCCGAGATGTACTGCGAGCCCGTCGCTTGGATGTACTCGACCTGCTGGTAGCCCTCCGGCACCGCATGCTTGTACGCGATGTCCCAGATCCACGTCAGGACGTCCCAGTCGCCGCCCCGGTGCGTGAACGTACAGATTGTGCGGTTCGCATCCGTGCTGTGCGTCTCGATGACGTCATCCCTGTTCTTCTGGACAAGCACCCAGCCCTTCAGCGTGGCGGTCAGGGTGTCCTGCTCAGCTTGCTGGCGCCATAGCCGGACACCTCGCCGAACGGCGTGCCGTATTCGCCCGGCTCGCCGGCGACCGTCAGGAAGTTCACCGTCGGCGGACCGATGATGAAGTCTGCGCCGGTCAGGGAGTTCGGATAGAACTCGCTGTTCTCGACATCGTAGAGACCCGCCACCTTCTTGTCGTCGA
>CADAKF010000130.1 GCA_902788415.1 uncultured bacterium
ACCGGATCGAACGCCGGCGACAGCGCGACCAGCGTCTCGTTCGTGACGTTCAGCGTGCAGTAGTAGCCCCACGAGTCGTGCGGCTTGCGGACGGTCGCGTCGTCGCGCCCGTCGCCCGGGTCCTTCACGTACCAGGCCGCGACGTAGTAGCCCTTGCCGGGAACGAGGTTCGGAATCTCGATCGCGGCGTTTGCCTGCTGGTTGGTGACAACGAGGATCGGGTTCACGAGGTCCGCGCGCGTGTAGAGCGCGACCGTCACGCCGTTCGTCAGGCCCTCGTTGACGTACTCGAGCGCATGGCGCACCTTGACGGAGATCTTACCCGCCGCGGCGTTCGCCGCGTTCACGCCGAAGGTCGCCTTCGCGGACCAGCCCTCGTCATCGCCCGGAAGCTCCGGGAACTTGTCGTTGCCAAGCGCGATGCGGATCGAGTACTCGCCCTCGTTCAAGAAGACGCCGTAGTCAGCGAGATCGATGAAGATGCGGTCGCCGATCGCGTCCGGCAGCAGCAGGCCCTTGTCCTCGGCCACCTTGTACACCGCGCCGTCCGCCGTCTCGTCGTAGATCTTGTACCAGAACTTCGTCACCGCGCGGTCCGTCGGCACCGTGAAGGCGACGGCGACCTTGCCCGCCGTCGACGCCGCGTCGGCGATGACCGTCTCCGGGACGTCGCGCTTAATCGAATAGACCAGCGTGTACTCCTCGTTGACCGCCTGGTCGAACGTCTCGGTAATCTCCTGGCCGTTCTCGTCGAGCGCCGGGTCGCCGTTCTCGTCAAGGACTGCAACCGTGTAGTGGTTGAGGTTCGTCGTCGAGATCTTGGCGTCGTCGTCGCCTTCGCCGATGACGCGCGAGGACGGGATCTTGACGATCTCGTACGTGACGCTGTCGATCTTGTCGAGCGCATCCGTCGAGCGCATCCTCCTCGTAGTCCTCCGTCAGCTTCGCGTCAAGGCCGATGAAGTCCTCCGTCACGAAATCCTTCGGATAAAGCACCTTGCGCGAGAGGTTGTTCTCGTAACGGCGCAGCATGACGCCACGCGGCGTCACGTACTCGCCGTTGACCTTGGTGCGGACAATCGCGACCGTCTGCACGCCGTTAGTTTCGGCGGTGATGTCGATGAGCGGCAGCGCTGCAGTCGCGCCGTTGACGAGCGTGAGCGCGAGGTCGACGCCGAGGTAGCCGACCTCCGTGTCCGTAATCGTATAGATGTCGCCCGTCGAGCACTTGCCGTCGGCGCCGGACCCTGGCGGAGCAGGCCCTCCATCAGGTTCGACTCGTCGAGCGTGATGCGCGCGATGCCGCCGCTGAACTCGGCGGTCGCGGTCCACTTCGCCGTCAGCTGTCCGCCGTAGAGCGGATACGCGGTCGTCGCCTGATAGGCCTCGACGATGACGTCATGCGACTCGTTGCCCTGGTAATTGAGCGTCGAGTTGATGATCGGCAGGATGTCCGAAAGCTCGGAGACGCTGTTCGTGTCGGCCTCGTGGAGCGAGTTCCGGACGACCGACCAGTAGTCCCAACCCGACGCGTTGTAGTCGCGCGTGCCGACGCCGGCCGTACCAGACATGCCGAGCGCGGTGCGCATTGACGGCTCAATCCACTCGCCGCCGTTGAAGGCCGCGCCGAGGTAGTTCGTGGTCGAGTCCGTCCGGTTGGTGAAGTTCCGGAAGTAGTCCGGCGTCAGACCATCGGACCACGCGTTCGCGATGTTGAGGCCCGCGAGCAACGCCCTGTCGTAGAGGAACGCCTGCCATTCCTGGAAGTCGGTAATCTGGTCATTGTCGCCGTCGAGGTCGCTGGTGAGCGCCTCGAACGAGATGCGGTCCTTCGCCTCCGCGTCGGAGAACTCGGGCGTCCCCTCATAGAGGAGTCCGAGCTCCTTGAGCGACTTGTAGAGCGAGTAGGCATCCCACGGATCGGACGGAATGCCGCCGTCGTCGAACTCCTGGCGCCACGTGAGCCCGCCCGCGTCCGGCGCCGGCTTGGTCGTGTCCATGATCCCGCCCCACGGCGAGGTCTTGCCCCTGTCGCCGCGCGCGACGCCGTTGACGAGGTTCGTGCCGTACATCACGTAGAGCTGCCAGCCGTCGGCCACGAAGTCGTTGTTCGCGTCGACCTTGCCCGGCATCAGCGTCCACTTCGACCACTCCGCGCTGCCCATGGTGAGCGCATAGTCCTCGTAGCTCTTATACTTGGACGGATAGTTCGTCGGCGTCGCGCCGATGGCCTCGAAGTAGCGCATCACGAGGTAGCGGTCAAGCGCCGTGAACTCCTTCGTGTCAACCGCCGTGCCCGCATCGAACGCGCCCGGGTTCGCCGTGAGGACGCTGTAGCCCTTCTTGCCGTAGACCTGCGCGTGGACGAGCGCAACCTTCACCTCGGCGGCCGACTTGACCGGCCACGAATTCGTGACGACGAGGTTCGTGCCGACGCCGTAGACCTGGGTCTTGTCGTTGATCGGCCCGTAGAGGTACCACGTCGTGTAGAGGTAGTTGCTCGCGACCTTGCCGTCCTTCGGATTGAACGTCTCGCCTTCCGCCAGCAGCAGGCGGCGGCCTTCCGTGGTGCCGTCGTCGAGCGTGAGCATCGTCCGCATTTCCTCGAGGTAGGCCATGACGTCCGTGCCGTCCTCCGGCAGCGTTTCGCCGTCCGCCACGAGCGGATCGGTGACGCCGTCGTTCCAGACCTCCCAGACGTCGGGCATGCCGTCGCCGTCGGTGTCGGCAAGCGGATCCTCGCTCATCGACATGCTGGTGTCGGGCTCGTCCCAGTACGGCATGTCCGCGGTGAAGTCGCCGTCCGAATCGATGCAGTCGGGCTTCTCGTTCTGGTTGACGTCGCAGTCCTCGATGTAGATGACGCGCGCGGCGACGCCCTTCTCGGCGTTCACCCAGTCGGCCGCCGAGGCCGACACCTCGTAGGAATCCGGATTGTAGATGGCCCTCATGCCCTTGCCGACCATGTTGGCGTAGCCCCACGACTCCCAGCGGTCGCGGACGCCGTTCTGGTTCTGGTCGATGTAGGCGCAGAGGAAGACCCGGCCCGGGCGGATGCCGCGGAGGATGACGTCCGTCGCGCTCACGTTCGCGCGGTTCGCGATGTTCCCGATGTCCGCGATGCGCAGCTGCGCGAGCGGCTGGCCGCGGAAGTCGGCGTTCTCGTACGCCTCGACGACCACGTTGCTGCTGGCAATCGTCCCGTTCGTCACCGCGAGCGGACCGAAGTAGCGCACCGCCAGCGGCACCAGACCGTAACCGGTCGGCTGCTGCGGATAGCGGTTCCTGTTCGCGACATCCATCTGGAAGTCGGCCCACGGGCTGTAGCTGTTCTCGTCGACGGTGTTGTACTTGGCGTTCACGAGCGCCACGCGCCACTGGTAGTCCGCCCCGTCGGCCGTCGGCGAACACGGCCCGGTTCGTCGTCGCGCCCGCGAAGACCTCGCGGTCCGCGAAGACGGGCGGCGTCACCTCGTAGGCGGGCTTGCCGACGGTCGAGCCGGTGCGGCCCGGCAGCAGGCGGAAGTCGGAGTCGTAGACCTCCGCGCCGTCGCGCGAGCGGATCTGCAGGCGGTAGCCCGTGGCCTTGTCGTCGGAGGCGGTGAAGGCGAACGTCGGCGAGGCCGAGTAGACCGGCGCGTTCGCGACGGGCGAGACGGGCGTCGCGACCGTCCGCGCGGCCGAGAAGGTCTTCACGAACGTCGCGAGCGTCTTCTCCTCCGTCGTGCCGTCCGCGAGCTGCGAGACCTCGTCCACGCTGTAGGTGACGGTCTCGATCTTCTCGACGCCGAACTTCTTGGCGTCGCGCGCCAGCCAGCTCCAGTCGAGGTCCGGCTTGTTGACGGTGAGGACGTCGGCCTCCGTGAGGTACGGGTGGTCGTCGAGGACGATGCCCTTCGACAGGAGCTGGCGCTCCGTGAGGCGCTTGCCCTCGTTCTCGCTGATGCCGTTGACCAGCCGGCGCGTGACGCGGACCGTCTTCGTGAGGGTCGACGCCACCGGCTTCTCCGCCGCGCCGTCGTCCGCCGCCGCATCATCCTCCTCTTCGGACTTCACCACCACAACCGGCATGATTGGCGACTCGTCCCTGAGTTCAATCACGACCTCCGGCACCTTATGCCAGCCGACCAGCACGTTGCGCATCGAGCCGAAGGGTTCACCGTCATCAAATGTCCCATTGCCGTTTAGGTCGAAGAACGCCTCGATCGTGTTGCGGCCCTCGCGCACGCGGCCGTTTCCGATACCGCCCGTGCCCGTGCCGCTCGCAAGCTCCTTCGTGTCGCTCATGTAAACCGTCTGCGGCCACTCGTTACCGATGCGGCTCGTATACGTCACGCGGAAGACGTAGGTCGAGAAGTCCGTATCGAACTTCGACATGTCGAGCACAAATTCACCCGTCTCACAGTTGACCGTGCCAAAGTTCACGCCGTTCAACTGAACGGTCGCCGTCCCCGGCGTGAACTCGATTGCCGTCGCAAACGCCTCCCAGGTGAGGTCGCCGCCCTCGAGCTCGATTTTCGGCCACTTCGCAAATTCACTCCGATAACGTTCAAAGGAACCCGAATGCGTGCGAGAACAAGCAGACCAAGAACTAGGGGAGTCCCAGCCGATTTCGTTCGGAACGTTCGCCTTGTACCAGTCGCAATTCCAGATGTAGAACTTGTCAGATGCGACATGTGCACGCTCGAACATAATCGAGTTCGGGTTGATCCGGCCCGGACTCAGATGGCCGTGGAAAGCATAGTCAGCGCTGAACGACCCGAGGTAACGCGTCTGCGAATCAAGTGTCGACGGCACGACGAATGTCGCGTCTGTCCGCGGCGTCTGCCCGGTCGTCATGCGGATGACGAGCGCGCTGCCGCTCACCTTCTGCACGCCGTGGTAGGTCGCCTTCACGCCGACGATCGGCTCGGGGTAGCAGACCACGTGCTGGCTCGAGTCGCTGCCCGTCCAGCGGTCGATGAGCGAGGCGTCGAAGTGGCCGCCCCAGAGGGTCGCGCGGCACTCCGCCCAGTTCGACCAGCCGTCCTCGTCCTTGTCGGCGAGCGGATCGTACTTCTTCGAGTCGGCGTAGGTGCGGCTGTAAAGGTTCTCCCACCAGTCCTCCATGAAGTCGTGATCACTGAAGATCTCGCCGAGATACTCGCCCGCGTAGATGTGCTTTCCGGCGGCATCGAGGTTCTGCGTCGGGCCCGGGAGGAAGTAGTCCGTCACCTTGAGCGGCGTCGAGTAGGTGAGCGTCGGGTTGAGCCGCGGGAAGCCGTTCGTCACGCCGTAGGGATAGGCGCCCTCGGTCGCCAGCCATTCCGCGTAGGTCGAGAGAGGTGAGCGTCGGGTTGAGCCGCGGGAAGCCGTTCGTCACGCCGTAGGGATAGGCGCCCTCGGTCGCCAGCCATTCCGCGTAGGTCGAGAGGCCGTCGTTGTCGGGGTCGCCGTCCGCATCGGTGTCGGAGAGCTTCCAGAACTCCTCCCACCAGTCCGGCAGCCCGTTCCCGTTCATGTCGCGGTTGTCGGCGAACTCCGGGTGCTTCTCGCCGTCGGGCAGCAGGCCCTCTGCGAGGTCGCGGAGATAGGCCTGCCACGCTGGGATCATCATGCCGTTGTACTCAACGACCGTGTCCCACGCGATGACCGTGTCGGGGTCGAGCTCCGGATTCTGCTGGAGGTAGTACTCCGTCCACCAGTCGGGGAGTCCCTTGTTCGTCGGGTCGACGAGCGGGTCGTTGCCGTTGCCGGTCTGCGCCCAGGCGTCGGCCGCGCCCTGGTCGTCCCACATGCCGCCTTCCGCGGCGGAAATGCGCTTCGGGAACGCGTAGCCGAGCGGTAGCAGGTCGTAGCCCGCCTTAAGCGCATGCCGCTGCGTGAAGGCGTAGGACTTCATCATCGCCTCGCCGTCCGGCGCGCCCTGCTCGACCAGCTTGCAGACCAGCGTGTAGCGGCGGTCGATCGCGTAGGGCGGCCCGTCGCTGAACGTAACCTGCGTCCAGCGCGAGGGCAGCTCGTGCGTCCGCTGGAAGTCGAACTTCGCGTACGTGCTCGCCGCTTCCGTGCCCATGTAGTTCGTCGCCCAGCCCAGGACGGACAGGTCGCCCTGGTAGTTCTCGCTCCAGTACGACGAGTCGACCGTCGTACCGTCGAAGCGCGGCAGGTGGTGGACCGTATCGACGATCCACGGAATCCAGGCGCGGTCGTCGTAGACAAGCGACTTTGGCCGCACGCTGTTCCACCACGGCTCGGCCCAGCCGTCGGGACGCGACCAGATCGCGCGCCCGTCTTCGACGTCGTCCGGCGTCGTGAAGCCCGCCGGCTGGCGCATGACCCAGTCGGCCTGCGTCGCGCCCGGGAGGTGGTCGAACGTCCAGTGGTACTTCAGCTCCGCCGGCAGGATGCCCGACGAGATCGGCTCACGCGTGTAGCCGATGCTCCAGCGGCTGAAGACCGTCTGGCGATTGTCGAGCGCATCCGCCGCGGTGAAGCGCTTCTTGTAGCTTTCGAGGATCTCGGTCGCGGTCCGCGCGCCGTCCCAGATGCGCACTTCGTCGATGTAGCCCTGGTAGTACTGGTTGTAGCAGCTCCAGCTGTTGTACTTGTTCGCCAGGTTGATGCCGTTATAGGCGCAGACGCTCGCGCCGACCGTGATCGTGCGGCGGTCCGCCCCGTATTCGT
>CADAKF010000131.1 GCA_902788415.1 uncultured bacterium
TGTATAGTCGCCGCCGTCAGTCGCACTCAGCGTGCCGCTCGCGAGCTCATACTGTTCTGTGCCCGAAAGCTCAAGAACGGTCTTCGCGTTGCCGTCATATGTAAAGCTTGTGGTATCAAGCGTGGGTAGATTAACCTTTGCTGGGGCAATCGTCCATGAACCCGAAATATCATCCGTCGTGCCGTCGGCCCATGTCGTGTTAACTTTATCGTCAAGTGCGACGGAGTATGGATATATGCCAGCGTCAGTAGCATTCGTGACACTTGTCGCTGTGAATGTGCAATAAGCAGCGCAATCGGCAGTATAGGCAACGCCGTTCTGCTCGGAGCCCGTAAAGGCCAGCCCTTCCGCAACCTCAGGCTTCTCAATCAACCGAGGGAGAATCTTCCAAGTCACCGTTTTCGCATCCGTCCCGCCCCCATCAGCGGCAACCCATTCACAGTCTGTGCCCGGCATCACACGAAAAGTGTAAATGCCGACATCTGTCGCATTCGTCACACCATCAACGTAAGTGTATTTACTACCAAAAACAAGTGCTATCTGGTTCCCTTTATCGTAGGTCTTGTCAGCAATTACGGGGACTGATACCTTTGACTCGAACAGATTGGTGATACGAACAACTACAATACCATCGCCGCCCTTGCCGCCAACATACGAATCATTGCCGCCGCCACCGCCGCCACCCTTGCCATCTTCGCCATCGCCAGCGGCTTTTGCGCTATTGCCGCCTACAGCGCCAGCACCGCCGCCACCTTTGCCGCCAGACGACTTCATAGCAGACGTACTTCCGCCGCCACCGCCGCCAGCATAGAAGAGCTCTTCGCCAGTAATATCTGAGGCCAAGCCCTTGCCGCCGGCACCAGGACCTTTCGTTGATGTCGTGTTGCCGCCTACAGCGCCAGCACCACCGCCACCCGCACCATACTTCGCGGTCGCGCCATTGCCGCCGTTATTACCTTGGCCATCCTCACCGCCACCACCATTGGGAGTACTTGAAGCGGTTGAAGCACGCGACCCGCCCCCGCCACTTCCGCCATCGTTTCCAGCACATTGTGCACCGCCCCCGCCGCCGCCAAGGGCTGTGATTTCATCGAAGGAAGACGACTGACCGTCTTCACCAACGGAAACGTCATCGCTCCCCGCATACTGGGGACCACCCGCCCCCACCGTTATTGTGTATGCTCCACCATCAAGCTTCCGTGTCGCTTCGATAAATCCGCCCGCGCCGCCGCCGCCGCCGGTTCCAAGTGTCGTTGTCTTACTTGTGCCTCCTGCGCCGCCACCGCCAACAACGAGTATGCGCGCATCGGCGCGGACCGTTTCATTAAGCGTTAGCGAACTGGCCACAGCAGGATTGTTGAAAACAAAGACGAGGTTATCAAATTCAGCACCGTCAGGAATTGAATTGGTCCAGATGTCAGTTGTGCCATTAAGATAGATTTTTGTCGCGCCAGTCGCGGTGATCATATTCTCGAGCCGCTGAACGTCAGAAAGCTCCGCGCGCGCGGTGCATATGCACTGCGCGACAAGCGCTGCAAGCAGCGCCGCGGCTCTCGTCATGCGACTCAGCATGTTCTATCTCATGTTCTCAACACCGTTTTCACACTTTGTTTTCAGGCCTTTTACAGCTTGTCGACAGACTAGTGCACAGGCAAATATTTCACTTCGAGCAAGTCGAAGAGATTATTCACCTATGTCCAATCGTTTGCATTATACCACAAAACCCTTTGCGTGGGGGAAAAAATTTGGTGCTTTGCCAGAGTGAACGCAATTTTAGATTTTGTTTAGTTGGTCAAAGGGAAAGGTTGAAGGGTTGATTGAAGCAGGTAGCGGATTCCCCTTCTGCGGGTGGCTCGCCCCGTCGAACGCGTCGACTCAGCGCTTCGCGCTCTCGCCGCTCGGGATTCGCGACACTACCCGAAGCGCGCCGCAGTGCGGGCCGCGCATAGGTCGCTCATCACGTCGCCGGGCCGACCACCCGCCCTGCGCCCTGCGCCGTATGCGACAATACGCCGCAAGCCCGCGCGCCGGGCCGGGCGTTCCGGTCGCGCGCGGGCGACAAACGCAACCGAAAAGGAGGACGTCATGGCAAAGCACATGACCCTAGACACGAGGAAAGGCATAGCCCACGGGCTCGAATGCCGACTGACCTTCGCCCAGATGGCGACGATGTTCTCGCGCGCGGTCTCGACGATCGCGAACGAGGTGAAGAACCGCATGCGCTGGAGCAACAAGGGCTACGGATGCACAAACGCGGTCTGCGAGCACTTCGAGACGTGTTCGAAGATGTACCGCAACGCGGACGGGAGGAAGATGCCGTTCAAGCACCAGAAGAAGTGCTTCGAGATGTGCGAGGACTTCCGCCAGAGGACATGCCTGGAGCTCGGACACGCACCCTACGTGTGCAACGGATGCGACAGGCAGACCACCTGCCCGCTCAAGAAGCGCTACTACGTCGCGGACGCCGCGCAGACGAACTACCGCGGGACGCTCGTCGAGTCGCGCAGGGGAACCCACGCCACCGACGAGGAGCGGGCAGACATGAGCGACGCGCTGCTCGCCCCGGTCAAGTTCGGCAGGCAGTCCGTCGGCATGGTCATGTCCGCCGCGAAGGAGAAGTTCCACGGCTTCAGCGAGCGCACCGTCTACAGGCTGGTGAACTCGGGGCTCCTCTCCGTGGGGAGGTCCGACCTCGTCCAGGCATGCTCCAGGAGGCCGAGGAAGGACAAGTCCGCCGTCACGGTCACGAAGACCGACGCGAAGTGCCGCGTCGGGCGCACCTACGAGGAGTACTGCGCGTTCCTCGCGCTCAACTTCGGAGTACAGACCGTGGAGCTCGACACTGTCATCGGGTCCGTCGGAGGCAAGGTCCTGTTCACGCTGATGTTCGCGTGCGGCCTCATGCTCGCGTTCCTCAGGGACGCGAACACCTCGCAGACCACGACGCGCATCTTCAACATGCTCCAGGGCGTGGCGGGGACGGAGTTCTTCAAGACGCTCTTCCCCGTCATTCTCACCGACAACGGGCCGGAGTTCTCGGACCCGAAGATGATCGAGTTCTACCGCGTCGACCCGGAGCACAACCCAACGAAGCTCGAGAGGCGCACGCACGTGTTCTTCTGCGACCCGTACAACTCGCAGCAGAAGCCCCACGTCGAGCGCAACCACGAGGAGATCAGGCGGGTCCTCGTCAAGGGCTCGTCCTTCGACGCGCTGACGCAGGACGACGTCAACCTCATGCTCTCGCACGTCAACTCCGCCCCGCGAGCGTCGCTCGACGGGAAGACGCCGTACGACGCGTTCGTCTCGTTCCACGGCGAGCGCGGGCGCGAGTTCCTGGAGAAGCTCGGCGTCCGCCGCGTCAACGCCGAGAGCGTCGTCCTCGACCCGATCCTCCTCGGCGAGAAGTTCAAGAAGGAGGCCAACCGCGCAATACTCCACAGGCATGGAGTCCTCTGATGACGACAATCGAAACACGGGCAGCGCCCGCACATAGCCGAAAGTAGAAAAGCCCTCTTGCGAGGGCAAACCGAACCCGCCGTTGCCAACGTAACCGCAAGTTCCCAGGCAGCGACGGGTAGCGGGAGCATTGTACCAAATTCCGGCGCGGTTGTGCGCATCGGCGGAAGGCGGAGGCCGGGCGGTCGCCCTGACGACGTGATGAGCGACCTAAGCGCGGCCCGCACCACGACGCGCTTCGGGCAGTGTCGCGAATCCCGAGCGCGAAGAACTCATGAGTTCGCGCGTTCGGCAGGACGAGCCGCCCGGACGAAGCCGACCACGCCGGATCGCCAACTTTAACGAAACGCCATGACCAGCCTGCCGACTAAACTTTCGTTTAACCCTTCTAAGTTTCGTTTACTTTGGCAAACGGCCG
>CADAKF010000132.1 GCA_902788415.1 uncultured bacterium
GCTGCAGGTCAATCTCGAGCCGCTGGAAGCGCTTCCGTCTCGCGGTCCCGCGTCTTCCGTCTCCCGTCTCAAGTCCTACCGCAATGCGCTGCTTCTCGGTAGTGATTGGTTGCCAAACTTTAAGTTCGTTGCCGGCGAACGTTCTGCCGCGGAGAAGGCGATACAGGAGGGCGACAACTGCATCATCACGGAGATGATGGCGCGGGCGCGGAAGCTGAAGCTCGGGGACGACCTAAAGCTCGATTGCGGACGGGGACTCAAGATGGCGCTCAAGATTGTCGGCATCGTTGACCTCAACTGGCACATGGTGACGAGCCGCGGACTGGTGCGGGGGCTCAATCGCATGCCGGTCAACACGGACGGTCCGGTGTTCGTCTCGTTCGACACGGTCGAAGCCTGCGATGCGCGTCCGGCGATGATGGTGAAGATGACGCACCTCTGGCTCGACTACGAACCGGAGTTCTTGGCGGCGCACGGGGCGTTCGAGGCGGGACGCATCGTCGAGCGGGAGATCGTCGAGGCGTTCGGGATGATGACGGAGGAGATCGAGGAGAACGCGGTGCGGCTGCATTCAAGGGACGAGGTGGCGGATGGTACGCTTGCGCACGGCGTCGAGATCATCGGGCGAGGTGGCGGATGGTACGCTTGCGCACGGCGTCGAGATCATCGGGTCGATGGCGAAGGTGCCGTTCGTCTTCATCCTCGTCATCTCGCTCGGGTTCGTGGCGATGCTGGTTGCGTCCTTTGATTCGCGCAAGCGCGAGTTCCGCGTCCTCAGGGCGGTCGGGGCGACGAAGGGACAGCTCGCGCGGGT
The DNA here is from genome assembly GCA_902788415.1 of uncultured bacterium. GTDB lineage: Bacteria > Verrucomicrobiota > Kiritimatiellia > RFP12 > UBA1067 > UBA1067. The sequence goes on from CADAKF010000132.1 coordinate 815, forward strand.
TCTGGTCGGCGAGGCGCTGAAGGTCGCAGGCTGGGGCGTGGTGATCGGACTTTTTGGCGGCGCGCTCGTCGGCTGGCTCTGCACGGCGGGGACGCGGGCGGCGATGGCGAACTGGGGCATCCCGCCGAGCTTCGCCGTGCCGCTGGTGACAATTGCGAAGGGTGCGGTCGGGGCGGTTGTGTTTGCGCTTGTCGTCGCCGTGCCGACGGCATTTGGTATAATTTCAAAGAATGAAGGCGTGGCTTAGGTTCTTTCGCGTGGTGAATCTCCCGACGGTGCCGGGGGATGTGCTGGCTGGCGCGGCGGTTGTCATCGCCAGCGAGGGCGCGACGAGTGGAGAAGCGGAATCCTTTCCGCTTCGCGTTGCGGCGACGTGTGTCGCAAGCGTCTTCTTGTATATGTTTGGCCTTGCAGACAACGACATCGTCGGGGTGAAGACGGACAAAGGGCGTCCGATAGCCGACGGTCAGATTTCGCTAGGCGCGGCACGTTGGGCGCGAGGCCTATGCGTGTTTGCCGCGCTCATTATCGGGTCTCTGGCAAACTTGCCGGCGACCTGGTGGGTTGCCGCGTTTTTGCTCGTCGTGGCCATAGCCGTTTACAATCGGACGAAATTGTGCCTGGTGATGGGATTGTGCCGCGGACTCAACGTTTTATGCGGAGGGGCTGTTTTTTGCGCTTCGCTTACAAGCGGAAAGGATTCCGCTGCTCCACTTTTGTGGACGAGTGCCTGCGTAGCAGTTTGGACGATTTACATCACGTTCGTCACCTGGTATTCCGCGGGCGAGGAAACGGATCCGGAGAAGAAGCGCCGCGTCGGATTCCTCATCGGGGCAATCGTCTATCTTCAGTTGATCGTGCTCTTGATTTTCCGTGTTGATCCGCTGTTGCTGACAGGTGCGGCGCTTCTCGTTGTCCTGCGCCTGATGAAACGCGTCCTGCCGGAGGTGAGCGCGTCATGAAGAAGCTTCAGGTGATTGCGGCAGGGCTCGGGTACAAGCTTCTCGAGCGGAACGGGATGACCGAGATCGCGGGCTTAAAGTTCGAGCCTAAGGCGTCCGTCTTCCCGGCCGTCACGTGCGTCGCACAGGCGAGCTTGAGGACGGGACTTTCGCCTGCCGAGCACGGGATGATCTCGAACGGCTATTGGTCCGAGACCTTGCGGAAGCCGATTTTCTGGGAGCAGAGCTGCAAGCTCATAAAGGGCGAACGGGTCTGGAATCGCGAATCCCGAACCCCGAACCCCAAACCCCGCACGACGGGGCTTTTCTTCTTCCAGCAGTCGCTCGGAGAGGATGTGGAGCTCATTGTCTCACCCGCGCCGATCCACAAGCACGGCGGCGGGATGATCATGAGCTGCTACACCAAGCCGACGGGGATGGTAGACGTGCTCACGAAGTTGTGCGGGAAGTTCCCGCTCTGGCGCTACTGGGGTCCGCTCGCGTCGCCAAAGGTCGGCCGCAAATGCATTTCGTACTTCGAGGAGATGACGAACGTCCGAGACGTGGACGAGGCGTATCTCTATCTGCCGACCCTGGATTATGCGGCGCAGAAGTACGGTCCCGACTCGTCCGCAGCGAAATCGGCGCTCAAGGAGTTCCGCAGGCAACTGGAGCGCATTGCGGACATCGCGATGCGCCGGGGCTACGAGCTGAAGGTGATGGGCGACTATGAGATCACCGAGGTGACGGCGGAGCCGGTTCTGCCGAACGTGATTCTGCGGAGAGAGGGGCTTTTTAAGACGCGCACGGTCGGCGGCATGAGCTATCCCGACTTCTACCAATCGACCGCGTTCGCGATGTGCGATCACGAGGTTTGCGTCATCGTGGGCCCCGAGCGCGAAAAGGCCGCGGAGATTTTACTGGCGACAAAGGAGTTTGAACGTCCGCCGTTCAACCTTCAACCTTCAACCTTCAACCTGCTCCTGGCGAAGTC
>CADAKF010000133.1 GCA_902788415.1 uncultured bacterium
GACGGGCGTAATCATGATTCGGGAACAAGATGTTGTAGTTTTTCAAGGTTGCGGCGACGAGCGGTCGGCGTTAGGCCCGTCAATCAGCCACCCAGTTAATATTTTGTACATTCAAGCACTTAACTTGAAAAAATGCGGCTTACCGGCCCGTCTTGGACGGAACGATCGCACCAAGCGAGCGCAGAACTTCGCAAATATCTTCGACGGAAATCTCTCTCGGCGTCATGCTGCGGCGTGCGGCAAGCGCCGCCGCTACACCTGCGGCCTGTCCTTCCGCCATACAAGTCGCCTGCACACGCAGCGCCGAGTTTGCGGCGCGATCGGACGAGACCGCACGTCCGGCGACTAGGACATTTTCCGTCCCCTTCGGCAGCATGCAGCCAAACGGCACCGTCGGAACGACGCCCGGCAAAAGCTGGCGCGGGACGACACCCGCGTCCGTATGGATGTCGATCGGATAGAAAGAATAGGCGACGGCACCCGGATAACGGAGTCCCGCAAAGTAATCCAGTTCTGTGACCGTCTCATCACCGATGATGCGATAGGTCTCGCGGACGCCCGTTTCCTTCGCCTTCCAGACGACGCGCGCCTTCTCAAGCCCCGGCTGCGCGCGGAAAAAGGCGAGCATCCGGTTCATCGACTCAATTCCGAGCTGGTTTGCCTTCTCAGCAAGTGGAATGGTGGAGTTGTCCGCGCCCGGAATGTGATTGGACATCTTCCGCTTGTCGAGATAGAGGTACGGCGGACGCCCGAGACAGTCTGTCGCGAGGACTTTTCCCTCTGCGATTGCCACGTCAAGTGCCGCGTTCAGCTTCTCCGGATCCAGCGCCTTCAGGTCACAACCGGGATCGATCACATAGGCAAACGATCCGGGCTGACAGTTGTCCTCATCCCGCTCACGTAGGGCGCCGCATAACGCGGCAACCGACGCATTGCCCGTACAGTCAACGATCTGCTTCGCCTCCACCGTCCTGCCGCCGCCCGCAAGGCGCCAGCCGAATTCCGTGCGGAAGACGCCAACGACTTCGTTATTCGTCCGAATCTCCACGCCCGCCTGCCGCAGGGCGATCTGCGCCAAGGCCGCATAGACGCGCCCCTTCAGGCGGATTTGATGCTTCCAATGGCTCGTGCCGTAGGGACGCTTGAAGTTCGGAAGCTTGAATCCGGAGCGAATGCAGGCATTGCTCACAAGATCCCAGCCAGGACCCGCGATGATTTGCCGCCCCCAGGCGTGAAAAAGCCCCGGCCACTCGACGGAGGCGCGCGTCATCGTACCACCGATCGAATCGGACCTCTCGAGGAGAACCGTCCTCGCGCCCGTTCGCGCCGCCGCAAGCGCCGCGGGAATGCCCGCCGTGCCCGCGCCGACGACGGCGACGTCGAAGTCGTCCGCACGGACGACAACTGCCACCAGAAGGCAGAGGACTGTCGTGATTCGCTTCATTGCCTTGAAAGACGCAAATCAACCAGACGCAACTCGACATGCCGCTCGCTGTAATCCGAAACCGCAAGCGTAAAGAGGATGTCGTGCGGAACGGCGCTTTCGGCGCGGAGCTTCTCCACCATGTCGCCGGCATTCCAACGGATCGCCCGGAGACCCGACCGGCGAAGGACGATCGACAGGTGCTTTCCATCGACGCCCAGCGGCTTCACCTCCGAAAAAAGGACGCCCTGAAGTCCGAAGACCGGTTCGGGATTCCCCTCGCCAAACGGCTCGAGCGCGAGAATCTCCTCCGCAAGCTCCAGCGTGACGTCAGACGACTTCAGCCAGTACTCCGGCTGCCGCTCGCCCGCCGCCGGAATCGCACCCCGCCGCTGCTCGAAGTAATCGCACATCATCCGCCGGAAGTCGTCAATCCGACCTTCCTTCACGGTGAAGCCGCCCGCCGCGGCATGCCCGCCGAACCGCACGAGCGCATCCGAGCAGGCGACGAAGGCGTCGCGGACGTTAAGTCCCGCCGGCGCGCGTGCGGAGCCGTGGTTGCCCGCGTAGACGCAGACGGGGACGCACGCACCAAGCTTCTCCATAAGCCTCGAGGCGACGATGCCGGCGACGCCGGGATGCCCGTCCTTGAGGTCGATGACCTGTGCGGGCGCGTCGGGGACGACCTGCTCCATCGCCGCGTCGACCATCGCCTGTTC
>CADAKF010000134.1 GCA_902788415.1 uncultured bacterium
CACCGCCTTTCCCTTGCGCAGAATCCTGTACTGCTTGCCGGGCAAATAGCGATTCTTCTCGCCTCCTGCAACCGCGATGTAGCCCGACTTCGCAAGCGGCGTCAGGTAGCAGCACTGGTTGGTCTTGAAGTTACGCAACGGCCTCATAGCGTACATTATACCATAATTTCGCGCAACCCCACCACCCGAACCCCACCATTAGGGTCTGACCCCGAAAGCCTACACGCATGGTGAACCCTTAAATCGGCATCATTATATCAAATATCTGCATCATTCTCAATGCCGAATATGCAAATAGTTTAATAATGATGCCTTTTGCGTTATGATTTTTCATCAGTCGAGGTGCATGACGCGGTCGCGGATCTCCTGCGTCCTCCCCTGGTTCCAGAACTGCGACCCTTATGATTACTCCACCATTAGGCTGACCCTCGAAAGCCTTCAGAACTCGATGAGGGCAAAGCTGTTCGGCTGCATACGGATTGTGACGGAGCCGTCGGCATTGCGCGTCGGCGGCACCTCCGTGCAGGTCCGGACGAGGTCCGTCAGCAGGCAGCGCGCCTTTGAGAGGTCCTGGCCGGGCACGCGGATTGTGACCTTGTCGGTCTCGGACGTATTGTCGTCGTCCGAATAGCGGGCGACGAACACCGCGGCGGCCCCATCCTTGCCCTTCGCCGCAACAGCGGCGAACTGTCCGGCCGTCGGCTTGTCCTTCTTCTCGACGTTGCCCGTGTTGGCGTTCGACTCCTTGCTCTTCTGGACCGAAACGGCGCAGCCAATTTGCGTCCCGCGGTCGACCATCTTCGACCAGAGGTAGAACGGATAGTAGCCCTTCTTCGGCCAGTAGGTGACAAGATCGAAGAGATTGTTCATCGCCGTACCGAGGCGGGCGTCATAGAACATCAGCAGGTCGAGCGGACGGTTCTGGCACTGGATCATCGTCGAGGCGATGAACGCCGCGCCCTTAAGACAGTTGTCGCCCGACTCGGACCGCAGCGAATACACCCAGTCGTCGCACCAGCCCTTCACGTAGTTCCATTCGTTCAGAATCGACTCGGTCTTCGTAAAACCGTTCTCGTCGAGAATCCTGCGCCAGGCCGTACAGCGCTCGGCGATGGCTCCAGGCGTCCGTGAATAGATGTGCCAGGAATAAAAGTCGAGCGGAACCTTGTTGTCGCGGCAGTAGGCGATGAAGCGGCGACCCCACTTCTCGTTGCCACAGAGGGCGGGTCCGCCGATCTTGAGATTCGGAAACGTGCCCTTCAGATGCTTCGCCGCCGTCTCGTAGAACTGGAAGAAGTTCGTCACCGTGCCGCCCCAGCAGCGCGGATTCTTCGGAAGGCCCACGTCGACTGGATCGAGGTCGGGTTCGTTCCAGATTTCCCAGTAGACGATGTTGAACTGGTTGGACCAGGCGACGTTGACCGTCGTGTAGGCCTGATCGGTCCCCCACCCCCAGCCTTCGTTGTAGTGGCGGATGATGTGCTCGCAGATGCGCGCCCACTTGCCGAAGTCCTTCGGCGGCAGCGCGCCGTACTTCTTCGGCCCATGCTCGATCGTCTGGCCGAGCCGGAAGTAGACCTCCGTGCCCGCGCGGCGAATCGTATCCAAATAGTGGTCGGTGAAGACGAAGTCGTAGTTGGCGGGATCATTCTCGTCCGCGTCGAAATCGCGGAAGATGGCGTTGACGTCGACGCTGTGGGCTCCACCCGAGACGCAGTTGATCGAGTCGTGGAGGCGCGCGAACGGAATCCGCGCGGCCTTGTAGTCCTCGAAGTTCCCGCGCAGCTGGTCGCCGCCCGGCTTGCTCACGCTCGGGCCGTTGTTGACGGCGTGCATGGGCTTGATCGGTCCGATTTCACGCGTCAGATCAACCGTCACGGTCGCCTGCGACGCCGGTTCCGCGGCGAAGACGCCCCATGCCGCCGCCATCACCCCAAAGACAATTCGCTTCATCCGAAAACTCCTCTTGAATTAACGGAAAATCATCAACGTGCCATCCTGGACGCGCGTCAGCAGGAGCGACGTCCCGTCGGCACAACCGCGGCCGACGCCGCAACGGCGCCACACAGCGCCCACACGTAGCTAAAACCAAGATGTCTTTCCATCACCGCCAACCTTTCTTTTCCAACTAAAGCAGACGCATTCTACCAAAAGATCTTTCAGTTCGTCAATAACACGGGGTGGGTGAGGGCGCTGACCCTCGAAAGCCCCTTTTCTGGTATACTCGCTTGCTCAGCGAGGAACGAGCCGCGCAAACGAGTAACCCATTACCACAAATCCATAACGCATAGTTGATTAGACAGGGGGTAATATGCTAAAATGCGTCGTAAATTCTACTTTGGACTTTACCCGTTTTTTGAGCGGTGGATTTCACCAAACACCTGAAAACATTGGGCGAAACGCACTTTGACGGCGTGTCAAAACCGGAAAACCGTT
>CADAKF010000135.1 GCA_902788415.1 uncultured bacterium
TGATGCCGTCGATGGAGAAGCTGCGCATGGTCTCGTCCGGCACCGAGGCGGTCATGAGCGCGATCCGCGCGGCTCGCGGCTTCACGCGGCGCGACGACGTCATCAAGTTCGCCGGCTGCTACCACGGCCATTCCGACGGCATGCTGGTGAAGGCAGGGTCCGGCGCGCTCACCCACGGCGAGCCCGATTCGGCCGGCGTGCCGGCCGACGTCGCTCGGCATACGCTCGTGGCCGAATACAACGACCTCGCCTCGGTCGAGGCGATCTTCGCGGCGCACCCGGATTCCGTCGCCGCCGTTATCGTCGAACCGGTCGCTGCGAACAACGGCGTCATCCTGCCTGCGCCGGGCTTCCTTTCCGGCCTGCGCGAACTGACGACGCGCCACAGCGCGCTGCTCATCTTCGACGAGGTGATCACCGGCTTCCGGCTGGCGCTCGGCGGCGCCCAGGCCTACTACGGGGTGACGCCAGATCTCTCCACCCTCGGCAAGATTGTCGGCGGCGGACTCCCCGCCGCCGTCTACGGCGGACGCGCCGACGTCATGGCCATGGTCTCGCCCGAGGGCCCCGTCTACCAGGCCGGGACGCTCTCCGGCAATCCGCTCGCCACGGCAGCAGGCATCGCGACGCTCTCAATCCTGCGGGAAGACCCCGGCATCTACCGCCGACTCGCCGAAAAGGGCGCAGCGCTGGCCGAAGGGCTTCGTCGCGCGGGACGCGGCCAGATCGAAGTCACCCAGGTCGGCTCGCTGCTCGGCATCGACTGGCACGGCGACGACGCCGGCTTCTCCGCGTTCTACCGCCATCTGCTCGCCTGCGGGCGCCCTCGCCTTGCGAGGCGATTTTCCTCTCCGACGCGCATACTCAGGAGGATCTCGAACGGATGGTCCGGGCGGCGGAGGGCTTCTTCGGTCGCGCACGGAGGTGACGGCATGGGGCTGGTTGTGCGAGGCGAAAGCTGGAAGACGCTCGGCGCGGCTTTTCACGCCGCGGAGGTCGTGCTGGCTCCGCCGCCGAGCGGACAGTATGTCGTCCTTTCGACCTGCAACCGCAAGGAGATGTTCTGCTGGGAGTCGCCGCAGGGCGTCCGCCGGACGCAGGATTCCGTCGCCGCCATCGCCTATCTCTACCGCATCGCCGCCGGCCTGGAGTCGATGGTACTGGGCGAATACCAGATTCTCGGCCAGGTCCGGGAGGCCTTCGCGGCGGCGCGGGCGGAAGGGCATGTCGGCAAGGAGCTTGACCGGATCTTCCGGGATGCGATCAGCTGCGCGAAGCGGGTGAAGACCGAACTCGACCTTGGAGCCGTGCCGCCCTCGGTCTGCCGCGCGGGCATGGATGAGGTCGAGCGCCGAACCGGCTGCCGCGGCAAACGCGTGTTCGTGATCGGCAGCGGTCGCACCGGCACGCTCGCGGCGGAACTCGCCGCCGCCCGCGGAGCGGCGGCGCTCGCCATCTGCAACCGCAGTCCGGAGCGGGCGCTAGACCTCGCTCGCCGCCTCGGCGCCCGTGTCGTTCCCTACGAATCGCGCTATCAGGAGATCGCCGCCAGCGACATCGTCATTTCCGCCACGGCTTCGCCGCATACGGTGGTCGCCGCCGACCGGCTAGTCTTGACCAGGCCCACGCTGCTGCTCGACCTCGCCTCGCCGTGCGACGTCGAGCCTGCCGTCGCCCGCCATCCGCTCGCCGAGCTGATCGGCATCGGCACGATCGGAGAGCTCGCGGCCGGCGACCGCGCCGAGCGGGAGGCGCTGACGGCGAAGGGGCGGAGGATCGTCGACGAGGCGGTGGACAAGACGGAGGCCTGGCTCGATGCACTGTAGAATCGGCACCCGAGGTTCCCGGCTGGCGCTCGCGCAGGCCGAATTGGTGAAACGCCGGCTGGAAGCGGCTTATGGCGAGGACAGCTTTGAGCTCGTCATCCTCTCCTCGCGGGGCGACCGCGACCGCGTCTCGCCGCTCGCGGAGCTCGGCGCCGGGGCGTTCGTGCGCGACCTCGAGGAACGCCTGCTCGCCGGCGAGGTCGACCTGCTCGTCCACAGCATGAAGGACCTGCCGGCGGAGATGCCGCCGGAACTGACGCTCGCCAAGGCCTGGACGCGCGCCGACGCGCGCGACGCGCTCGTCTCGCGCACCGGCCTCAAGCTCGCTGACCTGCCGCGCGGCGCCATCGTCGCCACGGGCAGCGTGCGTCGCACCCGCTTTCTCAGCGCGCGCCGCCCAGACCTCCGGTTCGTACCCATCCGCGGCAACGTCGACACCCGGCTTGCCCGGCTTTTCGGCAAGGACCAGGCGCGGGCGGACGCGCCGCCGCTCGACGCGCTCGTGCTCGCCTGCGCCGGACTGGACCGGCTTGGGATGAGCGAGGTCATTGCCGAGCGGCTTGACCCGTCCTGGATGATTCCCGCGCCGAACCAGGGGCAGTTAGCGATTGAGCTGCGCACCGCCGACGTCGCGCTCAAGGCCAGGGTGGACGCGCTCGGCGACGACGCGGCCGAACGAGTGGCGCAGGCCGAGCGCGAGTTTCTCCGCTCGACCGGCGCGACCTGCCGTGACGCCGTGGCGGCCTATGCGGAGATTGCCGCCGACGGCGAACTGCGACTGCGAACCTTCTTCGAGCGAACGAAGCCGACGCGCGTGACCCTCGTGGGCGCCGGCCCAGGTGACCCTGGGCTAATCACGGTGAAGGGACTGGCGGCCATCCGCGCGGCCGACGCCATCGTCTACGACCGGCTCGTCGCCCTGGAGTTGCTCCGCGAAGCCCGTCGCGGCTGCGAACTCCACTACGTCGGCAAGACGCCGGCGACGGCTGGCGGCACCGACGCCCGGTCCGCCACCCAGCGCGAGATCAACGAACT
>CADAKF010000136.1 GCA_902788415.1 uncultured bacterium
ACGAGCTGCTTTGTTTCGCCAGAATACGGTATCGCCCACGACTCGATCGACTGCGTGACGTAGGGAGGCGACCACGAGTCGCCCGCCGTCCAGCCCGTGTGGTAGCCGTGGCGCGTGGCGTTGCCGAAGTTGAAGACCGTGACGGAGCGCGGCGCCTCGTCCGGATAGTCGACGACGAGCACGTAGGGTTCGTTCGGGACGATGCCCTTGCCCTTTCCGACGCGCCACGAGACGTAGCAGCACGTGTCGCTCTTGTGGTGCATCACGCGCGTTGGGACGTCGAGGATGTCCTCCACCGTCGACCAGCCGGCGGGATACTCGCGGAACATGTGGTCCGGATCGTCCGCGAGCGACAGCGAACAGTCGATTTCGTCCACGAGCGTGAGCGCACCATAGTCTTCAAGGCCATCTACGATCTTGTCGCCTTGCGCGCGCGGCGCCTTCTTTGTCTTGAACGAGGCGACAGCTGTTGTAACAGACTTGCCCTTGTCGTTCACGGCGACGGCACGGGCGTAGTAGGTCGTGAAAGGTTCGAGGCCCGCGACAGCGAGATTGCGCGTGTCCTCGCCCGTGACGCGGTATGTCGTCGTCAAGGCCGTCGAGGAGAAGTCCGCCGACGCCGAAACCGACACCGTCACGTCGACCCGGGACGCATTCAAGCCGAGCGTGGAGACCGTCACCGTCGCGACGGCGTTGGAGATCTGCACGGCGCCGACGGCGATGGCGACGTTCGGCTCAGGAAACTCGTGGAGCGGCTCCGCCGCACCGGCGGCGAGGAAGGATGCGTCGTTCTGCGTCGCGTAGTCGGCGGCGGCCCAGTTGTCGTCCGGAACGAAGGCGCGGAGTCGGACCTCGTCGAGGTCGCCGTTGAGTCCGCGGCCGCCCTTGGCGGAGCCGTTCTGGAGGGCTCCGCCGAGCGAGAGGTTCAGCGCCCCCTGCACGGCCGCGGCCTTGTTCTTGAGATCGCCCGTGAGCTTGTTCGCGCCGTCCTGGTAGATGACATAGGTTCCGTCGGACTTCCAGCAGAAGTCGATCTTGTGCCACTGGTTCTTTGCCGCGAGCGCGGTCGAGAGCGTCGGGCTCGCGCAGTCGCTTTCGCCCGTTCCGGCCGAGTAGTAGCGGACCTGGCCGGTCGTGTTGTTGAGCGTCTGCACGCCCCATGCCTGGTATCCGTCGGAGCTCTTCCGGCCGATCAGGTAGAAGTAGTTGAAGTCGGCGGTCACGCGGACCCACATCGACGCGCAGAACGAGGTTCCCAGGCCGTCCACCGCGGATCGTTTCGCCGAATCCGAAAGATCGACGGTGATGCCGGAGTCGATGCCGGGGCTGTTCTGGCCGTTCGTCGTCACATGGCGGGCTCCGCCGATCTTGGCGTTGGACACGGCGACGGCGGAAGAGGAGGAGACCGTGGTTCCGGAAAGGCCGTTGCCGGAAGAGTCGGAAACCGTCATGGCGCCGGCGGTCGTTTCGCCCAGGTGCCACACACCGACATAGTCGCTCCAGGGGTTGGTACCGCAAATGGTCTTGCCGCTCGTCGCCGAACCCCAGCACATCACAAACTCCGTGCCGTTCGTCATTGACGGAAGACGAACCCAGATTAGCGACGTTTCAGACGGGTTCCACGTATCGATCTCGAACGGAAGTCCGTTGCCATTCATATCGACGAAGGCGATATCGGCGCCCGTGGACTTCGACTGAAGGTCGTCGTAGGAGAAACCAGACGGCGAACCGTTCTGGATCCGGACAAGCACCGGGAATCCGGACAGTGCCGGTTTCCCTGCTGCGTAACCGGACACGGTGAACTTGGCACCATAGTCGAACTCGGCACCTTGCGGCTGCGGCAACGCGGCAAAGGCAGCAGTGAACGACACTGCGCCAAACACAGCAATCGAAATAATCCCCCTCATAGAAAACATTCCCCTTGTTTCCAATGATTATACACCCAACGGCGGTGCAAAGTCAAGCGCTCGCAACGGGATGTCGCGTAGTTTTCAAAAGCGGAAAATTTGTAGTTAGCAAAAGCGGAATGGACTTCAGCCTCTTTTCACCCTCGGATTGGTCGTGAAGACCACCTGTGTATAGAGCCGTCGACGTGGCGGCACGCCCAGACGCGCGTCCCGTTGGCGCACTCGGTCGGGCACAGGACCCCGTCGACGAGCAGCCTCCCTCGCGGACCGACCGCCGCCCTGGACCACTCGGCCCAGACAAGCTCCCACCATCCGTCTCGCGGTGTCGGGCGCAGCTTGCAGCGTCCTTCCGCAATCGCCTTGTCCCACGCTTCGAGTGCCGACATGCGAAGCTCGCGGTGCTCCTCATATGCGTTGCGGTAGTCCACGAGGCAGTCCAGATGTCCGTTGACGTCTTCGAGAGGCGTGTCGCCGGTAACGCCCTCCCTTGCGGCGTAGGCGGGAAGCCTGTCCTGCCAGACCTGGTGGACGCGCTCTATCTTGCCCTTCGCCTCCGGCGTGTTGGCGAACACGAACGACACTCCATACAGCCTGAGCCGCCTGCCGAGCTGCGTGAGATTCCCGTCCTCGCCCTTGAAGAACGAAGCCCTGTCCACATAGATCTCCAGCGGAAGGCCGTAACGCGTGAAAGCCCTGTAAAACAGGTCCAGATACGCATTCACGCATTCGCTGCGGTACAGCCTGCACCCGACCTGCATCCGGCTGCAGTCGTCGATCATGTCGATCAGGCTCAACGGCGGGTTGCCCCTGCCGAGGAAGTAGTCCGGCGTCGCGTCCAGTTGCCATAGCTCGCCCACCGACTGTCGCTGCCACCGCCTCACATGAGCCGGAGGCCGGGGCTTCGGAACTGCAATCTTGATGCCGTGGTCCATCGCCCAGTGCCGAACCTGTGCGCGGTCAACCTCCAGTCCGTACTTGCGGCCCACCTCGCTTGCCGCAAAGGCGTACGAATAGCGCCTCGCGCCCCCGTCCGGACTCAGGACGCGCTTCAGGAACCTCTGGGCCTCGTCCGGCCACGCAGGCATGTGGTTGCCGCCGGAACGGCTCGGCTCCCACTTGTCCGACTCCCCGGCAGCCCTTGCCGCGAGGAAGGAAGTCCTCAACTCGTAGAGCCTCGTCTTGCCTACGCCGAGCGACTCCATTGCCTGCTCTCGGGTCATGGACCCATCTACGAACTGCATCACCGTGTCGCGCACATGCGCGACACCCAGCCTGTTTGCGATCTGTTGCTTCATGGGGCATATTCTACCCCTTTTTCCGCTTTTGCTCACTACACCGGCGGCCGCCCCCCATGGGGGGCGTGTGATTCTTCCTCATCCTCAACATCACCCAATGTTTTCAGGCACAACCACTCGCTGAAGCCCGCTTAACAGGCCTTCTCTTCCCATTCCGCTTTTGCTAACTACAGTTGTCCGCTTTTGCTTTCACCGCGACA
>CADAKF010000137.1 GCA_902788415.1 uncultured bacterium
CCCTTGGCTGCGGCCACCGGCGACGGCTTCTCGACCTGGCGCCAGCTGGCGGTCTCGCCGCTCGCGCACGGGCTCGTGGCCGTGCGCATCTTCGTGCCGTTCGGCAACTTCACGGCGGACGAGCTTGAGGCGTTTGCAGCGGCGATGGAGCCGTTCAACGCCACTCGCTTCGAGGTCCTGCCCTCGCTCGACCTCGGCGTCGCCGTGCCGGAAGTGCAGTTGCCGGGGCTTTACGCGGCGTTGCTCGGCCTGGGCCGCGACTACGTGGCGAGGAGCTTCGTCGGCAATCTCCGCACCTGCATTGGCTGCGCCGTCTGCAAGAGCGGCGCCACCGACGCGCCGGAGGTGGGACGCCTGGCCGGAGAGTATTTCGACGCCCGGTACCGTCCGCTCGACACGGCGGAGAAGCTCGCCGTGGCGCGGGCGCTGCTCGACGACGTGCGCATCAGCGGCTGCCCCAACTCCTGCACCTGCCATCCGCTCGCGAAATTCGGCTTCGCCGGGCGCAAGCTGAACGGTGCGGACGCCGAGACGGCCTTCACCCCCGGATCGCTCCGGCCCGCGTCGCTCGGCGTGGCGGATGCATCCGTTCCCATCACCCCGGCGACGAAATTCCCGGCGCTACTCGAGCGGCGGATTCTCGCCGCCCTGCACGAAGAGGAGGCAACCAATGTCTGAGCGGAATGATAACGAGGTGGTAGTCGCAGGATCGTTCAAGATCTCCGACCTCTGGCGAAAGGAAGACTGGCTCTCTATTTGGATTGCCTTCATCATCACCGCCGTCGCCGCCGTCGGGGCGCTGACGGGCGCGTTCGACTTCTCCGGTGCGAAATTCGGCAGCTGGGCCTTCTCGGCGAGCGAATTCGCCGACCCAGCCAAGGCGCGCGGGGCGGCGGACGTCCTGACGATGGCGCTGGCGGGCAAGCTGGCGCTGACCTTCACGGTCTTCGCGCTGTTCTTCGCCGTCGCCAACCGGCTGGAGGGACACCGGGCGCTCCGCTTTCTCGCGGCGTTCGCCGGGATGTTCGCGCTGGTCTCGGTCGTGCGCTTCCTGTCGGCGGAGGCGACCTGCAGGCATTATCTCGAATACGCCTTCTGGGCGCTGCTGCTCGGGCTGGTCGTGAGCAACACGGTGAAGACGCCGCAGTGGCTTCGCCCCGCGCTGCGCACCGAGCTGTACATCAAGACGGGCCTCGTGCTTCTCGGGGCGCAGGTGCTCTTCTCGAATATCCAGAAGTTCGGCCTCTACGGGCTGGGGATCGCCTGGGGTGTCACGCCGGTGGTGATCGTCTTCATGTGGTGGTACGGCGTCCGGGTGCTGAAGATGTCCAACCAGCCCCTCGTGATCACGGTCGCCGCCGCGACGTCGGTCTGCGGCACGTCGGCGGCCATCGCGGCCGCGGCGGCGGCGCGGGCGAAGAAGACCGATCTCGCTTTTGCTGTGGGCAGCTCGCTCATCTTCACCGTGATTATGATGGTCGGCATGCCGTTCTTCATCAAGGCGATTCACATCGACCCGATGATCGGCGGCGCATGGATCGGCGGCACGGTCGACTCCACGGGGGCGGTCGTGCTCGCGGGGCAGGCCCTCGGCGACGTGGGCGGACAGGTCGCCGCGCTCGTCAAGATGATCCAGAACGTCCTCATCGGCTTCGTCGCCCTCGGCATCGCGATCTTCTTCTCGCGCTCCGGCTCCACGACGACGGCCGGGGGCGGCGGCCGGCCCGGCGTCGGCGAGATCTGGCAGCGCTTTCCGAAGTTCATCCTCGGCTTCATCGCCGCGTCCTTCGTGTTTTCGTTCGTCATGCAGCCGGTCTTCGGCGTCGACGCCACGAACGGAGTGATCGGGCGGCTGAAGGAATTTCAGAACTGGGCCTTCGCGCTCGCGTTCACCTCCATCGGGCTCGAAACCAACTTCAAGGAGCTCTGCTCCCAAGTCCAGGGCGGCAAGCCTTTCCACCTCTACATCGTCGGGCAGCTGTTCAACCTAGTGCTGACCTTCGCCGTTGTCTGGCTGCTGCTGAGCGGGCGCCTCTTCCCGGTGCCGGTCCTCGCCGCATGAAGCT
>CADAKF010000138.1 GCA_902788415.1 uncultured bacterium
GTTGCGCTTTGCCTAATGAACTCGTGAAAAAAAGTTCGAAGCCAACATAACAAGGAAGCCAACATAATGGTATTTATGTTGGGCCCAACATAAATACCATATTTTGCCGCGCGCGTGATTTGCGCAATCGGCTTGCCGGCGATTTCGATGTCGGTGATCACCATTTCACCGTTCAACACCCGATAGACCGCAACCGCCGACTTGCCGGCTGCCTTCTGCAGCACCTTCTCGGCTTCGGGCGCCAGCTTCTCGTTGACGAACAGCTGATCGGGGAAGGTCACAACCGCCTTCCAGCCCGACTTCTCCTGTCGTTTGTTGAAGTCCTCCCATTTCTCATCTTTGCCTCGCTCAGACCAACCTAAACGATACTCAACGGACGACCCCTTCGGACGCACCCACAGCCCCTCCGCTCTCGGATGCTCGGCGACTTCCGCCACCCGCCAGAGACCGTTGGTGCCATTCGGTTCCAATCGAGCGAACAGCTTGTTACGGAATTCATACCGATTGGTCTCGCAGACCTGAAATGCCATGTTTGTGCAATCCTCACTGACACGAGTGCGCAGGTAGCGTCCGCGAAGCGGATCGTACGGATCGTACGCCTGACACGCAAAGCGCACTTCCGTCCCTTGCGAGACGACGCGCTCGTAGCGCCAGATAAGCCAGCCGATTGCCACGACTTGCGCGACCAAAACAACGGCAATGATAAGTGTTTTCTTGTTCATGTTCAGGCCCTCCTCTTGCGCAGACGAATGAAAACGACGTTCAAGACCGTAATCGCCGCTCCGGACAGAATGAGCACGAGTCCCTTCACCGTGAAGTCGAGATGGCTCGCGAAGAACTTTGCAAGGATAAGCCATAGGAGCAGCGCCGCACCGATGTTCGCGTACGAAAGCTTCAACTTGCGCACCCCATACGACAGCACGCCCAGCGCCAAGACGAGCGAAACGACATACAGCGACGAATCGCGGTCAACGCCCGTCACCATCGCCGCTCCCGAAGCGACCAGCGTCGCCACAATCGGCCATACCGGCAGCTTGAATACCGCCGCCGCACCGGCAATCATCGCTGAACAGCCCCAGAAAATCAACACCGACGCATTGGAGTGATACAAGTCGAGCGGCCACGCCCGAAGCAGCAGAATCGCCGCGCCGAGGGAATAGACAAATCCCGTGACGAGTTGCCCGGTGACGAGCGCCGCCTTGCCCGGCTCACGGCGAAGGAAAACCAGATAGGCCGGAAGCGACAGTGCCATCAGTCCGAGCCCTTCGAATCCAAGCGCGAACGAACTCGGATGAATGTCGCGCTGGGCAAAGGTCCACACAATGGCCAAGATCGGCCACAGTGCCATCGCCATCACCGACCGCGAGATCCACACGGCCGGCAGCATCAGCAAGGCGACGAAGAGGATGAGTCCCGGCACCGATCCGCCGACCTGATACGTCTGCGCCACGAGGCAGGTTCCCGCCGCCGTCGCGATGCACCAGAGGATGCCGAGCGGCTCCCAGAGCGCCATCGATTTCCAGCCCTTCGCGGACGCGACCAGCGCGGCAATTCCGCAAAGGACAACCGGCGCGAGCGAAATCGCCGCGCGGGCGGGACGCCCGAAGCAATCCCAGTTCGCGGCAAAGAGCGCGATCACGCCAAGTCCGATCATCAGCGCACCGAATCCGCCGGCGATCATCACACCCCACGAGAAGCGACGCTCCGTCGGCTGATAGCGCTTCATCAGCGCCTCCGCCGTCTCTTCCGTGACGATTCCCTCGTCACGCCACGCGCCAATCTCCCGACGCAACCATTCTCGTTTGTCCATCACTTGCCTCCCTTCTTGAACGTGAGCGACGTGAACACCGCTTCGGCAATGTGTTCACCAACCTTTGCTCGCCAGTCCGCCGTCTTCGCGTCCTTCGGCTGAAACGACGCGTGCCACTTCCTGTCGGCCAAGGCATAAATGCTCACCTGCGCCCAGACGGACGACGCCCAGAGCTCGATTGCGTACTCGTCG
>CADAKF010000139.1 GCA_902788415.1 uncultured bacterium
CGTTCGCCGAGACGCAGGCGCCCGGCAAGGCGTTCGCGTGGAACTCGTACGATGTCAACGGCCTCTGGGTCGAGGACTCGATCTCGATGTGCCAGTGCGAGAAGTGCCTGACGCCGATCCGCCTCGCAAACGGCTCGACGGTCGGTCCCGACTCGCCGTACTTCCGCTCGACGCAGTTCTACTCGAACGGCTCGGCGATGATCAACGCGGTGAACGTCTACGCGAAGCGTGACGCGCGCGTGGAGTCGATCGGCTACTTCTGGATGGCGCCGGTGCCGCTGATGACGGTCTCGCGCAACTACGTCGTCCGCTTCTGCCCGTACATCCGCAAGAACTACTTCGTGCCGATCTTCAGCAGGGCATCCACCTCTCGCTCTACGAGTACTTCCTCTGCATCGGGCTTCGTCCGTTCGCGGACATCGCGGCCTGGGACTTCGACGCGGAAGTGGAGCTCGGCGGCTTCGACGAGTGGATGGCCGAGACGACGACGGCGGTCCTCGCGCGCCTCGAGCGCTGGACGATGGAGCGCATGCTCTGGGGCGCGCAGGGCAAGGACATCCCGAAGCTCCGCGCGTACTACCTCGCGCGCACGTACCGCGAGGCGGCCGAGCCGATGGCGCGGTTCTTCTCGCTCGTCATGGGCCTCACCGAGTCGAAGCTCCGCTTCGCCTCGCCGATGGAGTTCGAGGACAACCAGATCGTCTACCGCAATGCGATGCGCACAAAGGCGGACGGCCTCTTCGCCGGCACGGTCGCGGACGAGCTCGAGAAGTGCCTCTGCGAGGCCGAGAAGGCGGTGAAGAATCCGTTGGCCGCGCAGGCGCTCAAGGAGTTCCGCGAGGAGTGGGACAAGTACAAGGCCGACGCCATCGCCACCGAGGCGAAGTGGCTGGAGGATCTGAAGGGCGGCGCGGCCTCGAAGGCGATGAAGGTCGTCGGCGCCCCGGAGTGAGAGGTGCGGCGGGCCTTACCACGACGACATCTGACCTATGGGCAAGTGGAGCACTCTCGCGTTTCTCTGCGGCATCTTCGTCGTCTACACGATTGACCGCGCGCTTCTCGGCGTTCTGGCGATTCCGATCCAGGAGACAACGGGTGTCTCGGACGTCCAGTTCGGCTTTCTCAATTCGGCGGTCTTCTGGACGTATGCGCTCTGCGTGCCGTTCGCCGGGCTTGTCGGCGACCGCTTCGACCGGCGCAAGATCATCGCCCTCGCGGCCATCGCGTGGAGCGCGATGACGCTGTGCGCGGGCTTTGCGAACGGCTTCTGGTCGCTTCTGCTGCTCGTGTCCTTCGCGGTGACCGTTCCGCAGACGTTCTACGGCCCGTCGGTCAACGCGCTCATCGCCTCGCTGCACAAGGAGACGCGCACGATCGCGCTCGGCTGCCACCAGGCCGCGTTCTACAGCGGCTGGTTTCTCTCGGGCTTCGCGGTCGCGGGCATTCTGACGATCCTCGGAACCTGGCGTGCGGCCTACTTCATCTTCGGCGCGGTCGGCCTCGCGGCGGGAACCGTCTTTCTGCTGGCCAACCGCAGGGCTGCGGCCGTGGGCGGACCGGAGGGGGGCGCGTCGGCTGACAAGCCGACCCTGGGTGCCTCGCTCCGGGCCTATTTCGGATGTCCGAGCGCGCTCCTGGCGGCGTCCGGCTACATTCTCATGACGTTCGTCACCTGCGGCTACTGCGCGTGGGGGCCGAAGTTCGTCGCGGTCAAGTTCGGACTGTCGCCGGCCGCAGCGGGATCGGGCGTGATGTTCTACCACTACGCCGCGGCCCTGGTCGCGATTCTGCTTGCGGCGGCGGCGACGGACCGGTTCGTCGGCCGCTGCCCGCGCTTCCGCCTGGCGCTGCAAATCGTGACGCTGCTCCTGGCGGCGCCGGTCCTCTCGTTCCTCGCGTTCGGCGGCGTGGTGGCGGAGGTATGGGTCGCCGCGGCGGCCTTCGGCCTGCTGCGCGGCGCCTTCGAGGCGAACCAGTTCACGTCCGTCTTCGACGTCGTCCCGGCCCGGTACCGCGCGAGCGCCATCGGCTTCACGAACGTCCTTGCGGGGATGATCGGCGCCTGCTCGCCCGTGATCATGGGCTGGATGTCGCAGAAGAGCGGCGTCCGCGGGCTTGAATTTGGCTTTGCGCTTCTCGGCGGCGCGCTTCTGGTCGCGGCCGCGCTGATGTCCGTTTCGTTTTTCTTCACGTTCCGGCGCGACCGGATGAAAGGATTGT
>CADAKF010000140.1 GCA_902788415.1 uncultured bacterium
CTGGAGTTTACCCATTTTTTAGCTTCTACCGATCAAGCCCTCGCCAAAGCCGCCGATTTTTAACTCCGATCGGTGTGGCTCCCGCGCAGACGCTTGAGCGCCCTGCGGGTTCGGCTTCGCCGAATCTACCCTCCGCTTCGCTTCGGTGCATTCCCGCTCCGCCGGTTTGAATCGCTTCGCGCGCCCGACCGACTTCCACCGTTCTGAAAAGAAGTGTGGCCTTCCCGATCCGTTTTCCTGTACAATACAGGGTGCAAAAAACAAAAGAAAGGAGAAGGCCACGCTGTGAATGATAGCACAATTGCCTTCAGGGCGAAAGAGCAACTTGGAAAATTTCTGGGCAAAGTGTTTACCCATTTTTCAAGGCCGAAGCAGAAGTTCATGGCCGACATGCTCTACGGAATGCAGGCCTCGGGCGACACGCAGCTCTCGTCAATCATGCGCGCGATAAACGACGACCCCGGCATGCGCCATGCCGTCGAAAAGCGACTGAGCCGCAACCTCGCCGACGAAGGCCTGTGCGCGGCCGTCAGCAAAGCCGTCCTGTCCGAAGGCGCCAGGCACGTGAAGGACGACACGCTCGTCCTCGTCGACCCGACCGAGATTAGGAAGGAATACGGCTACCGCATGGAGTACATCTCGCGCGTCAGGGACGCGAGCAGGTCGTCGAAGGAGGACGGGCCCGTGCTCGTCAACGGCTACCACGGGTGCATGGCCGTCGCCTGCCAGCCGGGGAAGCGCAAGACGATCCCGCTCGCCCTCGAGCTCTGGTCGCCGCGCGCGCCCGGGCACACAAGCGAAAACGACGAGGTGCTCAGGATCATCGCGATGGTCATGGCCGCGACGGGAGGGAAAGGCATCATAGTCTACGACCGGGGCGGCGACAGGCCCGCGTTTTACAGTGCTTTCGTCGAGAACGGATGGGATTTCATCGTCCGGCTCAAGGCGCGAAGCGTCCTCTCGTGGAAAGGCCTGCACGAAATCCACGAGCTCGCCAGGCAGTGCACGATGCGCCACCGCCACCACGTCACCTTCGACTCGCACGGCAGGGAATGCAACGTGCAGATCTCGTTCGGGGCGATGCCGGTAAGGCTTCCGATGCACCCGGAGAAGGAACTGCACATGGTTGTCGCGAACGGCTTCGGGGACGCGCCGATGATGCTCCTGACGTCGCTCCCAGTCAACGGGTCGTTCGAGTCGATGTGGCGGGTCGTCGAGGGATACCTGAGCCGCTGGAGGATCGAGGAGACGATCCGGTTCGTCAAGCAGTCGTACGGCTTCGAGAACATCCGCGTGCTGTCGTACGCGGCCATCCGGAACATGGCGTCAATCGTCCTTGCGACGACGTACTTCGCCACGACGTGGCTTGGACGGCACGTGAAGCGCGAAGTCCTCGCCGAGCACCTCAAGGCCCTGTCGCAAAGGCTCGGCGACGAGCCCCAGTTCGCAAGCTACGCCATCGCGGCCGGAATCAAGAGGGCCTTCACCCGCTTCGGGAAATGGTGCCGCAGGATCATCGACCCCGAACCGGACCCCGCAGCCGAGGAGACGATGCCCTATCTTCCAGGATTCGGCGAGCTGTTCGCGCCAGACACCTGCTGACATCGGTGTCGGGCGAATCAAGAACCGCGAAGCACTGCCCTCCCGGCGGAGCGGGAATGCACCGAAGCGAAGCGGAGGGTAGATTCGGCGAAGCCGAACCCGCAGGGCGCTCAAGCGTCTGCGCGGGAGCCATGCCGATCGGAGTTTCCTCTTTCCAGGAGAAAAACGTCCATTTCACTTACGAAAATGCGTCTCACACTTTATTCACAGGGGTGAGATGCACTTTGACTGTCAAAAAATGGGTAAACTCCAGTCTCACACTTTATTCACAGGGGTGAGATGCACTTTGACTGTCAAAAAATGGGTAAACTCCAGGGTGTTTTCGATTTTTCGTGCGGCCAGGATCTCGCGCCGCCGCTGCGCGGCAATAGGTGGCCTTTGGCGACCCCAACCGACCCCAACCGACTCTATACGTCCCTACTCGACCCTACCCCACCGCTACTCAACCACAACCATTTTTCCAACCACTACACAACCGCCTTCCAACCCTGATAACCATCGGGAACCTCAACCCATCCACAACCGTCCTTCAACCGCTTGTCGGACTCGGACATGCAAAGCCCTCCTCCAACCCTCCAACAACCACGCTCCAACCATCCTTCGTGTCGAATCCAAGAGCGATTCCGACTCAACCATCCCACATTCGCGATCCTCCAACCTATGCAACATCCAACCTGCGACTCATCCACAGATCCAACGACGAATAATGGGATATAATCTGGAAAAAGGGAATGCAAGCTCGTCCGTCCTACGCCGCCTTTATCCGCACCTTTATCGAGTCTGGTCCTGATCCCTCCGCCTTTTCCCTCATTCTCTTCAACATCCGCCTCCACCACCGCTTCTTCGTCCGCTCCGTAATCTCATTCGCGTACCTCTCCCTGCATCCCGCGAGCATGTTCGCGTCCTCCACCCGCTCCGGGTCCGTCAGCGCGTCCAACCGCGCCATCAGCGCCGTCGCGCTCGGGCCGATTCCGTCCACGACTTCCAGCCATATCGCCCTCGCCCTCACGACCGCGAGTTCCGGCACTTCGGCCTCGCCACGCCCCCCGGCAGCGCCGCCAGCGCCATCTGCGCGACACCCTTCCACTTCGTCCGCACCGTAATCTCGTTTCCCCTCCTCCCCCTGCTCCGGCGCACCGTGCGGCAGCACCACGTCCGCAGGCGTCGGGTCCGCGAGCTCGACGACCTGCTTCAGCTTC
>CADAKF010000141.1 GCA_902788415.1 uncultured bacterium
GAATGCCGCTAACTTAAGGCTCATTTGACCTCCTCGGACGCGTATTCTCCGCGCGGTTTTGTCAACAGCGGATATGGTTTTGGCCTGCGTTTAACGGCTCTGACATAGGGACGTCTTTTCCGTCTCGGCAACACGTCGGAAACGACTGCCGCAACGAGTCGCGAGAATGCTCTCGCGCACGATCTTCCGGAACGGTACACGGATTGAATGACCGACAGGAAGGATTTGACGGCCGCCGACGTGCTGGCGATGCCGAACCGAATCCCCTGCGAGCCTTTCCCGCCCCTTGACATCACATAGCGCATGAGATTGTAGGCAAGGAGCAGGATCTCGATCTCCAGTTTGACCATTCGCGGGGACTGTCCGCGGACGAATTCATAACGCAGGGTCGTCTTCATGTCCCTGAACGACACCTCGATCTCCCAGCGTCGAAGATACAACTTGAGAATCATCTCCTTCGGGTATTTCTCGGGATCCAGCAACGAGGTGACGACGACGATCTTCTCGTCACGGAAGCCCCGGGCACGGATTGTCGCGGTTATGACTCTTACGCGAATCTCGTCTGGAAAGCCTTCGCGTCGTTCCTTGGGGACGGTCATGGAGCGCTTCGACTGGCATTTCCTCCAGACCGTAATCCGATCCCCATCCCCCAGAGCGATGTCGTCCGCACGGGTCTTCAGGCACCATTCCTTTCCGCGGAAGATGCCGTCCGCCTTGGCCTCGCGAAGAAGCGCAAAGGCCGTGTACGAGCAGAAGGCCCTGTCGCCGACTTGGAGGTCACCCTCCCGGAAACTGCCGGAAGATTCGACGTAGAGCCGGAAATCGTGCGCCTTCCACGATGCCATGGCAAGGACCTCGGATCCCTTCCCGACAAGCGAATGTGCCATCAGCGCACTCGCGACGGGGAATCCGCATCCCGGCTTCTGTCCGCCCGCATACGGCCATTCGGACCTGTTCGCGTCGGTATCGGACATCTGAAACGTCGTCGCGTCGAGGGCCAGGATCCGATTGAATCCGTGCGTGTCGCAGAGTCCGTCGGCCTCCGCCGAAAGACGAGTCGACATGATGCGCACGGTCTCCGGACGCACGCGGTAGCGCGCTTTGCAGTAGGCTGCCGTGGACGAGGACGCCGTTTCGCCGAACTCGATCTGCAGCCGGCGCACCGCATCCTTGCAGGGCGCGTTACGGTTGAGTGCCTGTCCCAGCATCAGGCCGATCGTGGATCGTTCGTCGAAGATCCGATGCCGCTCATTCGGTCGCGGTGCGGCGTCCGGGAAGACGTCGTTGAACATGCTGGCGGCCGTACGAGCGGAAGGACGCACGACGCCGAGCGAGAGAAGAAGGGATTCATTGTCCATAGGGCGGTAATTATACCGCCCTATTGCACGGAAGGCAACCGTCTTGTTATACTGCGCACATGGAAAAAGACGATGAGATTGAAGCGGCGAGGGCCGAGCTGGAGACGATCCGCCGTGAACTCGGGGAAGTGGGGCTTCTGTCACATGGTTACGTCCAGGACCGAGGACCGGGAGCTGGCGGCCCCTGCTACCAGTGGACCCGGAAGGTCAAGGCGAAGACTGTTTCCGTTGCGCTCTCGAAGGAGCAGTTCATGGCCATGCGCGAGGCGATCGCCAACTGGAAGGCGCTCAAGGCGAAGCTTGGCCGAATGGAGGAACTTTCCCGCGTCATCATCTTCGGAACAATGCCGGACACGCGTCGTTCGAAGCGTCCGTCAAAGGCGACGCTAGGCCTCGGGAAACGTCCGAAATCGCCTTAAGTTAGCGGCATTCGGGTCTGACCGTTGTTATCACCTGATCAGTCGGATCGCGAACCGCGCGTTCTACCTGACTGACGAGGAGCGTACGCGCTTCGTCGAGCGGTTGTGGCGCGTGGCGAAGTTTTCCGGCATCGAGGTTCTGGCGTATTGCTTCATGAGCAACCACTTCCACTTGCTCGTCCATTTGCCCGAGGCGCCGGAGCTGGGCGATGAGGAACTGTTCGACCGTATCGCCGCGCTTTATTCGGGCGATCGACTTGCCGAGATCCGAAAGGAATGGGAGATGTATGCCCGGCTGAACGACGAGGCCGGCCGGAAGCGGTTCCGCGAGAGGTTCCTCCGCCGCATGTACGATGTGAGCGCCTTCATGAAGACGCTCAAGCAGAACACGACCATGTCCTATAATTGCCGTAGCGTCCACACGGGAACGATGTGGGAGTCTCGCTTCCGCGTGCGCGAGTACATGCCGGAGGAGAAGTGCAAGCTGATGAATGTTGCGGCCTACATCGACCGCAATCCCGTAAAGGCGAAGATGGTCAAGTGGCCGGACCGGTACGAATGGTGCAGTTTCGCCGCGGCATGCAAGGGCGACGGGCGTTGCATCAGCGGCTATCGCTTCATCTACACATTCGCGCCCGTGACTTGGGAACAGATCCACGAGATGCACGAGAAGTCGATTCACCTCGTCCTGAAGGAGCTCGAGGACGAGAAGCTCTCCGGTCCCGCGAAGAAGGGACTCTCCATCGACGAGGAGAAGTCCCAGAAGGTGCGGCAAAGGGAGTTTGATCGATTCGCCCAGTCGCTTCCCGAACGCGTTCCGCGTCTCTTGGAGAAGGGCAGCGACAAGGTCGCCTTCGACCTGCTCAGGCTCCTCGCCGACGGACCGAGGCGACCGGCCGAGCTGCGCGCGGCACTGGGCATCTCCAGCGTCAACTTCTTCACGGCGCGCTACCTGACGCCGCTTGCAAAAGCCGGGTACATTGCCGCCGTCGATACCGAGAACCTTCATTCGCCGCAGCGGAAGTATCGCCTTGCGGCCAAGGGAAGGAGGTGGGTCTCGTGAGCTACTCCACCACTCTTACTCCACCATTAGGGACTGACCC
>CADAKF010000142.1 GCA_902788415.1 uncultured bacterium
CTTGACGCCGTCCTCGCGCCGGCGAACACCGGCTCGGACAAGTCGCGCGGCGGGCTTTACGGCGACAACGCGGGCTTGACAAGGGAATTCCTCGCCCGCGGCGGGCGCGTGTTCGCGTGGGGAAACTCGGCCGAGCGCGCGAAGAAATATGAAAGCGGCGTCACCATTGTCGAGAACGGCGAGGCCGCTCTTGCCGCACTGAGGGCGCTTGCGGCGGAGCCGCCTCCGCCGCCTTTCGCGAAGCCCGCGAAAGTCGCGAAGCCGATCAAGGCAGCTTTCTACGCGGACAAGGGCGGCGCGCAGTACAATGTCGCCGAGATGCTGAGGTTCGCGCCTGAATACGACGTCGTGCCGCTTTCGGCCGCCGACATCGCCAACGGCGCGCTCGAAGGCAAGGATGTCCTTCTCATGCCCGGCGGCGGCAGCAAAGCCGAGTTCAATGCGCTCGGCCCTGCGGGACAGGAGGCTGTCAGGAAGTTCGTGCGCGGAGGCGGAGGATATTTCGGGATTTGCGCGGGCGCGTTTCTCGTCCGCCAGTCAGAGGTCGGGCTCGGGCTCGTTCCGTTCAAGGACGACAAGCCCGAGCACTATCGCGGCTGGGCGCCGATGGACGTCAAGTTCACGGAAGAAGGCGAGAAGGTGTTCGAAGGCTCGGAGAAAATCCGCAACGTCATGTACTGGGGCGGCCCAGTCTTTGTCCCTGGGGAGCCTGTCGAGGACTCCGACGTGAAGGTGCTCGCGAAATACAATGGGCAGCTCGTCAACACGTGCTCGCCCAAACCGGTGAAGCCGATGTTCGGCAAGGGCGCGGTTCTCGGCGGCCGCGTCGGGAAGGGCAGGGTTTTCGCGCAAGGGCCGCATCCCGAGATGTGGGTGCGCAACTACGACCTCGTCCGGGCCGGCTTCAAATTCCTGACTGGCGTGGCGCCTTCCCCCGTCAACCGCGGTCGCCGCCGTGGGACGAAGGCGGCAATGGTGAAATTCTCGCTCGACGAAACGTCGCGCGACCAGATGTCGTTCTATCTCGACAGGCTTCTCGTAGACGACAGGCTCGACGTCATTCTCTGCCGCCAGATGAACAACAACGCCCTCCCGCATGCGGAAGTGTTCGCCATTCTCCAGCCGACGAACGAGATCTGGTCATGGGACGGGAAGAGCGAAAGCCTCAAGAAGGGCGGGAAGATCGAGTGGAGCCGCGCCGTCGCCGATTTCGTGCGCGGCGGCGGGAAGGTCGTTCTTCTCGCGGACACGGATGACGAGCGCAAGGCGGCCGCAGGGCTCGAAGGCGTGAAAGTCGTCGGCTCCCTCGACGAAGTCCACCAGGCTCTTGTCGCGGAATAATGCGAGAAGTGCCCGCCCCAATCACGGATTACAAATGACTGATTTTTCGCGCAGGTAGCGCGCGGCAAGTAGCTTGCCGCAGTCGGGCCGGACCGCCGGAAGGCGCAACCCGGCCCGAAAAATATTTTGAGATTTTTTGCGATTTCCCCTTGACTTTTGCGAAAAAGGTCTCTATAATATGAGACCTATGATTAAAAAAAGAATGTCGGCTCCCTACAGGGAGGTGTCGAGCAGGCTCAAGCGCCTGCTCTCGGAGGGCGGGCGCCACCAGCTGTCGGACCGCGCGACGGGCAGGTTCCGGAGCATCTACGTCCCGGCGGACTTCGCGCCGCTCGTGGCGGACTGGTCTGCGAGGTGGGCGGAGGCGAAGCGGCTCATGAAGGAGATGAGCGAGATCGCCCGGTCGGAGCTCGTGGCCGCGATCACGGAAAGGACGGGAAGAAGGACCGTCGCCACCCCCGCAGGCGGACAGGCCGCAGGCCCGCGGAAACGCCGGACGGCGAAGAGGCGCTCGAGGAGCTGACGGGCTTTCTGCCCCGGTTCTGCAGGATCCTGAACCCAGCATTCGACCGCATCCGCAAGGTGCGGGACGAGTCGAAGTGCCTGTACGAGGGGCGGACGTTCCTCTGGACGTTCATTCTCGGCTTCCTCGGGCGGCTGGGGTCGCGCAACTCGATGGACGCGCTGCGCGACGACGAGCGCTGGGCGGACGCGGTGCACAAGCTCGCGGAGCAGGACTGGTGGGTCGAAGGCGAGAAGAGGACGACGCCGTGCTCGCAGAGCATATGCAACTACCTCTCGCACGGCTGCACGGCGGTTCTCGAGCAGGCGCTCGTGGACATCGTGGCGTACATGATGCGGCTGAAGATGTTCGACGGCGCGCGATTCCGGGGCCTCTTCGTCATCGCGGTGGACGGGACGAAGCAGGAACGCATCCGCTGCTGCAAGTGGCTCGGGAACCGCGCGAACCGGTACGTCCTGGAGGCGAAGCTCGTAACGCCGTGGGGGTCGGCGTACTCCGTCATGTCGGTGCCGATCAAGCCCTGGCACGACGGGAACGAGGAAGAGAAGCAGGACAGCGAGTACCACGGGTTCCTCCGGCTCGCGCCCATGCTGAAGGCCGCGTTCCCGCACCTCGGGATCTGCATGCTCGGCGACGGGCTGTACGCCTGCGCCCCGCTGATGCAGCTCTGCGAGAATTACGGCTGGGAGTACATCTTCACCTTCAAGAAGGGGCGCACGCCCAAGGCGTACTCGGACGCGCAGGATCTGATGGCGCAGCACCCGTCGAACTCGGGGACGCTCGTCAGGCACGACGCGCGCGGGAAGCGCGTCGAATGCGGAACCGTGTCGTGGGCGACGGGCGTCGAGATTGCGCGCGGCTCGGACGACTGGCACGTGTTCAACGTCGTGCGGGTGTTCGAGGACAATAGCAACGGGTCGCCATACGAAGGGCAGTTCGCCACGAGTCTCGAAGTCCGCGACCTCAAGGAAGCCGACTCGGTAGGGATGTGGGGGCGCAGGCGTTGGGGGATCGAGTCGAGCTTCCACGTCGAGAAGAACGGAGGCTACGAGCTCGGGCACAACTTCTGCAACAAGGCGAGAGTGAGCCGCAACATCTACCTGCTGATGCAGATCGCGCACAACCTCTGGCAGTTGTTCAACAGCGGATGCCTCCAGCCGCTGGAGAAACGCCACAAATACCGAAACATGACGCAGATGAAGTGGGCAGAGCTGATACGCTTCACAATCATGAAAGTCGGCATCGCGCTTGCGCTCGGGGAGATCCCCCGCAGGTACATCTCGCGGGAGTTCCTTACGCTTTGACCGGCAACGGGTGGCCGGACGGCCCGGAACATACGCCCGGACAAGCCCCGTCGGAATCACGTCGGGTGGCTGCGCTTTGCCCGCGAGGGGCGGTTCTTGCGTTGCTTGCGTTGGCGGGCGCTTAAAACCGATTGCAAATGGCCAGCACGGCACGGCGAAGCCGGGATGCGGGGGACATTTGTAATTCGTGCCATTGACGTATTATGCTGGCGTTTACCCACGGAATTTGGTATAATGCCCGCATGAATCTTCCCTCTTAATGCCGTGAAACCTTTTGAAGGTTCGCGTGTATACGGAGTAGAAAGGAACACTACCATGGCAATAGAAAGCGTAACAAGCAAGATTCAGGGACAGCAGATCCTCGAACAGGGCGTCGATTCCGGATTTGCGGCGGTGCAGACGGCCAAGTCTGCGGCGCCGATTCTCGGAGGGGAGTCCGTAAAGGTGACCGACGGCGCGATGACAGACCTCGAGAAACTCGTCGCACGGCTCAAAAACGAGAACGAGGCGACGCGGC
>CADAKF010000143.1 GCA_902788415.1 uncultured bacterium
CTGGAGTTTACCCATTTTTTAGCTTTTACCGATCAGGCTCTCGCCAAAGCCGCCGAATTTAACTCCGAACGGTGTGGCTCTCGCTACCGCTCCGCCGGTCAAAAACGCTTCGCGCCATCCGACCGCCTTTCACCGCGGGACAACGAAATGTGGCCTTCCCCATCCGTTTTCCTGTATACTACAGGTTACGACAACAAACAAAGGGAGAAGGCCACGACATGAATGATAGCACAATCGCCTTCCGGGCGAAAGAGCAACTTGGAAAATTTTTGGGCAAAGTGTTTACCCATTTTTCGAGGCCGAAGCAAAAGTTTCTGGCAGACATGCTCTACGGAATCCAGGCCTCCGGCGACACGCAGCTCTCGTCGATCATGCGGGCCATCAACGACGACCCGGCAATGAGGCATGCCGTCGAGAAGCGCCTGAGCCGCAATGTGGCGGACGAAGACATCGGCGACGAAGTCGACAAGGCGATTCTCGCGGAAGGATCGAGGCACGTCCGGGACGATTCCCTCATCCTCGTCGACCCGACGGAGATCCGCAAGGAGTTCGGGCTTCGCATGGAGCACGTGACGATGGTCAGGGACGCGAGCCGCTCCTCGAAGGAGGGGCGGGAGGTCCTCGTGCACGGCTATCACGGCTGCATGGCGGTCGCCTGCCAGAACGGCAGGCGCAAGACCGTCCCGCTTGCGCTCAAGCTCTGGTCGTCGCGAGCCCCTGGGCATCTCGGGGAGAACGACGAGGTCGTCAAGCTCATCACCACGATCATGGCCGCGACCGGAGGCAAGGGCACCATCGTCTACGACAGGGGCGGCGACAGGCCCGCGTTTTACAGGGCTTTCATAGAGAACGGCTGGGACTTCATCGTCCGCATGACGGGACGGAACGTGCTGTCGTGGCACGGCCTCCACGAGATCCACTGGCTCGCCCGGCAATGCACCATGCGCCACCATCACCACGTCGATTTCGACTCGCACGGAAAGGAATGCAGCGTGCAGATATCCTTCGGCGCGATGCCGGTGCGGCTCCCGATGCATCCGGAGAAGGAGCTGCACATGGTCGTCGTCAAGGGATTCGGGAACGACCCGATGATGCTGCTGACCTCGCTCCCCGTCAACGGGTCGTTCGAGTCGATGTGGAGAGTCGTCGAAGGATACCTCACGCGCTGGAGAATCGAGGAGACGATCCGCTTCGTCAAGCAGGCCTACGGTTTCGAGAACATCCGCGTGCTCTCATACCGCGGCATCCGCAACATGGCGTCGATCGTCCTCGCCACGGCGTACTTCGCCTCGGCCTGGCTCGGGCGGCACGTGAAGCGCGAAGTCCTCGCGGAACACCTGAAGTCCCTCTCGCAGAGACTCGGCAAGGTCCCGGAGTTCGCGAACTACGCGATCGCGGACGGACTCAAGCGCGCCTTCACGCGGTTCGGGAAATGGTGCCGCAAGATCATTGACCCCGAGCCGGAGCCAACCGAAAACGACCTGCTCGAGTTCCTTCCGGGATTCAGAGACCTGTTCGCAGCAGACATATTGTGAAGTCGGTGCGGAGCGAATTGAAAAGCGCGAGGCACTTCAAATTCCGCGGAGCGGTAGCGAGAGCCTCACCGCTCGGAGTTCCTTCCTGGGAAGAAAAACGCCCATTTCACTTGCGAAAACGCACATCACCCTTTATTTATCGGGGCGAGATGCACTTTGGCGGTCAAAAAATGGGTAAACTCCAGCAGTGTGGCTCCCGGCTATCGCGGAGGGTCAGCGGCTCGGGGCCGAGGCTCTCCAGCGTCGCGACAAAACCGATGTCGACAGGCTTGGCACCGGCAGCGTGCTCCAGCTGCCGCCGGCAAAACCGCATCCGGGGTTGTCGATCTGCGCAGTTCCATCTCTCGGCGACACGACAGCCGTAACCTCTGCGGCAAAAGCGGCGCCGGCCACGAAAACCAGGACGGCACCAGCCGCCGCCAAAGACAGAAGGGACGACGGCGACACTTCCGTCCCCGTCATCCCCTGCGGATACATTACCCCCAAGCTCCTTCTCGCTATCTGATGATGATCTGGAAGCCGACGCCGGACTTGAGCACGATTTCGTCGTTTGCGTCGTCGCCGTCGATCGGACGGGCCTTGATCGCCCAGCCGGTCGCGACCGCCGGAAGCGTCGCGCCCTTCGCGATCTTGCCGACCACGAAGGAATCGCCCTTCGCGAACTCCTCGCCCTCCGACATCATCACAGGCGTGAGTTTGCCGCCGTGATCGATGAACGAACCGACGTTGACCGCATCAGCAGAGTAAGCACCCTCGCTCTTCCAGACGCGGATCGGGAAGTCCGCCGCGAGGTCGAGCGAGCCGAAGGTGACGGAGGCGGGGGCCGTCACCGCAACATCCATCGTGGTTCCAGGATCGAACGCATCCACCAAAGCGGCATTGCCGTTGGCGATGACAGTACCCGCCCAATTCGCGCCATTGGCGAAATATATCTTCGAGACGGCGGTTCCCTCGCCGTCGACTGCAGAAATAGAGCCCGAGCAGGTGTTGTCGGCGCGCGTGACGACCAGCGAGAGTGTCTTCCCTGCCCACGTGTTGGTCACTACGACATTTCCGCCGCCGGTGAACGGCGACTCCATCTCGATGCCCTTTTCGAGATGCGCCCATTCGGTCGCGAGCTTGTCCTTGACACCGCGAAGGGTCAATGTCGTACCATCGGCGACAGACACACCCGCAAGTCCGTTGAGAAGATGCGAGCGGTTATTGTAGCCCCACCA
>CADAKF010000144.1 GCA_902788415.1 uncultured bacterium
CGCGACGATCCGCTCGGTGCTGACGCTGCCGCGCGATCCGGAGCGTCCGCTCATCGCGCTTGTGGTGACGGACGGCGACGCGAACATGGGCGTGAGCGATACGGCGGCGATCCTGGCGAAGTTCACGGCGCTGAACGACGGGCTCGTCTCGGTCTATATGTACGGCGTGAAGTCGTCCGCGAACCGCGAGCTCATCGACGTCCTCACGCACGGCAACCGCGGCGAGAGCTTCGTGTTCGACGGCTGGCGGTGGAATGCGGGTGAGGGACTGGAGGGGCTCTCGGAGCGCTTCCGCGATCCGGTCCTGAGCGATCTCCGCGTCATCTTCGCGTCCGGTGTCGAAGCGGAGGCGTATCCGCGCCTCCTGCGGAACCTCTATCGCGGGCAGTCCGTGGAGCTCGTCGGGCGCGTGAAGTCCGGCATCTCCGCCCTTGCGTTTTCGCTCCGCGGCATTTCGTCCGCGGACGCCTACGAGGCGTTCTACCGCCTGCCGTTCGCGTCGGCCGCCCCCGACGTCTCCCTCCCCGCCGCCTTTGCCGCAGAAGCGGAGATCTGCCGCAAGCTCGGCGTGAAATGATATAATAGCGGTGATGCGCATATTGACGAGATACGTTCTGCGGGAGTTTCTGATTCCGCTCTTCTACTGCCTCACTGGCTTTGTCTCGATTTACGTTCTCTTCGACCTCTTCGGTTCCTTCTCGCGCCTTGCCGAGGCGGACCTCGCGATAAGCGACATCGCGCTTTACTTCTGCGGCTACTTCTCGCCGTACGTCCAGTATCTCGTCCCCGCGGCGCTGCTTCTGGCGACGCTGTACACGATGTGGTCATTCTGCCGCCATTCCGAGATCGTCGCGATGCGTGCGAGCGGCGTCAGCTTCCTCGCGATCGTGAAGCCACTCCTGGCCGTTGCGATTTTCTGCGCCGCCGGCGTCGCGTGGGTGAACGAGTCGTTCGTACCGGCGAAGGCCCAGTGGGCGAGCCAGCTCAAGACCAACAAGTTCGACGTGGCGTCGCTGGCGCGGACGGACAACATCGTCCTGCGCAACGCGGTCGGCGGACGAACCTGGAACGCCGACGCGCTGCAGGACGGCAGGGGGAGTCGCCTTGCGAATGTGCGCGTGACGGTGGACCGTCCGAACGGCGGCGCGCGGCTGATGAACGTCACGGCGCCGAAGGCGGAGTTCCTTGACGGCGAATGGTGGCTGACCGATGCGAAGGTGCAGCACTTCGACGTGCGCGGGCAGGAGGCCGCGACGCCGACGCCCGAGCTGGACGCGCTGCCCTTCCGCTGCTTCCCCGAGTTCGACGAGCGTCCGGAGGACTTCCTGATGCAGAACCGTCCGTGGAAGTTCACATCCGTCCGCGAGCGCTTCCGCTATCTTGAGAACCATCCCGACCTGTCCGCCGAGGTGCGCCGCGGCTGCGTCTACGACGCGTGGGCGTTGCTGCTGTCGCCGCTCGCGTGTCTCGTCATCACGCTCTTCGCCATTCCGGCCGGGATCGCGTCCGGCCGCCAGAGCGTCTTCCGCGGCATCCTGGGTGCGCTCGGGATGTTCTTCGCGTTCTATGGCGTCACCCTCGGACTGATGGTGGTCGCCAACGGCGGCTGGGTGCCGCCGGTTGTCGCGGCGGCGCTGCCGCACATCCTCTTCCTCGCCCTCGGCATCCCGATAATTTTCGGCGTCGCTCCGGGCCGGGGAGCTGCCGTTCGGTCTCGTCGTTCGGGTTTGCGCTTCTCCATCAAGACAAGACTGCGTCTTCAGCCTACCCTGCCTCGGCGTCTATCTCTGGTTGCATTCAACGCCTCTCCCACGCTTGCAAACCCTCTCTCCTCACTCACGGCGCTCCCCGTCCCTCCGCTCGACTGTTTACTGCCCGATGTTAAGGTGCGATGTGATCTCTTGCGGGGCAATCGCTAGTGGCCAGTGGCGGAGGGGAGGCGGGAGTCCTGCGAGTGAGGAACGAAAGTTTGCAGGCGTAGGAGGGACTCGGTCTGCAGCCAGACGTCTTGCCGAGGGGAATGGCTGAAGGCGGTATCTTGTTCTCGGCGCGGGAGCGCAAACTTGAGTGACGAGACCGAGCAGGACTCCCGCGACCCGACGCCAGCTCCCGTGGAACGACTGCCTCTCCCGCAACTCTCCATTTTGTGGTATAATGCGGACATGGGAATTCAGATGAGGCGGGGGCAGGCGGCGCTCGAGTACGTGCTCGCGCTCTGCTCGGTTGCCGTCGTCGCCGGGATCCTCTGGTGGGTCATCTCCGCCGCCGAGCA
>CADAKF010000145.1:0-353 GCA_902788415.1 uncultured bacterium
GGGCGGCGCGGCAAAAACCCGCAGGGTGAAACGCGATGGTTTGCTGGGGCGAAGTTCGCTCGAACTGATTTGCCTGTGAGCTGAAATTGAAATGCAAGTCGCGAACTTCAAGCCCAGAGCAAACCTTCGCGTTTCAATCGCGACAGCGATTTTGCCGCGTCGCCCGTTTTAGTGTATCGCCCGAAGGGCTCGTCGGGCGGGGGCGAGGGATGAGACGGAAGAGTGGAAAAGAGGAAGAGTGGAAGAGTGGAAGGGTGTGAGGGGTGTGGATTTAGTATAATACCGATGGTGAGATTGGCGATAGCGGTGGCTGCGGTCGTGGTGGCGACCAGCGGCGTGATGGCGAATGAGAT
>CADAKF010000145.1:442-2006 GCA_902788415.1 uncultured bacterium
CTGTGGCGGCATCCGCATCCGCTCACGCATCACACCAACCGCGTCGAGCGAACGGCGGGGCGGCGGCTGTTGAAGGCGGCGACCGCACTTCCGACGCGCTACGACCTGCGGGACATTGATGGGCAGGGAACGACCTACCTCACGCCGGTTCGGAACCAGAGCCCTTACGGGACGTGTTGGGCCTTTGCCTCGATGGTGGGGATTGAGTATCTGATGAACCGCGACGAGGGGATTGCAGCCGATCTCTCCGTCAATAACCTCGTCAATCTCCACGGCTTTGCCGCCGCCTACAACCAGGGTGGCTTGCCCGATCTCGCGGTGGCGGTGTTCTTGCGCGAGGACGGGCCGGTGACGGCGGCGCTCGACCCGTACAAGCGTCCGGGACTGAGCGTCCGCGAACGCGGTGTGCGGATTCCGCGCAAGGTGGTGATGCTGCCGCGCTGGACGACATCCGTGCCGGGTGACCTCATGGCGACGCAGCTTGAATCCGTGAAGCGCGGCGTGATGACCTACGGGCCGCTGACGATCTCGTATTATCACTCGGACAGCTACCTTCAAGGGGCTAACTACTACTACACCGGCGCGAATGTCGCAAACCACTCTGTTGCCGTTGTCGGATGGGATGATGACTACCCCGCCGCCAACTTCAAGCCCCCGCCGCCCGCGAACGGCGCGTTCATCATCCGCAACAGTTGGGGCATGTCATGGGGAGAGAATGGCTACTTCTACCTCTCCTACTACGACACGTCGCTCTGCCGTGACGGCAATATCGCATGGGCGCGGTTGAGCGACGGATCGGACTACGGACACGTCTACCAGCTTGACCCCTATGGGTACGTCATGTCGTATGGCACAGATATCCCGTCCGATACGGCGTTCGGCGCAAACGTCTTCACGGCGTGGACGGACGAGACGCTGACAGCGTTCGGCTTCTATGCGCTTGCCGAGAATACGACCTACGAGGTGACGGTCGTCATTGATCCGCAGTTTGAGACGGACGGATCGTTGTCCGGCACGATGACACCCGTCAAAAAGGGGGTATGTGCTGATGTCGGCTTTGAGGTTCTTGACTTCGACCGTGAGGTTGCGGTCGGCGCGGGGACGAACTTCGCCATCGCGGTAAAGCTGACGACGCCGAATTACGCCTATCCGATTGCGGTCATGTGCAATGCAAAGTTTTCGGACGGCTCGCCTTATCTCGAACGGGTTGTTCCCATGCCGGGCGTGAGCTACTTCGGTGCGGGAGAAACCACCGCCGATGCCGAATGGGAGGAGATGTCCGGCGACGGCGACTTCTTCTGCTGCAAGGTCTACGCGAAGGCAAAGGATCCGTCCGCCACCTCGTCCGGCACGACGAGCGTTCCCTACCGCTGGCTTGACCTTTACTCCAATTCAACGGCGAAGTATGTGAACTGCCTGACGAACTACTACTACGGGGCGTACAACGCCCTCGGCGAACACGTTGCGGCAAACGGTGTCCGCATCGAGGAGTCCTTTGCTCGGGGACTCGATCCCGACAACGCAGCCGAGACGAATCTCCTCGCGACCATTTCGTTTGACGCGG
>CADAKF010000146.1 GCA_902788415.1 uncultured bacterium
GTTCACGCCCGCGCAAGCGGTGGCGGCGCGATCGGTTTCCGGAACGTGCCGTCCGTGCGTGTCGAGAACTGCACGTTCGACGGCAACTACGCCCGCACGGGGAACGGCGGTAACGACCTGCACGGCGGCGGGCAGCCCGGCCCCTATGGCGGCGTCGCGCACATCTCGGGCGTCGCGCGGGCCGAATTCTCCGACTGCCTCTTCCGCACGAACTGGCTTGCGGAAGGGCGTCTCGGGGTCTTTGTCGGCAACGGCGGCCTAATTTACCTGACGGGCTCGACGCTCGTCATGAACCGCTGCGCGAGTTACATGGCGGGCTACAGCGGGTATGCGTCGAATACGTCGTGCGGCGACATCTCCGTGCGGGGCGGGAGCTCGCTCTACATGACGAACGTGCTGCTCGGCGCGACCTACAACGGTTACGCGATCGTCAACGACGGCGGCCGCGTCGAGGCCGTGAACTGCACGATCGCGGGGACGAAGGGCTTCACGACCTACCGGACGAGCCATGCCTACGTCCAGAACAGCGGATCAGCCTCCTTCAGGAACTGCATCCTCTGGAACAACCACGACGGCGACATGACCATTTCCTCCGGTGACGAACCCGTGTTCGAGTACTGCGTCACGCAATCCGCGCATGCGGGTCCCGGCAACACCACGGACGATCCGCTCTTCGGAGACGAGGTCTACTTCCATCCGCAGTCGAAGGCGGGCCGCTACGACGGCGGATGGTTCGACGGCGGCAGCTGGGTGACGACCGACGAGGCGACCTCCGCCGCCATCGACGCGGACGAGCCGCAGCCGAACCTCTATCGCGTGAACATCGGCTACGACGGCGGCACGGCCGTCGCGTCGAAGAGCGTTGTGGGCTCGGCTCCCGTGCCCGCCGAGAACACGCTTGGCATCTACGCCTACGAGGCGACGGACATCAGCCCGGACGGCGCGACCCTTAGGGCGGACGTCAACTCGACGGGCGGCGGGGCGAACCCGACCGTCACGGTCGCATGGGACACCGAGGACAAGGGGATGACGCTCGCGGGCTGGACAAATTCCCAGACGCTTGGCGAGCAGGCGCCCTGGAGCCATGCCACGTATCGGCTTTCGGGCGTGACGGGCACGATCTACTACCGCTTCTTCGCGACGAATGCGGGCGGCACGGCGGTGAGCGACCCCGTTCGCTCGTTCGCGGTCGCGGTTCTGCCGACGATTGTCTACGACACGGACGAGAATCCGGTTTCGCACCGCTATCATCTCTCCGCCCGCGTCAATGCGACGCTTAGCTCCGACGGCGGTTCCCCGACGACCGTGCGCGTTCGCTGGTGGCCGACGGACGATGCGGGACGCGTCACCCTCACGCAGGCGAACTTCGGTCTTCCGATCGATTCCGGTTCCGCCGTGGCGGTTGATCTCACGGGACTCGAAGCGGGCGTGTCGTACACGTATGAGCTTCTGGCCGAGAATGGCGCGGGCGTCGTGACCCTTGCGAGGAAGGTCTTCACGACGGTTCCTAAGACCACGCCGCTCGTCCTGTATGCGGGGAGCGCGATGACGGGTCGTGGCGACGGCGACGGCGCGGCGAATGCCGCAGGCGATCTTCAGGCGCTTCTGGATTCGGCGGTGTACAGCGGGGACGAGATTCGGATTCTCGCGGGCACGAACACACTTACGGCTGCGCTTGTCGTGAAGAACAATCCGGGACTCGTGATCCGCGGCGGATACACGGGCGTCGGCGAGGACAGATCCGGTGTGACGGTCCTTCGGCGCGATCCCGCCGGTTCGCGGAAGATGCGGATTCTCGAGGTGTCGGCCTCGACCATCACCCTTGATTCGCTGACGATTTCCGATGCGAGATATTCCTACCCGGGCACCTTCTACGCGCAGGGCGTCGCGTTGCTCGGCGGATGCGACACGACCATCACGAACTGCACATTCCTGCGAAACGGTTCCGGGATGTCGTCGGAAGGCGATGTGCCCTCGTACGGCGGCGCGATCGGCGCCCAGAACGGCACGCTCCGCGTCTACGACTCGACGTTCGAGGGGAACTGCGTTCAGGGCGGCGGCGGCAAGATCAATGGTCTTGGCGGCGCGATTGGCATGACGGGCACGACGGGTTCCTCGGCTGACATCCGTCGCTGCTCCTTCACGGCGAACTTCACGCAGTCCGTCCACTCCCGCGACTACGGCGGCGGCGCGCTCGGCTTCC
>CADAKF010000147.1 GCA_902788415.1 uncultured bacterium
AACTCGCCGGAGTTGATCGCCCGGAACGGCGTTCCCGAAAGATAGAGATAGCGCATGGCCGTAATCGGCAACCACGTCTCGTCCAGCCGTTCCCCACTCCGCTCTTCGCCTTCGCCTTCGACTTCGTCTTCTTCCACCTCAAACAGCTTCTTCGCACTGTCCTTCCAAGCGCCGAAGTGATACTCATCAAAGACGACGAGATCCCAGTTGATCTCATGGACCCACTCGTTCGTCGTCTTGATGCCGCCCGTCTCGCGATTGTAGCCGAGGAAATCCTGAAACGACCCGAAACAGACCAGCGGCCGCTTCTTATCAAAGACCGGGGTGTTGCGGGTTGCGCGTCCGCGCAACCTCGCGGCCTCAGCCGCGACCTCCTTCGAGATGAACTGCCAGCCCTCGAAGTCCACATGCGTCATCAGGTCCTCGCGCCACGCCGACTGGACGGCCGGCTTGAAGGTCAGCACGAGGACGCGCTTCGCCCCGAGCCGTTTGGCGAGCTGATAGGTGGCGAAGGTCTTGCCGAAGCGCATCTTCGCGTTCCACAGAAACTTCGGCGTTCGCCTGATGCGCTTCTCCATCGCCGCGCTCTCGTAATAGCGCACGGTCTTCTCGACCGCGGCGCTTTGCTCTGGACGCATCTTGAAGTCAAGCGTTCGCTGCTCGACATTGTCAACGCGATTGCAGACCGCGATCCACGCCGCGCGAACGGCGCTCACGCTGCACTTGAACCACTCCGTCTTCTTGCCCTGGTGGTACTGCTGCTCATAGCCCATCGCCACGAGCTTCTCGTGGACGCGCTTATCCGTGAACGAACCGCCGTCCGAATACATCGCGCTTTCGGCGAAGACAATCCGGTACGGCTTCTTGTCGCCCGGCTTCGCTTTCGGCGAAGACAATCCGGTACGGCTTCTTGTCGCCCGGCTTTAGGACGGGAAACTGCTCGGCGACGCGCTTCTCCACGCCCGTCGAGGCAAATCCGACCTTCAGCATCCCCGCATACTTCGGATTGTCCTCCTCGTAAGCGTAGATCATCGGCCTCGTCTCCGGCCGCGCCGGAAAGAAATTTTCGTCGTTCATTCTAACTCCTTGATTCCCAACATCGAATGGTATAATTATGATATAATTCTCCCGTCACGCAAAGGAAGCAATTATGTACGCCACACAGATCCGCCCAGTCACAGACTTGCGAAACAAGTACTCCGAGGTCGAGACCGATCTGACGAACGGCCCCGTCATTCTTACCAAGAACGGGTATGGCGCTTCCGTACTCATCAGTCTTGACCTCTACGACAAGGCCTTTGCCAAGCAAGAACTTTACGCCAAGATCGCCCAGGCCGAAAAGGATATCGACGAAGACAAGGGGCGTGACGCTTTTGAGGCGCTCGACGAGATTCGGGCGGAGCTCGGTGTATAAGGTCATCCTCGCACCGGGAGCCAAACATGAGCTCCGCAACGCCCTCGCCTACATCAAGCGAAAGCTTCGCAATCCGCCCGCGGCGTCGCATCTTGCAGACGAAGCGAAAACGACGTTGCGCAACCTGCGGTCGATGCCCGAGCGCTATCCGCTTTGCGATGACCCGGTCCTGCGCTTGCAGGGCTACCACCGAGCCCCCGTCGGCAAATACCTTTTCATCTTCAGAATCACCAAGAGCCCGAATCAAGTCCGAGTCGTGCACTTCTTCCACGAAACGCAGGACTATCTCGTGTCCATGCAAATGGAATCCCCCTCGTCGTAATTCCTCCAACCGCATCACCATCGCCCCTTCCGCTCCCACGGCCTGTCTGACCCAAATGGCCCGTCCGACCCAAACGGGGCGGGGACGTCTCGTCCCCGCGTCGCCTCCAACCGGCTGATCCGCCCTTCCAGCTCGCGAATCCGCCGGTCTCGATCCTCCAATTCGCGTTCCTGCTCCTCGCACCGCCCCCACTCGTCGAGAATCGCCGCGCCGACAACCCATCCCAGCAAACTCATCGCCCGTCTCCTTTCATCGTGGCAATTGCCTCATTTCCTCCTCAATCGCTTCGCGATCTCGCATC